>JBGUHV010000092.1:0-3169 GCA_045112425.1 Oscillospiraceae bacterium
CCTCGCTCCATCGTCCGCAGCTGCCCACAAGATTTGCCAGATATGTGTGTGTTCAGAAGCTTCTGCCCCTTTTCGTTTGCACCGCACATCACCTTGAAGGGGACGTCTCTTACAGTGCTATATATTGCTCCGGCATGTTCTCTTTCCCTCTTTGTCCGTTATCGTGTGTCTCAATATCCCACTGTGGGGACAGATAATGAGGTCCTCTTTCGGGTCGTATTCGTATTCCTGTGGCTTGCATGTGTCACGCTTGTAATGGTGATTCGTATAGGGAAGGATGGGAATCCGTCGGTCATCCAGCGTTTTCTTTGCAATCCAAGGGGGTCTTATACTCCGCGTTCATCGTGAAAAAATCTGCTTCCGCAAATCTCTTCGTTGCCTAGCTATATAAAGCGTCCCATGTTATGCTGTCATGCACGTTTTCTGCCATTACCTCTACGCCTGCATATTGCGGCGGCCAGCGGCCGCTGATGCGGAGCTAAACGGCCGCGATGCGGTCTGCCAGCGGCCGGCCGGATTACGTTATTGAAGAACTTTGCAAACCCTTCATAATGGTGTTATCCGCTATGCGGAAATACATCATTGGGAGGGTAATGCATGTTAGATTACAAAGACATCATTACAAAACACTTTGCGCTCGGAATGAGCGGGGCGCAGATCGCCGAGTCGCTCGGTGTCAGCAAATCCGGCGTCAACGACTTTCTCCGCGCCTTCAAAGCGTGCAAGACGCTCAGCTATCCACTTCCGCAAGGGATCACGAATTACGGCATTGCGGCAGCCGTCTATGTTTCAGACGCGCCAGTCCGCCCCCGTGATCTAACCTATGAGCTGCCGGATTACGAAGCCGTTTCTAAGGCTATGTCTTCCCGGCAAAACATGACGCTCATCGTTCTCTGGAACCGGTATTCAAAGAGATGCCGTGACGGTGGGCTGAAGTTCTATTCCTACCGCCAATTCTGTGAGAATTACGCCAAGTGGTGCGAGGAAAACAAGGAAACGCTTCACTTCAATGCTGTCATCGGACAGAAGATGGAGGTGGATTTCGCCGGGAAGACCTTCCAGATGGTCGATCATCTCACCGGCGAGCTCATGGAGATCGTTGTCTTTGTGGCCATCCTGCCGTATTCGCAGTTCATCTATGCGGAGGGCATGGTCTCCACGAAGGAGCCGCAGTGGATCGCCGTTAACAACAATGCGCTCCGGTTTTTCGGCGGCGTTCCGGCGTTGGTCGTCTGCGACAACTGCAAGCAGGCCGTCATCGCCAACAAGGACTGGATCTCGCCGGAACTGAACAAGGACTATGCCGAGTGGGCCGAGCACAACCACACGGTCATCTTGCCCGCCAAGGTGAAAAAGCCCAAGTACAAGAGCTCTGTTGAGAACGCCGTCGGGATTCTGGAAAAGGGCTTCTTCCATGACATGGAGGAGATGGACTATTTCAGCCTGGAGCAGTTCAACCGCGACCTCTGGCGGCATTTGGAAGCGCTCAATAACGCGCCGTTCTCGAAGAAGCCGCATAACCGGCGCTACTATTGGGAAGAGGAGCGCAAGGAGCTCATGCCGCTTCCGTCTGCGCCGTATGAGTACATGGAACGCAGGCTGGCGAAGGTATCCTCGGATTACCACGTCCGCTTCGACAACGCCTACTACAGCGTAGACCGCGCCTACCTGCACAAGGAAGTCCTCATCCGGGCGTCAACTTCCACGGTCAGGATCTTCTCCAAAGAGGGCGAGTTCATCTGCGAATGGCCGAGAGCCACAAGCCGGAGCCAGTGGTCTACCGATCCGAGCCATCTCCCGGAGAATTACAGGGAAATCTCAGAATGGAACGGAACGTATTTCACTCGTCGAGCCATGACCATCGGGCCGAACACGGCGGAGGTCATTAAGTGCATCCTTTCCAGCCGCAAGCTGGAGGTTCAGACCTACCGGATGTGTCAGGGTGTGCTGAGCTTCAGCAAAAAGTACAGTAAGCAGGCGCTTGAGGAGACTTGCCGTCAGGCTCTCGAGCTGGGCAAAACCACCTATACTTTCATCAAGAACACGATTCCGGTCGTTGCCGACGATCTCGGGGCTGCCGGCTACAACACCACCGCGAACGACGAGCGTAATAAGGGTGCTTTCGTCATGGGCGCCGACGCCACGGACATTAACACGCTTCTTTCTCGTAGCCAGAGCTTGGCGCAGAGCAAAGGAAAGGGCGGTGGTAAGTAATGCTGACAGGAAAAGCCCTTTTCAACACCGTGGTGACTGAACTGAATGATATGGGCCTTCCGGGAATGTCCGCCACGCTGGATGAACTGTTCCGTTCACCGGACTTCATCCATCTTGACCCGCTGATGGCTATTGCCAAGCTTGTGGAGCCGGAGTACCAGAAGAAGATAAACAAGCGCATCCAGAGCCGGTTGCGCGCTGCCCATCTTCGTGGCTGCCCGCAGGAGCTTTCCAGTTGTGTCGATTCGGCCGACCGCGAGTATCTCCCCCGAGGCATTACCGGGACTCTCTCATCTCTTGACTTCGTTGCGTCTGGTATGAATCTCTGTATCCTCGGGCCGTCTGACAGCGGCAAATCCTATCTGGCAAAGGCCCTCGGGATCGTCGCTTGCAACGACTACAAGGTCGAATACCACCATTGTGAAGTCCTTCTGGAGCAACTTGTGGCGCTTAAGGCCGCCGACTACATGAAGTACCAAAAACGTCTGAAGAGGATCTGTGGATCTGCTCTCCTTATTCTGGACGACTTCCTGCTCCACACCCTGAGCGACGAGCGCGAGGTGAAGATTCTCTTCGAGATCCTGGAAAAGCGCTGTGAGATTAACCTCAGCACCATCATCTGCTCCCAGCGTGACCCTTCCAGTTGGAGTGCCATGATCATGAATGATGAGGTTTCTGCCAATGCAATTCTGAAGCGTGCGACCAAGCACTACACCGTAATGATTAAGCCAAAAGCATCCAGTTAAGCCGGCCGCTGACAGACCGCCAGGCGGCCGTTGGTCACCGCATCAGCGGCCGCCGCCCACCGCCGATTGCAATTTGCCTTCTAAATGCAAAAAGTCTCAACCTATGCTTACCTACAATCTCCGCTTTCGTGTAGTTAGGTTCCGCCTTTCCGATTCTTCTTTTGAAACCGTCGTTACCAATCTCCCTGCCGACGCATTCCCTCCCACTG
>JBGUHV010000093.1:0-12836 GCA_045112425.1 Oscillospiraceae bacterium
CGGTGAGCATGTGCTTTCCGGCCAGCAGACGATTGGCTTCAAATTCGCCTGTGTTCGTGTAGATACCGCCGTCGATGACCGCGACGCGGACGCCGTCACCGGTCAGACCGCTCTGCCAGGCGGCCTCCATGCCGATCATCTTCATGCCCCACTGGCGAGAGGAGTAGGGGTCGTTGGTCATACCGGCAGCCAGCACCTGCGCGCCGTCTGCGTCCGGAACGTCGGCGGTTTTAAACTGATAATCAATGGGCAGTTCCTCCGCATTCTCCGCCAGCACGGAAATGCCGAACAGCGGCACGAGCAGGCACAGGATCATCAGCAGCGTCAGGCTCTTGCGAAAGGTGTTTTTCATCGTGGTTTCTCCTTCGGGATTCAAAATATTCAGAAGGTTAAATTTGTTGTCCAGCCCTTGAAGAGGCTGCGGATGATGCTCTGGAAGATCTCGCGCAGCCAATTGAAGCTGAAGAAGTCGCTCCAGGAGCTGCCCGGATTGTCCGGCGCGGACATGTCGGGCGCCTCATCGCCGAAGTACTCAGCGGCAGCGCGAATCGCGTCGGGCGCCTGAATGAGACCCCAGCCATAGTAGATATCACGGCCCTTCGTGCTCAGATCCTTGCAGGAGTTCTTCAGGATTTCCCGGAAGTCGTCCGGGGTCATCTGCGGCCAAGCCTCCTTCAGCAGCGCCGCGACGCCGGCGACAACCGGCGCGGAAAAGCTGGTGCCGCTGCTCATCGTGACGGTGCCGGGCAGCCTGCCGAGACTGTAAACGCCGACGCCGGGGGCGGCGACAAACACGTGGTCATTCCGGTTGGAGGTGGCGCTGATCACCAGATCCTTGTCCACGGAGGAGACAGAAATGACGCCGTCATAAGAGGCGGGATAGAGCAGTTCCTTGTCTCCGGAGTTGCCGGAGGCCGCGATGACGATGACGCCCTCATCGAGCGCGTGCTGAATGGCAGCCTGCACCTCCGGCACAATCTCCGGATCGCCGGCGCTGATGTTGAGGATGTCACAGTGGTATTCGTCTACCGCGGCATAAATGCCGGCGGCCTGCGCGGCAAAGTCCGTTTCAGAGGTGGCGTAGCTCTTGATCGGCGCGATCGTGACGCCGGGCGCAATGCCCGCGATGCCGACGAGGTTGTCCTTCGTTGCGCCGATGATGCCGGCGATAAAGGTGCCGTGGCCGAGGGTGTCGGCAACGCCGGTGCCGCCGACGCAGTTTTTACCGGGGAGAATGCGATCCTTGTCGATGTCCATCGTCGTGCCGGACAGACCCGAGTCTACAATCGCAACGACCACGCCCTTGCCGGTGAGACCGGAGCGCCAAGCCTCCTCCATCCCGATCGCCTTCAGATTCCACTGCAGAGCGGAAAAGGGATCGTTGGAGATGCCCTTCAGGCTGCCGGAGATGCTGCTCTCCTTGACTTCAGTAAACTGATAATCGCCGGGCGTGTCTGCCGCGAACACCGACAGACCGAACAGCGGCACGAGCAGGCACAGGACCATCAGCAGGGTGAGACCCTTACGGAAGGTGTTTTTCATATTCGTACTCCTTGTCGCTTACCGGAATCTCAAAGCGAGAAGCTCGGAGTCCAGCCCTTGAAGAGATTGCGGATGATGCTCTGGAAGAGATTGCGGATCCAGCTGAAATCGAAGATGTTCCAGCCGGTGCCGGGATTGTCGGGCTGATCGGGCTCGGTGGGGGCGCTCGGGTCGCTCAGCTCATAGCCCCACTTTTCAGCGGCGTATCTGAGGGCGGCGGGAACCTGAATGAGACCGTTGCCGGCCGCGGTGTCATAGCCCGCTTCGCCGAGATCGCGGCTGGTGGCAATCAGAATCTCCTGGAACTCCGCGATGCTCATGTCGGGGTTCATCTGACGGAGCAGCGCGGCGAGACCGGCCACATAGGGCGCGGAGAAGCTGGTGCCGTCCATCGTGCTGACGATGCCCGGCAGGAGGCTGAGGCTCGCGACCTTCTCGCCGGGAGCCACAACGAACACGCTGTCGTTCTTGTTGGAAAAGCTGCAGACGTTCAGATTCTGATCCACGCCGCCGACGCCGATGACGCCGGGATATGCTGCGGGATAGTTGTACTGGGTGGGATTGCTGCTGTCGCCCTCGTTGCCGACGGAAGCGACTACGATCACGCCGGCGGCCTCAGCGTACTCGATGGCGGACTTGAGCGCATTATCACTGTAGGTCGTGCCCATGCTCATGTTGATGACCTGGCAGCCGGCGTCCACGCAGTCTTTGACTGCCTGCGCCATGTCGCTGAGCGCCTTGACGATGTAGAAATTGCACTCGGGCGCAACGCCGGCGATGCCGACGCCATTGTCCTTCGCCGCGCCGATGATGCCGGCGACAAAGGTGCCGTGACCTTCAATGTCGGTGGCGGAGTCGCCGATGGAGCCGGTGTAGTTCGGGCCGGCTTCCACGCGGCTTTTGGCAATGTCGCCCGTGAGGGTGGAAAGGCCGCAGTCAATGATGCCGACCTTGACGCCCTTGCCGGTGGGGCCCATACCCCAGGCCTCGTCCATGCCGACGGCCTTCATGCCCCACTGCTTGGTGGAGCCGGGGTCGTTGGTCATCTTGTCCACTGCCAGCGCGGAGAGCCCGAACAGCGGAACGAGCATGCACAGAGCCAGCAGCATGGCAAGCCATTTTCTTGTCTGTTTCATATGCTTCCTCCTCTTTAAAATATAAAAGTCAGTCTTCTGTCTGCTTTGATGGACATTATAGCATAAATCTGTCGATATGGAACATTCTGATTTGTAAAAATTTGCTGTTTGAATTTGTGGAAACAGCCGAACGGTCAGCGCTCTGTTCCGATGGTGTAGAGATTCAGGAAGGTCTGCGCACACTCGGCGCGGCTGAGCGTGGCCTGCGGGCGGAAGGTGCCGGCGGAGTCGCCGTTCATGATGCCGGTAATCTTGCAGATCATCACATTGACGGCTGCCCAGGAGCTGATGGAGGACGCATCCCGGAACTCATCCTGGAGCAGCATCGCGGCCGTTTTGGCGTCCAGCCGCTGGATCATCTTCGCGGAGGCGTCGTCCAGCTTCGCCTGGCTCAGCAGGAAGCGGACGATCATGGTGGCCATCTGCTCGCGGCTGATCGCCTTGTTCGGGGAGAAGACGTTCGCGCTGCCGTCGCCGGTCGTCACGCCGTTCTTCACACCCCAGACCACCGCGTCGCGATACCAGCAGTCAGAGCCGTTCGACACGTCGCGGAAGGGGTTGCTCTGCCCCTTCACGCTCGGCTTATCTGCCAGACGGTAGAGCACCGTGATGACCATGGCGCGCGTGACGGTGCCGTTGGGATCGAACCGATTGTTGCCGACGCCGTTCATCAGGCCGCTCGCCTTGACAAAATCCACCGCCTCAGCGTACCACGCGGAGCGGGAGACGTCCGAAAAGCCGCTTGCGGGGAAGCTCGCCGCAAAGGCGGAGGCGCCGAGCGCAAAAAGCAGGCACAGCGCCAGCAGCAGGGAAATCAGTTTTTTCATGTTGAAACCTCCAAATAAAATGCAGAAATGCGCTTGTCGTTTTGACGATTTGATTATAACATAGTTCCCGGAATCTGCAAGCGCAAAGCCCTTCCGGATTGACGAAATCTGCCCACTTGCAGTATACTGGATACAACAACCCGAAAGGAGCGATTGACATGAAAAGAATCCTGAGTTTGATGCTCGTGCTGGTCATGATCCTCACGCTGGGCGCCTGCGGAAAGAAAGCCGCGGAGCCTGCCGGGTCTGAGGCTGAAGATCTGGTCACGATCATGGTCAATATAAAGGGAGTGGACGGCAATGTCGCGATTTCAGATGACGGCACAGAGCCGGAGGTCGATCCGGAGTTTCCCGCGCAGTCCGCTTATATGAATGTGGAAAAGGGCACGGTCGTCAAAATCCTCGCGGAGCCGGAGGAGGGATATCACTTCTTCAAGTGGACCGTCGACGGGAAAGAGTATTCGACCGAGCCGCTGATCACCGTCACCGCAGAGGAGGACACGGAGTTTATCGCGGAGTTTCTGCCCGAGGGCAAGGACGGAAAACCCGTGGATCTCGATGCGGTCAAGACACTGGGCGACCTGCTCGGGCTGCCCGAGATCGCAACCGGCCTGACCGGCACAACCTATATCTACGCGTTTGAGCAGGACGGCAATACCTACCGCGCAATCTGCGACGTCTCCGAGGAAACCGCGCAGGCCATCTTTGATCTGGACTTTGACGATCCCGATTATGATAAGAAGCTCAGCGAGCTGATTGCGCCGCTCGCCGTCAAGGTCATCGAGAATCTCACGGAGAACCTCCCATCGCAGAAGGAGGCAGATCAGTACATCGGCAAGACCGGGCAGGAGCTGATCGACGACGGCTGGACGGTATCCTTCTACAATCTGGATGCGCTGCAGTTCACGATGACCTATGGCATCTATTCTTATGACATCACCTTTGAAGGCAAAATCAAAGATCCCGAGAGCTTCAACGAGGATACGGATATGGGCGGTCTGACCGTAAAAACCATTACCTGCAGCGGCGTCGGCAACCCCACCTATGTGGAGATGCCGGAGGAATGAGAATGAAAAAATACGTCTCCGTTCTTTTGGCCGTCCTGATGCTGCTGACGCTTGCCGCCTGCGCAGGAGAAAAAACGCCCGCCGGCAGCGCTGAGCCGGAGGGCAGCTTGGATGATTCTGCGGCTTCGTCTGACGCCGATTACAGCGGCGTCACCGCCATGCCTGCGGACGAGGTGGAGCAATTTGCCGCGCTTGTGAAGGACGCCTATCTGAACGAGGACTGGGATTGGCTTGCAGAGCATGTGCGCTATCCCATCACCGTGGATGGCGAGGACCTCGCCGACGCTCAGGCGCTGACCGCCTTCCTGCGTGAGCGGCACGTCCATCCGTCTGACCGGGCGGCAATGGAGGAAGAGACCTGCAGCGGCCTCTTTGCCAACGGGCAGGGAATTTGTCTGGGCAGCGGTCAGATTTGGCCGCTGGATCCAGGCTACGCGTCGGATGCGGAGCCAAAGCTTGAAATCATTGCAATCAGCGGCGTGACAAAGGATTCTTAATTGAACACGGCAGACGGGGTCTGGCTGAGACAGACCCCGTTTCAATGACAGTGCAGTATTGACCGGATTGTGCTTGGCCGCCTGTGATTACCGCAGCATGGCCGCGAGGTGCGGCACCAGCGCTTTGATCTCCAGATCTGCTTTGTTGACGCAGAGATTATAGCAGCGCTTGTCGCCCCAGGTCTGGCCGGTCGTGTCGTTGTAATGAGGATAAAACGATGAAAAAACGAATCGCAAAGCGGGCGGCCATCATTCTGCTTGCACTGACGGTGTGGGCATCCGCGTTTTCTGCCGACGCATTGGCATGTACGGGTATCTATGCAGGCGGCGGCACGACGGAAAACGGTTCCGTCTATCTGGGACGATCCGAGGATTTCGGACCGGATTGGGTGAAGCAATTTGTGATTGTCCCTGCCGCTGACCATGCTCCGGATGAGATGCTCGAGGATGATTACGGCTTTTGCGCTCCCTATCCCGCGCATACGCTTCGATACAGTGCCGTCATGGACGATCCGTCCGAATACAGCGGACTGACAAAGATTCCGTTCGGAGAAGCAGGCGTCAATGAAAAAGGAGTCGCAGTCTCTGCAACGGTGTCCACATATTTTAACAAAAAGGTCCAGGCTGTGGATCCGCTGACCTCCGGAGGGCTGACAGAGCTGTCCATGGCTTCCTATATTCTGCAGTCGGCAGATTCTGCGAAGGACGCCGTCCGTCTTCTGGCAGACTGTATTGACCGGTACGGACACGGCAGCACGGAGCCCGATGATCCGGATGATCGGGAAGTGAGTACGGTCCTGATTGCCGACCGCGAGGAGACCTGGGTTTTTGAAATCGTATCGGGTCACCAGTATGTCGCCACAAGACTTTCCGACGATACGGTTTCGCTGCTGCCCAATGACATCATGACACAGCAGGTCAATGTCAGAGACGAGAATGTGATTGCATCGCCCGGACTCATCTCCACCGCAAAAGACGGCGGGTTCTATGTGACGGATATCGAGGGAGGCGATGAGATTCATGTCGCGAAATCCTATTCACAGGGATACAGTCAGTATTCCAGCTACAGGCTTTATTACGGCGCATCGATTCTGAACCGTGAACTGGCAGATGGGATGGACGTTGTCCCGAAGCCCGTTGCAGAAATATCGGATCAGTTTCCCAACGCGTCGGTGGAAGAAGCAGCGGTGGGTCCGTTCTGCCTGGAGTATGCGCCTTCTGATGCAGTCAGAGGCAGGATCTCTCTCATGACTTTGAAACAAGTCCTGGCGTCTCACGGTGAGGGAACCGCTTATGAGACGACCTCAAGAGATGAGAATTCCGAAGGGGTACCCATGCGTTCGATCGGAACTTACCGTCAGAACGAGGAACACGTTTTTGAGATCAGAAGAGACCCTGCAATCCCGGCGTCTGTCAGCACGATTGAGTGGCTTGCCATGAGCCCGTCGGAGTTTTCGGTCTATGTTCCCTTCTACGCCTCTGTGATGACCGAGACGCCGGATGGGTACACAAGCGAATCCACGCAGACATTTGATTCAGAGTCCATCTACTGGCTGTTCAATGAGCTCGGCAACGCTGGCAACGGCAGCTATTACAGAATGGATGACAACGGTGCATACTACGACCGGTATGGAGATGCAGTGGACGCGGAAACAGCCCGGGCTGTTCTTCAGTTCCTGTCCGACAGCGAGCGGATCCATGATCTGCATGATGATATGAACCGGGCACAGGAAGCGCTGAATGCCAAAGCCGCCGCTGACGACGAGAGGATGGTTGCCTTGGCAAAATCGGCTTCTGATGAAGAAGTTGCGGCCATGGCGAATCAGCTGGCAAATGAGAATGCCGAATATATCAAGCGCATCGCCAGTGAAAAGCTCGCGGAAATTGACAATGCGGTTTCCGCCTATATCGAGGAATCCGGTTTGGAACAAGCTGGTAATCATCATCCCGGCCCGGCAGTGCTTCCGATGGTTCTGCTCTGCGCGGTATTGGTTCTTGCTTTTTCGTTCTTAGGCTATCGCGTTTTGAAACGGAAAAAGGCGAAGCGGGTTTGATCAAACAGAGGCGTTCCTCCGCTTTCGCGGAGGTGATTCCGAAATGAAAAAAAGATTGCTGAAAGGTCTGGCCTTTCAGCAATCTTTTCTTTTGTAACGCGAAGCGTTCTGTACTATGATCAGCCTGTGATCTGTATCGTTTTCCGCTCCGGGAGCGCAATCGGCTTTTCCTTCGGGAATTCCAGCGTCAGAACGCCGTCCTCGAATCTGGCCTTGATCTCCTCCTCGGGAATGTTCTCGCCGATATAGAAGCTTCTGGCAAGAGAACCCTCATAGCGTTCCTGATGGACGATGGTACCCTTTTTGTCCTTGTCGTCTTCTTCCAGACCCTTGGAAGCGCTGATCGTCAGATAGCCGTTTTGCAGCTGCAGATCGATCTGGTCTTTCTTGAAGCCCGGAAGATCCACCTTCAGCTCGTAGCCGTCATCGTGTTCCCTCAGATCCGTCTTCATCACGCGTGACGCATGCTTGCCGTACAGCTTGCGATCCACATCGGACTCGAAGTCTCTGAACGGGAAGCCCATCCAGTCGTCAAACAAACTCTCTCCAAAAATACTCGGTAACATAAGTCATGCCTCCTTTGGTTTTGCAATCATATCTGTTTGTTACCTGAGCAAGGGGATGGAGGTCATCCATTCGATCTCTGTTCCTTTGTTCGCTTTTTATTATAGCACCGAAATTAGCACTGTCAAGTCGAGAGTGCTAAAAGTATGTAAACAATCTTCGGATGATTTGTAAATACATTTATTCCCTGAGGGATTGATTTGTTTACTCCTATGAGGGAGAACGCGTGCACTTGAGTCGGTTCGGCCGTTGATTGCGATATTGATTTATGATAGAATGAAAAAAACTGTCCAGCTGAAAGGAGCCGCCATGAGCGACGATGCACTTTATAAAGCGCTTGGAAGCCTGACAAAAGACAAAACGAAGTGGAAAGAAAACATTCCGTATGTTTCGTCCCTGCTCACCCACAAATCTGTCAGAATTCAGGCGAAGGCGCTCTGGCTGCTGGGAGAAATGGGGCTCGCCAATCCGCCGGAGGTTCGGAACGCGGTTCCTTCGATTGCAGCCTTCCTGAACAGTCCGACACCGCTTCTGAGAGCGCGTGCAGTCAACGCCCTCGGCAGAATCGGACGCGGGAGCTACTCCGCGATGGAAGCGTATTGGCCGGACCTGTTCCGCTTCGCCTCCGATGAGGACGCAAGCGTCCGGCTGAGCTTTGTCTGGGCGTCAGAAAACATTGCGGTGACCACACCGGACATTTATGCAAATCATATGCCGGTCTTTGCGGCGCTTCTGCACGATGCGAATGACAAGGTACGCATGGAAGCACCGGAAATGTTCCGCGTCCTCGGCAAACGCAGGCCGGAGCTTGTCAGGCCGTATCTGGAGCGGCTGAAAAGTGTCTCGGAAATGGATCCGAACCGTGTTGTTCGGATCCACTGCCTCGGCGCGATCCGGGCGGCGGAAACGAAACGATCACCAAGTATGAACAGGAGGAATCAGACATGAAGCAATCAAAAAGAAAAACATGGGTCTGGCTTTTGGCTGCGGCACTGCTGCTGCCCGCGCTCGTCCTCTTCGGCTGCGGCAGGCAGGAGCAGACGGCAGATGCAGCAGCGCTTCTGACGCCGCGTGAGCGTCTTGAGATGGAGGCGGAGGCCTCTCCCGATTGGGTCACGGCACTTCCGGAGGCGCAGGACGCACAGCAGCTTTTTGTCATCGCCGCGCACGAAAAAACCACTGCATGGGTCTCCATGCATGAGAAGGATGAAAACGGCGAATGGCACATGATCATGTCCACGCCGGGATTCATCGGCAAAAACGGTCTGGGAAAAACGCAGGAGGGCGACGGCATGACGCCCGTGGGCACCTTCACGTTCAACCGTGCCTTCGGAATTGCGCCCGACCCCGGCTGCGCGATCCGTTATGTGCAGGCGGACGAGGACACCTACTGGTCCGGCGACGTCAACGAGGGGATGCACTACAACGAGCTTGTGAGCCTGAAGGAGCTCCCGGAGCTCGACCGGGACAACAGTGAGCACATTCTCGATTATCCGTACGAATATCAGTACTGTCTGAACATCAGCTACAACGCGGACGGCACGCCCAACGCCGGCTCGGCGATCTTCCTGCACTGCCTCGGCGACCGCAAGCCGCGCACCGGCGGCTGCGTTGCGATCCCGATGGATCAGATGTATTTTGTCATGCAGCATGTGTCTCCCGACTGCGTGGTCGTCATCGACTCGATGGAGCATCTGGGAGCAGACTTCTGACCCGGCAGGCAGCCGCCAATTTTAGGAAACATCAAAAACAGGAAAGCTTTCATTGACCATGACAAGGGCAATCAAAAAACTGTTCGGCGGGATGAATCTGACCTGGCCGAGACTCATCATCATCATGGCCGTCTCAATCCTGCTGACGGCCTGCGCGGATCATTCCGACAACCAAAATGTGGTTTTTGAGGATATGGAGGCTGCGTTTGAGCAGGCAGATCTGCTGTCGGCCAACATCGGGCTCTTTTCCAAAACCGTCAGCGGGAACGCCATATCCTACGGCGAATGCGGCAGCGGCGTGATTTTCGACAGGCAGGGCGACGTGTATTACGCCCTCACCGCCGCCCATGTTGTCAGCGGCGAGAGGGCGCAGCTCCTGGTTTTCACGGTGAATACCGAGATGAAAACGGATGAGATTCCCGGCTTTGATGACCGTGTGCTTTCTCAGGAGGTCTATGAGTCCATGTACGGCGCGAACGTGGAGTATGTCAGCAGCAGAGATGATCTGGCGGTCATCAGCTTTACGTCGGAGGAAGACCTGTCTGTGGTAACGATCGCGGACGAAGACCCGCAAAAAGAGGACCGAATTATGTGCATCGGCAATCCGCAGAATGAATGGTTTGCCATTTCCTATGGCGAAGTGACTTCGGGCATGGAGAAATTCGGCGGAGCGCATGGATACCCGAGCAACGCCATGAAGCACAGTGCCTACATGCAGGTCGGAAGCAGCGGCGGCGCCGCGATCAATGAACAGATGCAGCTTGTCGGAATTACGCCGGGCGGATATTTTTCCGCTGACGGCAGCGCCTTCAAGTGCGGCGTTCTGATTCCGTCGAGTGAAATCCGTTTGTGCCTTGCAGAGTGGAGCCGCTGATATCAGTCACTCGTTGAAGCCTCGCAGAGTTCGCGGCTCGGATGCCGCGAATCCATTACAATCGATTTTCCGGCGACATGTGCGGCGTCGTCAGACCGGGGGCGCTCCCGCCGTAGTCAAGCACGGCCCGGATCACCGGCGCGTCCTCGCCGATGATGGTGTTGTTCGTGATGGAGGTGCTCACAAAATGCTTGCCGCCGATGACGGTGATTGCGTTGATGAGAACGATAAGCATACAGAATCCTCCGGCCGAATGCAGATAAAGCGCTGCTGAAAAGAGTTGGTACCGCCATTTTAGCAAAATTCCAATTCTTGTCAGCCTTGCACATCTGCCGCTTTTGAGGCGGAAAAAACGCCGGCATTTGGCATCATGATCACCGGGTGAAGAGAAACCTTAAGGCCTGTAGGAGAGAGAAAGCCCGCCGTCTTCCCTGATGAAAGATGGCGGGCTTTTTTGATTTCTGTGCTCGATAACTGGAATTTCACAATGAGCCGGTTTTTTAATTCTCTGCCGAAGCACACAGACAGCCTTAAAGGACCGCAAAGGTGTGCATCATACTGCGGAAGCGCGCTCCACAGCCCTCGGCGCTTTCCTGTGTGTAATGCTCCCAGGCGACGAAACAGCCGTCGTCAGCAGGGATAATATAAACCATCTGAAGCTCCCATATGGACATCTGCCCCTCTTTATCCACCTCGCCCCTGAGATCGATGCAGTCGCCTGCGCGGTCCAGCGTGTATTCCCAGCGAGAGACATTATATTGTGCGGAAAGCGTCTCAGCAATGGAAGCGGCCGTCGTTTCGGCGTCATCCGAGCTGTGCGTGATCTCGAGATAAATCTCGGGATTGTCGGGGTTATCCCAGGCCGAGATGAACCGTTCACAGTCCGCTTCACTGTGTCGTACGAAATTCTCGTAGTCGTAGCCCATCTCAAAGCCAAGCGCGTCGTTCCGGATCGCCTCATAATGAACGGTCTGTTCCGTTTCTTCGAGTGTGACGGTTCCCTCAAAGTGTTCTCCGGGCTGCAGAGCCAAATCGGAATCCGCCGCTGCGGCAGGCGTTCCATCCGCTGCCTTCGTGCAGATCCGTGCCGTTCCGGTAATTGTGCTCTGCGCGATCACTTCGACCGTATATTCGCCGGGGTCAGCGGTAAAGACTGCGCTGTCCCCACCGCTGACAGACGTTTCATAGGCAGGTTCCTCGGGAAAATCGTCTGAACCGAGTACGCCTGCCGTGAAGTGAAGGGAGAGCTTCCCATCTTTATCGATACTGGTCGCATCCACTACGACCTGCTCGTTTTCTCCAACAGTAAGATAACCAAGACCCGTGCTGCTTTTGGGGCCGTGGTCCGCGGTGATGCTGATGCTGTTATCTCCATTTGTGCTCACACCGAATACGGGCTTTTGTCCGCAGGCAGAGTGCAGGAGAACCATGGCAAGAAGCAACAGAGGCAGGCTTTCCTTCATTCTTTTCATCATCAAATCATTCCTCCTAAATGAGAAAAATTCCTATATTGCAGTGCAAAAAACAGGGCAATGTTATATGCTGGTTTCAGGAACAGATGATACATACCGCGTTCATCCCCGTTGTCATTGGGTGAATCTATATCGTCCGCACATTCGGATTACCTCCGTTCTACAATCGCATAACTATGATACCAAATCAACTCGATCTAGACAAGGCTTCTATGAACGCCCATTCGAGGCAGAGCCGCGAACTCTGCGAGGCCGTTCATAGCTGCGGATATTTTGTGCCTGTGATCTGTTTTCCGAATTGCTCTTGCAATCTGCTCTGTTCCGCGTTAAGATACTCTTTAGTTTGCTAAATACTGGGGGAATTCGCGTGGAACTGACGGCGATTCTCGCGCAGAAGATCGCGGGGCTTGCGATCTACATTGCGCTCGGCTTTCTCGCCGTGCGGCTGAAGGTGCTGACGTTTCAGGACTCGAAGGCGCTGAGCACCTTTGCGCTCTATTTTCTCGTGCCGTGCGCGATGCTGGACGCCTATCAATATGAATTCTCGATGGAAAAGCTCGTGGGCATGGGCGTGAGCTTCGCCGCGAGCCTCGTCGTGGTGCTCGTCTTCGCGGTGCTGACGGCGGCGCTGAAAAAGCCCATGCGCTTCAACGTGGTGGAATACACCAGCCTCGAATACCCGAACGCGGGCAACTTCATGCTGCCGCTCGTGGCGGCGGCGATGGGCGGCGAGTGGGTGATCTACTGCAGCGCGAGCTTCTTCGTGATGAACGTGCTCATGTTCACACACGGCATGGCGGTGCTGAGCGGGCAGAAGAAGTTTTCCCTCTCCATGCTCTATAAAAACGTGGTCATGCTCGCGAACATCGCGGGGCTCATCATGTTCCTGCTCCACTGGCAGCTGCCGGGGCTGATCGGCAGCACGGTCTCGACGCTCGGGAACATGATGGGGCCGGTTTACATGTTCACCATCGGCATGATTCTCGGCAACGCCGATCTGAAGGCGGTGTTCACAAACGCGAGGGTCTGGATGATCACCTTCGGGCGGCTCGTGGTCTATCCCGCAGCGGCGGTGATCGTGCTGTGCTTCT
>JBGUHV010000094.1:0-7794 GCA_045112425.1 Oscillospiraceae bacterium
GCCCAGGTTGCTGGTCAAAATGAAGATGGTGTTCTTGAAGTCCACTGTGCGGCCCTGGGAGTCGGTGATCCGCCCGTCGTCCAGCACGTGCAACAGGATGTTGAACACGTCCGGGTGCGCCTTCTCGACCTCGTCGAAGAGGACGACGCTGTAGGGCTTGCGCCGCACCGCCTCGGTGAGCTGGCCGCCCTCGTCATAGCCGACGTATCCCGGAGGCGCGCCGATCAGGCGCGAGACGGAGAACTTCTCCATGTACTCGGTCATGTCGATGCGGACCATGTTGTTCTCATCGTCAAACAGGCTCTCGGCCAGAGACTTTGCCAGCTCCGTCTTGCCGACGCCCGTGGGGCCGAGGAAGAGGAAGCTGCCGATCGGGCGGTTCGGATCGGAAATGCCGGCGCGGCTGCGCCAGATCGACTCGCACACGCGCTGCACGGCCTCGTCCTGGCCGATGAGGCGGCGGTGCAAAATCTCATCGAGGTGCAGGAGCTTCTCGCGCTCCCCCTCCATGAGCTTTGCGACGGGGATGCCCGTCCACTTGGCGACGATGCCGGCGATGGATTCCTCCGTGACCGTGTCCTGCACGAGGGAGTCCTCGCTCCCCTTGCGCTCGGCGGCCTCCTCGGCTGCCCTGAGCTGCTGCTCGAGCGCGGGCAGATCGGAATACTGCAGGCGGGCGGCCTTCTCATATTCATACCGCTGCTGGGCGTTTTCAATCTCGACATGCAGGCGGTCAATTTCGCCCTTGATGCGCTTGACCTCCTCGACGGCGTTCTTCTCCGCGTCCCAGCGGGCCTTCATCTCATTGAACTTATCCTTCTGCTCGGCAAGCTCGCGCGAGAGCTTCTCCAGACGATCCTTCGAGAGCTGATCCTCTTCCTTTTTAAGGGCCATCTCCTCGATCTCCATCTGCATGATGCGGCGTCGGAGATCATCGAGCTCGGCGGGCATGGAGTCGATCTCCGTGCGGATGAGGGCGCAGGCCTCGTCCACGAGGTCGATGGCCTTGTCGGGCAGGAAGCGGTCGGTGATATAGCGGTGCGAGAGCGTGGCGGCGGCGACGAGCGCGGCGTCGTGGATGCGCACGCCGTGATAGATCTCATAGCGATCCTTGAGACCGCGGAGAATGCTCACGGTGTCCTCCACGGTGGGCTCGTCCACCTGCACGGGCTGGAAGCGGCGCTCGAGCGCGGCGTCCTTCTCGATGTATTTGCGGTATTCATCCAGCGTCGTGGCGCCGATGCAGTGCAGCTCGCCGCGCGCGAGCATGGGCTTGAGGAGGTTGCCGGCGTCCATGCTGCCCTCGGTCTTGCCGGCGCCGACGATGGTGTGCAGCTCGTCGATGAAGAGCAGAATGCTGCCCTCGCTCTTTTTGATCTCCTCGAGCACGGCCTTGAGGCGCTCCTCAAATTCGCCGCGGTACTTCGCGCCCGCGACGAGCGCGCCCATATCGAGCGAGAAGACGGTCTTGTCCTTGAGTCCCTCGGGCACGTCGCCGCGCACGATGCGCTGCGCGAGACCCTCGGCGATGGCCGTTTTGCCGACGCCGGGCTCGCCGATGAGGACTGGGTTGTTTTTCGTCTTGCGCGAGAGGATTCGGATGACGTTGCGGATCTCCTGATCGCGGCCGATGACCGGGTCCATCTTGCCGTCGCGGGCGCGCTGGACGAGATCGGTGCCGTATTTCATGAGGGCGTCATAGGTGCTCTCAGGGTTGTCGGAGGTGACGCGGCCGGTTTTGACCTTGCTCAGCTGCGTCGTGAAGCCGTCCTTCGTGACGCCGTGGTTACTGAAAATGCGCTTGATGTCGCGCGTCGGGTGCTGGAAGATGCCGAGCATGATGTGCTCGACGGAGATGAAATCGTCCTGCATGTTTTTCGCCACGCGCTCGGCGAAGGCGAGCACCTTGCCCGTCTCGGAGGAGGCATAGACCTCGCTGCCGGCGCCGGAGACGCGGGGCAGGTTTCCGATGACGGTATCGAGCTCGGCGAGCATGGTGTCGCAGTCGACGCCCATGCGCGTCAGGAGCGTGCCGATCAGGCCGCCGTCCTGGTCGATGAGGGCATAGAGCAGATGCTCCGGGGTGATATATTGATTGCCGTTCTCCTGCGCCATGTTCTGCGCGGTCTGAATGGTCTCAATCGTTTTTTGGGTGAATTTTTCAGCGTTCATAATGGTAGCTCCTTTCGTAGGAATGAAAACTCGGCTCCCCCTCTGGGGGAGCTGTCAGCAAAGCTGACTGAGGGGGCTGTGCGTCAACGGGATACTGAAAGAGAACTCGGACCCCCACCGACGTCGCTTCGCTCCGCCACCTCCCCCAGAGGGGGAGGCGAGGGCTGCAGACTATACGATAATCTGCCCCTTCGCGCACTGCGTCATGTAGATCGCCTCGACCTCGTGGATGGAGTAGCGCCCGGCGAGAAAGCCCTTCATGAGATGGTCGAAGAGCTGGATGTATTCCGACAGTGCGCGGGCAATCTCGTCGCTGGTGTAATCCCGATCCTGCGGCAGGCGCAGCGAGCGGACGAAGCGCCCGTCATAGAGCGCATAGCGCGGGGGCTCCGTGCGGTAGAGCGAGAGGTGCTTGTCCTCAATGCGCTTCCAGAGACGGAAGAAATACGTCATGCTCTCCAAGAGACCCTGGCTCTGCGTGCGGAAGGCGACGGAGAGCTCGCCCAGATCCTCCGAATCGCCGCGCGAGAGCGCGACCTCGTATTTCACCGTGGGGCGGTATTTATACTGCAGGCTGCTCTTGAGCGTCATGCTCTGGGCGTTCGGCACGAAAAACGGCACGAGCTCGCGCGCCGGAGCGACGAGCTCCTCCATGGCGCGGAAAATGTTCTCGATCCGGCGCTCGGGCGTGAGCACCGAGGTATAGTCCGCGAGAATCTGGTTGATGAGCGCGGAGCGGTTCGTGCCGAGCTGATGCGCGAGCGCGTCGATTTCCCGGACTACCTCTTCATTTAACATCAAACTGTACAATGTCTTTTTCATCATGACACCACCTTTTGGTTCTGGGTTTATCCTATCCCAAAGTGGAACTTTTGTCAATAGTATTTATATAAATTTTTATGCAAATTATATTTTTTGGTTTTCTTTTCCGCTGATTATTCACAATTTTTAATAAGGTCGATTTAATTTTTTCGTCGTTTTAACGAAATGAAGAGTGTTTGAGCTTTCACAAGTGATCTTTTTGCACAAAAAAGTTCTGGTTTTCTATGGAAATCATCAATTGTAATCGGCTCCGATTGGCGTTAAGATAGAGTGACGGATATAGGTACCGTCGTGAAAACAAGGACGAAAACGTCAAATTTTGAGAAAGAGGACTGATTATCATGATTCAGAACGAGTATCTCGCACGCGTATTGGCCGATGTGCAGAAGAACCACCCCGGCGAGCCTGAGTTCCTGCAGGCGGTCGAGGAAGTGTTCGAGTCTCTGCAGCTCGTCGTCGACAAGCACCCCGAGTGGGAGGCTGCCGGCCTGATCGAGCGCTTCGTCGAGCCTGAGCGCATCATCATGTTCCGTGTTCCCTGGGTGGACGACAACGGCAAGGTGCAGGTCAACCGCGGCTACCGCGTGCAGTTCAACAGCGCGATCGGCCCCTACAAGGGCGGTCTCCGCTTCCACCCCTCCGTCAACCTCTCCATCATCAAGTTCCTCGGCTTTGAGCAGATTCTGAAGAACTCCCTGACCACCCTCCCCATGGGCGGCGGCAAGGGCGGCTCCGACTTCGACCCCAAGGGCAAGTCTGACGCTGAGGTCATGCGTTTCTGCCAGAGCTTCATGAACGAGCTGTATCGTCACATCGGTCAGTTCACCGACACCCCGGCCGGCGACATCGGCGTCGGCGCCCGCGAGATCGGCTACATGTTCGGCGAGTACAAGAAGATCGTTGACCGTTTCGACGGCGGCGTGCTCACCGGCAAGGGTCTGACCTACGGCGGCTCTCTGGCCCGCACCCAGGCCACCGGCTACGGCGTGTGCTACTACAGCGTCGAGGCGCTCAAGCACCTGAAGAACGACAGCTACGAGGGCAAGATCGTCGTCGTCTCCGGCTCCGGCAACGTCGCTCAGTACTGCGCGCAGAAGGTCACCCAGTTCGGCGGCAAGGTCGTTGCCATGTCCGACTCTCAGGGCTACATCTATGATCCCAACGGCATCAACCTGGACGTGCTGTTTGACATCAAGCAGAAGCGCCGCGCCCGCATCAGCGTGTACGCGCAGGAGGTTCCCGGCTCCGAGTATCACGAGGGCTGCAAGAACATCTGGAACGTCAAGTGCGACATCGCGCATCCCTGCGCGAGCCAGAACGAGATGGACGCCGCCGGCGCCCAGGCGCTCGTCGACAACGGCTGCATGGCCGTGTTCGAAGGCGCGAACATGCCGCTGACCCCCGAGGCCATTGAAATCGTGATGAAGAACGGTCTGCTCTACAGCCCCGGCAAGGCCTCCAACGCGGGCGGCGTGGCCACCTCCGGTCTCGAGATGAGCCAGAACTCCATCCGCATGAGCTGGAGCTTCGAAGAGGTCGACGAGAAGCTGCACGGCATCATGAAGGAAATCTTCAAGGCCTGCTACGACGCCTCCGTCGAGTGCGGTCAGCCCGGCAACCTGATGCTCGGCGCAAACGTCGCCGGCTTCCTGAAGGTCGCCGAGGCCATGATGGCGCAGGGAATCGTCTAACCGGACTCATTCCGTTCCGCAGCTGCGGCACAGGCACAGCCTGAGCCGCACCGGCTGCACATCCATTCCCCCGGTTTTCCTCTCCAACCCGAATCTTCAGATTCGGGTTGGTTTTTTCTTTTTTCTGGGCTTGCTCCATTCCGCAGCCTGACATAGGCTTCGCCTGTGTCAGCCGGCTCCATATCCGCGCCCCCAATCTTCCTCTCCACCCCGAATCTTTTGATTCGGGGTGGTTTTTTAGAGTGGAGCGTGGAGAGTGGAGATGAAGTGTATTCATACGCCAAGGGCGGGATTTCAGATCGCGCGGATTTGCCGGAGCCGGCAATCGAATCACCCTTCCCTGCGCGGGCGGATGCAAAAAATCGGTACCCCGAAGGGTACCGATTTTTGTATGTTTTGGGGATCTGATGCGATACCTAAGTAATCGCTTCCGCTAAGCGGAAGCATGCGGATTTATCCGCATACTTGGCGTGCAAACACGCCAAGTGATTACAACGGTACAACGTCATACTCTGAAATTCGCATTTAATGCGAATTTCCCACCCCAGAGCAATAAGCTCTGGGGTTCACAGCGAACGCTGTGAAGAGGATAAAGTTATCAGATGCGCATGCAGACGTCCCAAGCACGCCAGATGACGGTGCGCAGGTTGCCGATGGCAACGCAGTCGCCGACACGATAGACGTGGGGCTGCTTCTCGCCGACAGGCGCGGGAACGAAGCCGATGCCGTTGACAACAGCGTCGCACTCCTGCTTGAAGGTGCCGTCCGGAGTCTTGATCATGCAGTAGCCGTCGCCGATCTCGGTGATGGTGGAGTGCAGATAGGTCGGAACCTTGTGATACGCCATGGCGTCACGCAGGAAGGAGGTGTTGGCGAGGCAGGTAGCCTGAGCCGCAACGAGGTCATTGCCGTACTCGACGATGATGGGTTCCTTGCCGAAGTTGCGAACCATGTCGTAGGCCGCCTCGCAGGAGGACTGGCCGCCGCCGAGGAAGACAACCTTCTTCAGCTTCTTGTCAGCGATTCTGCCTTCCTTCAGGAGCTCGGTGAAGTTCATGCACTTCTCGAAGCCCTTGATCTGAGGCATCTGACGCGGGGTGGAACCGGTGGCGACGATGATCTCGTCGAAGCCACGCTTGATGGTGCCAAGATCGTTGACCTCGGTGTTGAGGCGGACTTCGATGCCGGCCTCTTCGAGCTCACGCTTGTACCACTTGATGAGTTCCTTGTCGTTCTCTTTGAAGGTCATGGCGGAAGCCGTGAGGAACAGGCCGCCGAGCTCGCCGGTCTTCTCGAAGAGGACGGGGTTGTGGCCTCTCTTCTTCAGAACCAGGCAGCACTCCATGCCGCCGATGCCGCCGCCGATCACAGCGACCTTCTTCGGCTTCTTGGTGGGAACGATCTTATAGCGCTTATGCTGCATCGTGGGCGGGTTCAGGGCGCAGCGGCCGAGGTGCAGGGAGTCGCCCAGAGCCTGCATGTTCTCCGTGCCAGCGGACTTGGAGAAGTTGAAGCAGCCGTTGTGGCAGCGGATGCAGGGACGGATGGTGTCTTCCTTGCCAGCCTTGATCTTGCTGACCCAGTCACCGTCGACGAGGTTCTGACGCGCGATGGCGACGGCGTCCAGACGACCAGCTGCAATCTCCTCAGCGGCCTTGACCGGATCCATACGGCCGGCGCAGGCGACGGGGATGCTGACTTCCTTGCGGATGGTCTCAACATCTTCGAGGTTGCAGTTGTCGGGCATGTACTGAGGCGGATGTGCCCAGTACCAGGCGTCGTAGGTGCCGTTGTCGGTGTTGAGGAACTGGTAGCCGGCGGCTTCCAGAATCTTAACAGCCTTCTTGGACTCTTCGATGTCGCGGCCGAACTCCTCGAACTCCTCGTAAGGCATAGCGCCCTGGCGCCAGCCCTTCGTGCAGGAGCGAGCGGAGTAACGCAGGGAGACGGGGAAGTCGTCGCCGGCCTGCTTGTGGATCTCCTGGACGATCTCGGTCGCGAAGCGCAGACGATTCTCCAGAGAGCCGCCGTACTGGTCGGTACGGTAGTTCATGTTCGCAATGGCGAACTGGTCGAGGTTGTAGCCCTCGTGGACAGCGTGGATCTCAACGCCGTCGACGCCGGCTTCGCGCAGCTTCTTGGCGGTGGCGCCGAAGTGCCAGACCATCTCCTGAATCTCCTCGATGGTGAACGGACGGGAAGGAAGGTTATCCGCCCAGCGGTTCGGGGTAGCGGAAGCGGAGGCGCAGGCATACTGCACGTCGATCACGGGGGAGGCCAGCTTGTTCAGCAGGTCGTTGCGGCCCAGAGCGGCCATCCAGGGGGTAACAGCCATAGAACGACCGAAGCCGCCGGCCAGCTGGATGAAGAACTTACCGCCGGTCTTGTGGTACTCATCCATGAAGGGCTTAACCTGCTTGTACATATGACGGTTCTGGTCCAGCCATTTACGCATGAAGGTATCGCGGATAACCTGCATGCCGGGCAGAACGAGGCCCACGCCGTCTCTGGCGCGGCTGAGGAGGAAGTTCGCAGCTTCGGTATCGAAGTGGGAAGGCTCCAGCCAGCCAAACAGGGTGGTACCGCCCATGGAACACTGGACGATACGGTTCGGAATTTCTACCTCCCCGATCTTAAACGGGGTAAATAGAGGCTCGTACTTTTTGTTCATAATAAATCCCCTTTAATCAGTTTCTGTACCGTTCGCGATTGAACGAACGTCCGGCTGTTACGGCAGAAGCGCCGTCACATAATGAACAGGCCACATAAGGAAGTCGCCTGCGACACGGGCCACGTCAAGAATCGCCAGGAACTGATCCTGATCCTTGCCGTTGAAGAGCTTCTCCTGAATGAGGTCGACGTTCTTCGCCGCGAAATAAGCACCGCCGCAGAGAACAGCACAGATCAGTAGCTTCTTCTTCATGAATGTTTCCCTCCCTAAATAATGATTTTTTGGTTCATTGCCATTCAAAAATTTGTACGGTATGCACCATAGGATAGTAATATTATAGTAATTTTTTTACCCGTAGTCAACAACTTTTTTCTGTTTCAAGAACTTTGTCCGTCAATCAATCGCGTGTCGGGTTACATAATTATGTTAAAAAATGAA
>JBGUHV010000095.1:0-10360 GCA_045112425.1 Oscillospiraceae bacterium
CACCATGCCGAGAGACCGGCGCAGATCGCTCTTGCGGATCTTGTTGACGTTGATGTCGTCATAGCGGATCTTGCCGTCCTGAATGTCATAGAAGCGGTTGATGAGGTTCGTGATCGTCGTCTTGCCGGCGCCGGTGCTGCCGACGAAGGCGATCTTCTGCCCGGGCTCGGCATACATCTTGATGTCGTGCAGGACGGTCTTTTCCGGCGTATAGCCGAAGTCCACCCCGTCGAAGGTGACGCGGCCCTCGAGCTTGCGGTAGGAGACGGTGCCGTCGGCCTGATGCGGGTGCTTCCACGCCCAGACGCCGGTCTTCTCGGTCGTCTCGGCGAGGGTGCCGTCGGGGTTCTCGACGGCGTTGACGAGCTCGACGTAGCCCTCGTCTGCCTCGGGCGGCTGATCCATGATGTCGAACACGCGCTCGGCGCCCGCCGCCGCCATGACGATGCTGTTGAGCTGCTGGCTCACGCGCACCACGGGCTGAGAAAAGCCCTTGCTCAGCGCGAGGAAGCTCACGAGCGTGCCGACGGTGAGGCTGGTGTGCCCGTTGAGGGCGAGGATCGCGCCGAGAACGGCGCAGAGGACGTAGCTGAGGTTTCCGAGGTTGCCGTTGACGGGCATGAGCATGCTCGCGATGCGGTTGGCGTTGTTGGCGCTGTCACAGAGCTGATCGTTGAGCTTTTTGAAGTCCGCGACGGCCTGCTCCTCGTGGCAGAAGACCTTGACGACCTTCTGGCCGGAGATCATCTCCTCGATATAGCCGTTGACGGCGCCGAGATCGCTCTGCTGCCGCTTGAAATATTCGCCCGAGCGTTTGGCCATCGACATGCTCACGCGGAACATCACAAAGACCATCGCAAGGCTCAGAAGCGTGAGCGGAACGTCCAGCACGATCATGGCGACGAGGCTCCCGACGAGGGAGATGGTCGAGGAGATGAACTGCGGGATCGTCTGGCTGATGACCTGACGCAGGGTGTCGACGTCGTTGGTATAGACGGACATGATATCGCCGTGGGCGTGCGTGTCGAAATAGGAGATCGGCAGCTCCTCCATGCCGGTGAAGAGCTCGATGCGCAGGCGCTTCATCGTGCCCTGGCTCACCGTGATCATGATGCGATTATAGACATAGCTCGCGAGGGTGCCGAGCAGAAGCACGCCCATGAGCACAAACATGACGCGGGCCAGCGGGCTGTAGTCCGGCACGGCCGCCTTCGTGAGCGGAACGATGTAATCATCAATCAGCGTGCGCATGGCGAGCGTGCCGACGAGCGTGACGAGCGTGGAGAAGATGATGCAGACAACCACGACGGCGTAATGGATCTTATAGTGCTCCATCACATAGGCGATGACGCGCTTTAAGGTTGCGCCGGTGTTCTTCGGCGCGCCCTCGGGGGCTTTTCGTTCTTTTGCCATATCCGCTCCCCCTCTCATTCGCCGGGGCGGTCGAAGTCGCCGCCCGCTTTCTGCTGTGCGTCGTAAATTTCCTGATAGATGGCGTTGCTTTTCAGCAGGTTTTCATGCGTGTCGAAGCCGGAGACCCTGCCCTGCTCCAGCACGAGGACGCGGTCGGCGTCCTGCACGGAGGAGATGCGCTGGGAGATGATGAGCTTCGTCGTGCCCGGAATGTGCTCGCGGAAGGCCGCGCGGATCGAGGCGTCCGTCGCGGTGTCCACGGCGGAGGTGGAGTCGTCCAGAATGAGCACCTTCGGCTTTTTTAAGAGCGCGCGGGCGATGCACAATCTCTGGCGCTGGCCGCCGGAGACGTTCGCGCCGCCCTGCTCGATGACGGTGTCGTACCCGTCGGGCCGCTGGAGGACGAATTCGTCCGCGCAGGCGAGGCGGCAGGCCTCGCGGCACTCGGCGAGCGTCGCGTCGGGCTTGCCCCAGCGGAGATTCTCGAGAATCGTGCCGGAGAAGAGCACGTTCTTCTGCAGCACGACGCTGACCTGATTCCGGAGCGCCTCCATGTCATACTGCCGCACATCGACGCCGCCGACGCGCACGGAGCCCTCCGTCACGTCATAGAGCCGGCTGATGAGCGAGACGAGCGTCGATTTGCCGCTGCCCGTGCCGCCGATGACGCCGACGGTCTCGCCGGAGCGGATGTGCAGGTCAATATCATGCAGCGTATCCTCGCCGGTGCCGCTGTGGTAGGCGAAGGAGACGCCGTCAAAGTCGATGCTGCCGTCGGCGACCTCGGTGATCGGGTTTTCGGGGTCGGCGAGATCGGGCGTCTCCTCGAGCACCTCGGCGATGCGGTTGGCGCTCGCGGTGGACATGGTGATCATGACGAAGATCATCGAGAGCATCATGAGGCTGCCGAGCATCTGCATGACGTAGGTAAAGAGGCTCGTGAGATTGCCGGTCGTGAGCGTGCCCTGCACGATGAAGTGCGCGCCGAACCAGCCGAGGCTCAGCATGCAGCCGTAGATGGCAAGGCTCATCACAGGGCCGAAGGTGACCATGATCTTCTCCACGCGGGTGAAGAGATCGGCGAGATTCGTCGCGGCCTTCGTGAACTTGTCGTTCTCGTAATCCTCGCGGACGTACGCTTTGACGACGCGGATGGCCGAAACGTTCTCCTGCACGCTGGCGTTCAGATCGTCATAGCGCTCGAACACCTTGCGGAACATGGGGATGGTCTTGCGCATGACGAAGACGAGAAAGAGCGCGAGCAGCGCCATAAAGCCGAGGAAGATGAGCGCAAGGCGCGCGTGGATCACAAAGCACATGATGAAGCTGAAGATGAGCATCAGCGGCGCGCGCACCGCGATGCGCAGGATCATCATATAGGCGTTCTGCAGGTTCGTCACGTCCGTGGTCATGCGCGTGACGAGACCGGCGGTGGAGAACTTGTCGATGTTCGAGAAGGAGAAGGTCTGCACCTTCTCATACATGGCCTGCCGGATGTTTTTGGCAAAGCCGGTGGACGCGCTCGCGCCGTATCTGGCCGAGAGCACGCCGCCCGCGAGCGAGAACATGGCGAGCAGCAGCATGAGTCCGCCGTAGGCGAAGACGTGGTTCAGGTTTCCGGCCTGAATACCGTCGTCGATGATCGAGGCGGTGACGTAGGGGATGAGCACCTCCATCGTGACCTCGATGATCATGAAAAGGGGCGTGAGAATCGAGTCTTTTTTGTACTCGCCCACATAGCCCAGAAGCGTGCGGATCATGGACATGAGCATTCTCCTTCCTCGCGGCGCAGGGCGCCGTGGACGCGGCGCAGCAGCTTAAGCAGCGTCTCCTGCTCGGCGTCGCTCAGCGGCGAGAGCATCTGCGCCTCTCCGCGCTCCATCGTCTCAATCGCGTGGCGGAGCGTGTCGGCGCCGGCGTCGGTCACGCGCACGCGCTTGACGCGGCGGTCGCTCTCGTTCGGCAGACTCTCGATGAGCCCCTTCTTCTCGAGCCGGGCGGCCACGCCCGCCGCCGTGGACTGCGCCACGCGGAAATACCGCTCGAGCTCCTTGAGCGTGGCGGTGCGGTTCGGCAGATGGCTGAGCGCACCGAGAAAATACATCTGTGTCATCGTGAGATCGCTCTCCTGCAGCGCGGCGTCCGCCCGCTTCTGAATCTCGGTGGAGAGCTGCTTGATGAGCGCGGCGTATGGAAGCTGTCGTGATTCCATGTTCGCGCCTCCTTTCTCTAATTAGGCAGAGGTAAGCATAGCACTTCAAACGCACGCTGTCAATAGCGTGCGTTTGAATTATGCAGTCAAAGAACCTGTTCTTTGACTGTTTGTGGGAATACTCGCGCTCCATCGCGGCAGGCGATGCCCGCCTTGGTCGGCGCGAGGGCGCGGCATCAGCCGCGCCTCAGGGAGATTTTCCGCCGCACATGTCGCCGGAAAATCGATTAAATTGCATTCGCGGCTTCCGAGCCGCGAACTCTGCGAGGCTGTGCGGCATTGCTTCGCTCTGCCGCGGGGGAGGGGCTTGCCTCTCCCGTGCAGAAGTATTCAGAATAGCAGAAAATGTGAGGCGAATTCGCAGAAAGACCGAATTCGCCTCACATTGCATATTGTTTTTTCCGGAACGCCGGGAGGGGCAAGCCCCTCCCCCACGGCGTCAACCCGCCTGCTGCATGTTTTTCAGTTCCTCTTCCTCCAGCACGCGGTAGGCCACCTTGCCGACGAGGGTTTTGGGCATGTCTTCCTTGAAGGCGATGTCGTACGGCATGGCGTATTTTGCGATGTGCTTGCGGCAGTAGTCGAGAAGCATCTGCTTCGTCTCATCATTCGCCGGATAGGCGGGATTGAGCTTCACGAAGGCCTTGACCTTCTGCATCTTATAGGGATCGGGCACGCCGATGACGCAGCTCATCTGCACGGCCTCATGCGCGTCGAGGATGTTCTCGATCTGGCCGGGATAGACGTTGTAGCCCGAGGAGATGATCATGCGCTTGGCGCGGCCGCGGAAGAAGATGAAGCCCTCCTCGTCCATGACGCCGAGGTCGCCCGTATAGACCCAGGTGAGCCCGTCGGCATGACGCCGGAGCGTCTGCGCGGTCTCGTCCGGGTGCTTCATGTATTCCTGCATGACGGTGGGGCCGGCGAGCAGAATCTCGCCCTCCTCGCCGTAGGGCAGCTCCTCGTCCGTGCCGGGCCTGACAATTTTAATGTACGTATCCGGGAACGGGATGCCGATGCTGCCCTCCTTGTGGTATTTGACCGGCGTGAGGCAGCAGGCCGTGACGGTCTCGGTCGTGCCGTAGCCCTCGCGCACCTGAATGGAGGCGTTGTGATCCTTGAGGAACTTGTCAAACTTCTTCTTGAGCTCGACGGAGAGGCTGTCGCCGCCGGAGAAGACGCCCTTGAGGCAGCTTAAGTCCGCGCCGTTCATGCTGTCGAGCCGCAGCAGCGCCTCATAGAGCGTGGGCACGCCCGCGATGAAGTTGCACTTATATTTCACGATCTGCTTGGCGTAGCTCTCGGCGGTGAAGCGCGGGATGAGGATGCACCGGCCGCCCTGCGAGAGCATCGTGTGCACGCACACGCCGAGACCGAAGCCGTGGAACAGCGGCATGGCCGCGAGCATCTTGTCGCCGGGGCGGAACATGGGGTTCGTCGCCACGACCTGCTGGCCGAGGGCGTTGAAGTTTTTGTTCGTGAGGACGATGCCCTTCGTGGTGCCGGTGGTGCCGCCGGAATAGAGGATGACGGCGGGATCGTCGCTCTTTCTCGGCACGGCGTAGTTATAAAAGCAGGCGCGGCTGAGCTTGAGAAAGTCCTTCCAGCGGATGACGGGCGCGTCCTTCGGGATCTTCTTGATCTTGCGGCCCTCGGTGAGCATATAGCCCGCCTTGATGGGCTTGGAGAGCGCGTCCTTGACGGAGGCGATGATGATGTTCACGACCTTCGTGTTCTCGCGGATGTGCTCGAACTTGTGATAGAACTGGTCGAGCGTGATGGCCGTGACGGACTCGGACTCGTTGAGATAAAACTCGATCTCCTTCTCCGCCGAGAGTGGGTGGATCATGTTGCAGATACCGCCGATGCGGTTGACGGCATAGAACATATAGATCGCCTGCGGGCAGTTGGGCATGGCGATGGTGACCTTGTCGCCTTCGCGCACGCCGATGGTGCGCAGCGCCTTGGCGCAGCGCTCGATCTCGCGGAGCATGGTCTTGTAGGTCGTGCTTTTGCCCATGAAGTCGAAGGCGACGCTGTCCGGATACATGGAGGCGATTTCGGCCACCTTGTCATACATGGAGCCCTCAAAATAGGTCAGGTGCATCGGCACCTCGCCCATGTGCGGCGCCCACGGCGTTTTGGCGGTGATGTTGCTTTCCATTCTCTCTCCTCTTATTGAACTAAAATGGATTAGTATTCAAAGACCAGATGCGCGTAGCCGGTTTCCTGATCCTGCGCCTGATACTGATAGCCGTTGGCATAGTCGATGACGCCGTAGCGGACGTAGTTGTAATCCGCCTCGGCGAGCTGATCGCCGTCATAGACGTTCTGCGCCTGCATCTCATAGAGCACCTCACCGCTCTCGGTCATGTGCGTCCAGCCGGTGAAGTTGCCGTTCTCGTCGAGCTGATAATAGATGATGTAGTCAAAGAGGATCGTGCCGTCGGCCGCGAGGGCGAAGACCTTCGCCATGCGCATATGGTCGGCAGCGTCATAGCCGAAGGCGAAGACCATGCCGGAGCTGGCAAACTCGCTGCCCTCCTCGGCAGGGCGGGTGTAGAGCTCGGCATACGCGGTGGAGACGACGTCGGGATTCTCCTCGAGCTCGGAGATCGGCAGGGAGAAATTCTCCGTATAGCTGAACTCCTCGTAGGTTGCGAGCGTGCCGTTGTCATACACCTCGTCGCCGAGGATGTGGCCGCGCTCGTCATAGTGGTCGACGGTCTCGAGCACGCCGTCGGCGTTATAGTAGAGCGCGTTGAGATAGTGCGCGGCGGCCTGTGCCTCGGGCACGGACGTCTCTTCAGGGGCGGCGGAGCCGCAGGCTGCGAGCGCAAAGACCATGAGCGCCGCGAGCAGGATGGAAACAAATTTCTTCATGATGATCTCCTTTGCATTACTTGAAATCGAACTCGCTGGGCTCACCGATGGGGCGGTCCAGCAGCTCGGGGTGGGCGAAAATGTGCTTGACGAGCTTGAGCGAGCGGACGAAATAGAACCCGTCGGCAATGCGCTCATCGAGCGTGCAGCCGAGATCCGCCACGTCGCGGATCTCCTTGTGGCCGTCGGGCATGACCATCTCCTCCTTGTGGAGCGTGCCGATGGCGACGACGATGCTGTTCGTGCCGTAATCGTTCAGATGGTGATAGACCGCGGGGCCCTTGATGCTGCCGAGATTCGTGAGCAGGACGGTGGAATAGTTCGTGTCGCCGTCCGTGAGCGCCTTGGGGTTGACGCCCCAGAAATCGAGCCAGCGGATGATGCGGATGATGGGCATGAGCAAAATGCGCGGGATCTTGGCGAAGGAGTCGACCACGGCGTCGATGCCGCCGGTGGAGCTCGCGCTCTTTTTCGTCTCCTTCACGTCGCCGGCGATCTTGCGGCTGAGCGTGTCGAGCGTGTCGGTCTCCTTCGGCACATAGAACATGAGCGACTCCTCGGCATTGTCGGCAAACTTGCGCTTGGCGACGAAGCCGATGCTGATTTCATACCGCTCATACATGCGGCGACCCTGAATGAAGCGGTTCATCTTCGGGCGCTCGTGGATCATGCGCGCGATGGCCACGATGAAGCAGTGAAAGAGCGTCGTGCGGTAATCGGGATGCTCGGCGTTCTTGCGCTCGATGAACTTCACGAGCTCGGTCGCGTCGATCTTCTCGTTGACATAGACCTCCGCCGCCGTGCGCTTGGGCATGATGTGCATCATGATCGTCGTGAGCCCGGGCACGTCGCGCACCCAGCGTCCGTCCCGGCGGTCGCCCCAGCGGCGTTTACTGGATTTGTCCATGCAGATTCCTCCATTTGATTCAAAAAATAAAAACAATCACCTTTCATAATAGAACAAAACCCGCGAAAAGACAAGTCAGGACACAAATTTTGTCGCAGAAATTCAGCAGTGTGTTGAAACGGTGTTGAGAATATGATAGATTATAAGGTACGGTACGACAACTTTTTGTGTACAAAGGAAGGGAAAGCTTATGGCACACAGACCGAACATTCTCAAGCTGGCGACGAAGATCAGCCTGGAGAGCATGACCTACACCGGCATCACCTACAACGACCCCGAATACAAGATTCTCGAGCCGATCATCGACGACGATATGTGCCAGATCATGATGCACATGCGTCTGGAGGCCAACCGCACCGCGGAGGACATCGCCAAGCGCGCGAAGAAGTCCATCCACCACACGCAGGAGCAGCTCGACAAGCTCTGCAAAACCGGCGCCGTGCGCACCCGCGTGCGCAACGGCAAGACCTATTACTTCTATCCCATCTGGGTGCCCGGCATCATGGAGGGCATCATGGCCAACCGCGAGCAGTGCGACAAGTACCCCGTGCTCGGCGAGTGCTTTGAGGAATACACCCGCCGCCGCGTGAGTATGCTCGCCCCGTTTATGGACGCCGGCATGAACATGATGCGCGTCATCCCCGTGCAGGCCGCGATTGAGAACAACTCCCGCAAGGCCAGCTATGACGAGGTGCACCGCCTCGTGGAGAACGCCTGGGCGATCTCCGTGGGCGCCTGCTCCTGCCGCCGCTCCCGCCGCCTGATGGGCGAGGGCTGCGGTCACCTTGAGGACGACATGTGCATCTACCTCAACGACAACGCGATCAACTACTCCAAGATGGGCGAGCATCGCCTGATCTCCAAGGAGGAGGCCTACGAGATCCTCAAGCGCGCCGAGCGCAACGGCCTCGTGCACGAGCTGAACGTCGCCCCCGGCTATGAGGACTCCACCGCCATCTGCAACTGCTGCGGCTGCAGCTGCTACGCGCTGCGCATCGCGACCTATTTCCGCGCGCCCGACGCCGTGAAGTCGAACTACGTCGCCCGCGTGGACAAGGACAAGTGCGTCGCCTGCGGCCAGTGCGTGGAAAACTGCCAGGTGAACGCCATGAAGCTCGGCAGCAAGCTCTGCACGGCGGACACGACCATTCCGCGCCCGGACGAGACCGCGCGCAACACCCTGCTCTGGGGCGGAAAGAACTACAACCCCGATTTTCGCATCAACCGCACGGACGTCGCCGCGGGCGGCACCGCGCCGTGCAAGGCGGCATGTCCCGCGCACGTCTCCGTGCAGGGCTACGTCGCGCTCGCAAAGCAGGGGCGGTATCTTGAGGCGCTCAAGCTCATCAAGAAGCACAACCCCTTCCCCGCCATCTGCGGCCGCATCTGCAACAAGCCCTGCGAGAGCGCCTGCATGCGCGGCGCGCTGGACGCGCCCGTGGCGATCGACGATCTGAAGAAGTTCCTCGCCGAGCAGGACCTCAATGCCGAAACGCGCTGGATCCCGCCGATGGAAAACCCGCGCGGCGTCCCCTTCTCCGAGCCCATCGCCGTCATCGGCGCCGGCCCCGCGGGCCTCAGCTGCGCGTACTACCTGCGCGAGAAGGGCTACCCCGTGACCGTGTTTGAAAAGGAGAAGGTGCTCGGCGGCATGCCCGCGCTCGCCATCCCCTCCTTCCGTCTGGAAAAGGACGTGCTGAACGCCGAGATCGACGTGCTGCGCCAGATGGGCGTGGCGTTCAAAACCGGCGTGGAAGTAGGGCGCGACGTCTCGCTCGACGACCTGCGCGCGCAGGGCTTCAAGGCGTTCTTCCTCGGCGTCGGCGCCGGCAAGCCCGGCACCATCGACGTTCCGGGCGCCGACGGCAAGACCGTGTGCTTTGCGCTCGATATGCTCAAGAAGGTCAATCTCGGCCACAGCCCGAAGCTGGGCGACGATATCGTGATCGTCTCCGGCGGCATCAGCACGAACTTCATCACGCTCGACGCCGCCCGCACCGCCGCCGCCCTCGGCGCGAAGCGCGTGACGGTCATTGCCCCCAGAAAGATCGGCACGTTCAGCAACGTGAAGAGCGGCGTCGAGGCCGCGAAGGAAAACGGCGTGGCGTTCGTCTGCGAGGCCGAGGTCACGGCCATCACCGCCAAGGATGTCGCCTACACGCAAAACGGCGAGGCGAAGAAGGTCAAGGCCTCCGCCGTGGTCATCGCGATGGACCGCACCGTCGATCTCGGCGGCATCGGTCTGGGTCTGAACGAGAAGGGTCTCGTCGCGGTGAGCGGCGAATCCATGCAGACCGCCGTGGCGGACGTGTTCGCCGGCGGCGACGTCGTGACCGGCCCGCGCTATGCGATCAACGCCATTGCCGCCGGCCGCGAGGCCGCGCTCTCGATCCACCGTTATGTGCACGAGGGTCAGGATCTCCTGCTCGGCCGTGACCACATGGACTACAAGGGTCTCAACCGCAAGGAGGCCGTCATCGACCCGCAGGCCTACAGCGACGCGCCTCGTCAGGCCGCCGAGCGCCGGGCCGCGAAGGGCAAAAACGCCGCCTGGCGCGACACGCGCGGCGTGCTCACCGCCGAGCAGGCGAAGACGGAGGCTTCCCGCTGCCTCGGCTGCGGCGTGGCAATGGTGGACGAATACATGTGCGTCGGCTGCGCGATCTGCACCACGCACTGCAAGTTCGGCGCGATTAAGATGGAGAAGATCTCCGACGAGGGCAACCTGGAGTACTTCCACACCCTCGGCCGCATTGCGACGAATCTGCCGAACAAGCTCTCCTCCGTCGCCGTGAAGCACATCGGCCGCATCGGAAAGTAAAATCATGCACGAGATCGGCATTGTACGCCAGATCGTCCGCACCGTGACGGACTTCGCGCAGCAAAACGGCATCGGCGAGATCGCCGAGGTCGTGGTGGACTGCGGCGAGCTCTCGCTCGTCGTG
>JBGUHV010000096.1:0-6568 GCA_045112425.1 Oscillospiraceae bacterium
GATCGATCGGCGCGGGGGTCTTGCCATATTCACCGCGGCAATAGGCCTTGATCTCAGCGCCGACATTCTTATAGCGCTCACCGGCAAGAACATTCTGCACGGCCTGCGTGCCGACGAGCTGACTGGTCGGCGTGACGAGCGGAGGATAGCCCATGTCCTTGCGAACGCGCGGGGTCTCGAGCAGCGCCTCGTCGAACTTGTCGATCTGGCCAAGCATCTTCAGCTGGCTCAGGAGGTTCGAGAGCATGCCGCCGGGGATCTGATAGGTCAGGCACTGGGTGTCCGTGGCCATGGAGATCGGGTTGAGGGTGCCGTCAGCGAGGAATTCCGCACGGACGGGCTTAAAGAAGTTTGCGATCTCAAGGAGCTTGTCGTCCTTCAGGTCGCTCTCATAGCCGAGCTCCTTGAGCGCAAAGTTCAGCGTCTCGGTCGCAGGCTGGCTGGTGCCGCCGGAGAACGGAGAGATGGCCGTGTCGATGACGTCCGCGCCGGCCTCAATGGCCTTGAGATAGGTCATGAAGGCAAGACCGGTGGTGCAATGCGTATGCACAACGACCGGGAGATCCACGGCGTCCTTGATGGCGGCGACGAGATCATACGCGCACTTGGGAGACAGAATGCCGGCCATGTCCTTGATGCAGATCGAAGCAACGCCCATCTGCTGGAGCTCCTTGACCATGGTGACATACTTATCGAGCGTGTGCACAGGGCTCGTGGTATAGGAAATCGTACCGGAGGCCATGGCGCCCTGCTTCACAGTTTCTTCGATGGCAACGCGGAGGTTGTCCACGTCGTTGAGCGCGTCGAAAATACGGATAATGTCAATGCCGTTGCGCACAGAAGCGCGGACAAAACGACGAACCGCATCGTCGCTGTAATGCTTGTAGCCGAGAATGTTCTGGCCGCGAAGCAGCATCTGCAGTTTGGTGTTGGGCATGCCGGCGCGAATCTTGCGCAGGCGCTCCCAGGGATCCTCGTTCAGGAAGCGGAGGCACACGTCAAACGTGGCGCCGCCCCAGACCTCGGCGGAATAATAGCCCGCCTGATCGATCGCGCTGAGGATCGGCTCAAACTTGGAGTAAGGCAGACGCGTGGCAATCAGAGACTGATTGGCGTCGCGAAGTACCGTCTCCGTAAACTGTACTTTCATAGACAAGACCGTCCTTTCCGGATTTGTGGCTTTCTCCTTTGTACGACTCTTTGCCATACTAGTCACATGATAGCAATTATATCATAAACCGCAGGTTTCGCAAGGGGATTTTCCGGTTAAAGATTTCACTTTGCAGATATTTGGCAGAGCGGTTCAAAGTTGTATATTAACAATAAAGAAAAAGCGGCGCAGGTCATCTCCTGCGCCGTGTGATTATTCCATTTCGTCCGATTCAAGATATTCCTCATAGCAGTTGAAGAGTACCTCACAGTCACAATAGCCGCCCATTTCCCGCATCTCGGAAATCGCCGCCTTCGCCCGATCCTCGGGGATCGTTTTCTTGAGCCATGCCATGGTGTGACGCAGCGTATGATCACAGGGCTCCCGATTCATCACTTTCTCCAAATAATCAAACAGCGACTGAACCTCCGCCTCATTCAGAATGTAATCCATGTCCGATTCCTGCTGCTTCCAGCTTTTGAGAAGCGCCCGCTTTTCTTCCTGCGACATATCCGCCATAGAGACATTCCCCCTTATTCGATTGTGCAAAATATGTTGACGGTGCAAAAAATCCTGCCACATTGTGACAGGATTTTTCTTTGGTGGAGACGGAGGGATTCGAACCCTTGACCTTACGGATGCGAACCGTACGCTCTCCCAGCTGAGCTACGCCCCCAAACGCTCGATTATTATAACACATTTTCTTTATTTGTAAAGCCCTATTTTCAAAAAAAATTTGTCTTCCGATTTTCTTTTCCAATTCGATTCCATCGCATGCTTCACAATTGACAAACCATTCAAAACAGCGTATGATAGCGCATCGGAATTCAATTACTATGAAACGGAAGCATTAAACTATGAATGAAAAACAAATGAAGTCCAACCCCGCCGCCCTTCTGCCGATCGGTGTATTCCTCATGCTTTACCTCGGCCTCGGGATCCTTTTTGAATATGTGCTCAAGATCCCAATGGGATTCTACAGCATTCCAATTGTTGTCATTTTTCTCGCCGCCCTGCTGGTGGCGTGTCTGCAAAACCGCTCACTGCGCTTTGATGATAAGCTTGCGCTGATGGGCCGCGGTATTGGCGACAAAAACATTGTAACCATGATCCTGATCTTTCTGGAGGCCGGAATCTTTGTCGGCGTTGTCGGGCGCGGCAGCGCAGAGAGCGTGGCCTATTTCATGCTCTCCATCATTCCCGCCAGATATACCGTCGCCGTGCTGTTCGTTGTAAGCTGCTTTGTCTCTATCGCCATGGGCACCAGCGTCGGCACGATTACGCTCATCACCCCCATCTCTGTGGCAGCTGCCGCGGCAAGCGGCTTTTCTCTTCCGCTGAGCATCGCATCGGTCATCGGCGGCGCCATGTTTGGCGACAATCTGAGCTTTATTTCTGACACCACCATCGCCGCCTGCAACGGACAGGGCTGCGAGATGAAGGACAAGTTCCGCGAAAACTTCGCCATCGCCTTCCCCGCTGCACTTCTGACGCTCTGCCTGATTCTTGTTTTGAGCCTGCGGGCAAACATTCAGCCGATGGAGCTCAAGGAGTACAGCCTCCTGCAGAGTGTACCGTACCTTCTGGTGCTTCTGGGCGGTCTGGTCGGAATCAACGTGTTCATCGTGCTGCTGATCGGCATTCTCTCCGGCGCGATCATCATGCTTGCAACCGGGGCCATCGCCGCGACCGATTTGCTCTCCAGCATGGGCTCCGGCGCTGCCGGAATGTTTGAGACTACGATGGTCGCCATTCTGGTGGCTGCGATCTGCGCGCTGATTCGTGAGCACGGCGGATTCGAGGCGCTGCTGAACGGCATCTTCAAGCTCTTCAAGGGCAAAAAAGGCGGCCAGCTCGGGATGGGACTGCTCGTAGGCGCAATGGACATCGCAACTGCCAACAACACGGTTGCCATCGTGATGGCTAATCCCATCGCCGCTCAGATGGCTGAACGCTATGGCATTTCCCGCCGAAAGACCGCTTCCCTGCTGGACACGTTCTCCTGTGTCTTTCAGGGGATCATCCCCTACGGCGCACAAATGCTCGTTGCGCTTTCGGCGGCAGACTCGCTCGGATTTCATGTATCTGCGTTTGAGGTCATTCCCAATCTGTTTTATCCGTTCCTGCTTTTGATCAGCTCGCTCGTGTTCATTTATATCATCCCGGAACGAAACAAATAATGATTACCTGCTCCCCGGTTTTCCGGGGAGCTTTTATGTATTGATATCGCTCAAAATCTCCGCTCTGGATTGCACAATCCGCAGCGGCATGGTAAAATTTATCTATCCCGGGCAAAGAAGGGGTTATATGAAGCAAACGAAAACTGGCGACGAGGTTTTTCGCTCCATGCCGGTTCCGCAGGCCGTACGCACCATGGCCATGCCGGCTGTGATTAGTCAATTGATCGTCCTGATCTATAATCTGGCCGACACCTATTTCATTGGTCAGACCAACAATCCGACCATGGTGGCAGGCGTCAGTCTCATCCTTCCGGTGTTCAATCTCACACTGGCATTCGGCGGATTGTTTGGAATCGGCGGCGGCGCTCTGATTCCGAAGCTGCTCGCGCAGAATGACAATGATGAGGCCGGACGCGTTGCAGCGGACTGTGTGCGGCTCGGCGCACTGGTTGCGCTGGCATTTTCGGTCATTCTGCTGTTATTTATGCGCCCGATTCTCTTTGCGCTCGGCGCGAGCGACGCCACACTTGCGCATGCGCGTATTTATGTACTGATGGTTCTGGTCATCGGCGGAATTCCGACCGTTCTGAATAACATTCTCTCCAATCTGATCCGCAGTCTGGGTCTCTCGCGCGAGGCTGGCATCGCCGTTGCGCTCGGCGGCGTTCTGAACATCTTTCTCGACCCACTGTTCATGTTCGTGCTGCTTCCGCGCGGAAACGAGGTACTCGGTGTCGGCATTGCAACCTTGCTGTCCAACATCATTTCCTGCATTTACTGTCTGGTGATCTATTTTAAGAAGCAATCCGTCATTCGTTCCGGCTTCACGCTCCCCGCGCCGCGCGCGGACAGTCGGCGTGCCGTCATCACCGTCGGCGTTCCGGGTTCCGTCGGCACGCTTCTGTTCGATATAGACTACATGGTGCTGGATAAGCTCGTTGCCGCCTATGGAGACACGGCGCTCGCTGCCATCGGCATTGTACTCAAGGCAGAGCGATTTCCACAGCAGGTAGGAATTGGTCTCTGTCAGGGCATGGTTCCGCTCGTGGCCTACAGCTATGCGATCGGCGATTATCCACGGATCCGCAAGATCATGGCCGCCACCCTGAAAGCAGGTCTCACCGTCGCGCTCGTCAGCGTGACGATCTATGAACTTTTTACAAAACAGATCATCTGGCTCTTCATCCGGGATGCAGAGACCATCGCCATCGGTACGGGATTTTTACGCGTTCGCTCCATTGCGGCAGTGATCATGTTCTTCTGTTTCTTTGTGGTGTTTCTCTATCAGGGGCTCGGCGACGGAAAGCGTTCTCTGCTGCTGGCTGTACTGCGCTGGGCGTGCCTGAACATTCCAATGCTGTTTTTGCTCAACCACATCCTTGGCATGTACGGTCTGGTCTGGGCGCAGGTCATCTCCGACGTTTTGACCGTGATCATTTCCTATGCAATTCTGCACCACAGCATGAAAGGCTGGCCCGTCTCAGCCGGAAAGGAGCTACCGTGAAACGATACGCCGCACTCCTCCTGACGTTCTGTCTCTGCATTTTGCTTGTCGGATGTGCAAAGCCCGTCACCGGCGCAGATTACCCGGCGGTTTTTGTACACGGTTATTCCGGATGGGGCTCATACGATGCGCGAGACAGCGAAACACCCTACTGGGGCTTGGGCTCCACGAACGTGAAAAACTCACTGACCAACCGCGGTTATCAGGTATATATGGCATCGGTCGGGCCGGTTTCCAGCGCATGGGATCGCGCATGCGAGCTATACGCTCAGCTGACCGGAACGCGCGTGGATTAAGGCGCTGCCCACAGCGCACGCTGCGGGCACGAACGGTTCGGGCGCGATTTCTCCGGTGATCCGCTGATCCCGAATTACAGCTGGGATGCGTCGCACAAGGTGCATTTGATCGGCCACAGCTTCGGAGGTGCAACGATCCGGCTGCTTCTGGATCTCCTCGCAGACGGCGATGCTGCAGAACAGGCCGCTTCCGAAGATTGCAGTGAGCTGTTTGCCGGCGGCCACGCCGACTGGGTCTGCTCGATCACAACCATTGCTGCCCCCAGCAACGGCACCACCGCCATCTATCTCGGCAGCGAGGGTGGGAGCTTCAGTGCCTCCACCGGCGGCTCCTATGATCCGCGGCTCGATCAGTTCGACATCTATGCCGGCTCTCAGGAAGACGCGGAGGCAGCCATGTATGCAGCCGGCTTTTATGATCACCACGATAACGCGCTCAATGATATGTCGGTAGACCGTGCCTGTGCGATCAACGCCTCCATCGAACTGCAGCCGGATGTTTATTATTTCAATTATTACGGCATTCGAACGGCTGTCTCCGATTCCGGCGCAAGCGTTCCGACGGAGGAGATGACGCTCTATCTTCGTCCGCTTGCGACACTGATGGGTCAATACAGCGGCGTCACTTCCGGCATGTACCAGACCGGTTTCAACGGAAGTGTCGAAACGGTCTATGTACCTCAGCAGACGTTGGACGCAGCATGGCAACCGAACGACGGCATGGTAAACGCCGAATCCGCCTATTGCCCGTATCATTTGGATGAAGGCGGAAATCGAATTTATGACGCACACACGGACGTAGACGCCAACAGCACATTTGAGAGCGGCACATGGAACATCTTCCCCATGCTGATGCAGGATCACTTTGGCTTTATCGGCGGAATTTTTACAGAAAACGGCATTGATGTCATCCATTTTTATGTGGAACTGATGGATCGCCTTTGCGCACTGCCCGGCTGACAATGCAGCTCTGTTCATCAAATTAATCTTCCATGATTTCTCAGAATAGAACGTCGCCTTTTGCAGACAATAAAAGCACTGCATGGCGATCCGCGCTGTGCGGATCGCCGGGAATCTCTCTTTGCGCTCCGTACAATGCTGAATTGTCCGGCAGACATTCTGTGAAGCAAAGGAGATGCAAACACATGGCGAAGACCAGCAACAAGCTCGTGAACCCCAACGCTCGCGAGGCGATGAACCGTTTCAAGATGGAAGCGGCCAACGAGGTTGGCGTGAATCTGAAGCAGGGCTACAACGGTGACCTGACCTCCAAGCAGGCCGGCAGCGTCGGCGGCCAGATGGTTCGTAAGATGATCCAGGCCTACGAAAACGGCATGCAGTAATCCTCTGTCTGCGTTTTCTCAGCGGAAAGCTCCCGCCGAATTCCTTTCGGCGGGAGCTTTTCCATGTCAAATATAAAATACCGTAGCAGTGCCTT
>JBGUHV010000097.1:0-3462 GCA_045112425.1 Oscillospiraceae bacterium
TCCCCCTTCGGGCTCAGCTCGCGCGGGAAGCCGGCGTCGACCAGAAAGCGCCCCTGCGGGTGCTCGATGAGAAAGGCATAGACCGGCAGAACGACGCGGTCGGCGTCGCGGGCGAGGATCTGATGCGCGGAATGTCTGAGGCTGATATCATTGCCATAGAGCACCGACTCGGACACGCGCATGAAGCCGCAGCAGAGCGGGCGGATCGTAATGGTTTTTCCCATAGTGCACCCTTCCTTGACCAGTTGGTAAATAAAATTATATCAGCTTCCTGCATAGAATGCAAGACATATCGCGGAATTTGACACACAAACGATTTCTTTGACTTTCTGCAGTTCATCCTTTAATATAATAAATGGTGATACGCATGGAACTCAAACCCATTCAGGATGCGCTGCTGCAGGTTTATCCCCAGTGGGACGCCTTCTTCCGCGAGACGGAGTTCATTGACTCGCTCGAGGTGGACCCGACGGGAAACGACGGGCAGCGGATCTTTTATAACAGCCGGCGCTTTCAGTTTTACACGGCGGAGCACCGGGCGGTACTGCTCGGGCGCGAGGTGCTGCACGTTCTGCTGGCGCACAACGCGCGGCGGCAGGGGCGCAGCCCGGAGCTCTGGGCGCGGGCGACCGAGGCCGTGACGAGCGAGCTGCTGCGCTCCGACGGCTTCTCCCTCCCTGCCGACACCGAGAAGGTGCCGGAGAACACGCCCCTGAACGCCGAGGCGGTCTACGCCGCGCTCAGGGCGCTCGAGCCGACCGACCCGACGCAGGACGAGCAGGAGGACGACGCGAGACCCTCGGACGCGCGCGACCGGCGCGAGGGAAAGCCGAAGGAGCGGGAGGTTCCTCCCCTGCCCGGCACGACGACGGAAAGCCGCGTGAGAGCGCTCGGCGACACGGGGCTCGCCGACTCGATCAAGGGGCTGTCGGATCTGCTGCAGGAATCGGTGAATCTTGACTACGACTGGTTCCCGGGCGACACGATCCGCAACGGAATCTTAAAACACGAATTTCGCGCCTATCCGGTGCCGTACGCGGAGATTCTGCTCGACACGAGCTACAGCGTGGACGCCGCGATGCTCAAAAGCTTCGTGCGCGCCTGCAAGGCGCTGATGCGCGACGCGGTGATCAGCGTGGGCTGCTTCGACACAAAGTTTTACGGCTTTCAGCAGATCCACAAGATTCAGGACATTGACAGCATGACGTTTCAGGGCGGCGGCGGCACGGACTTTACCGTGGCGGTGAACGCCTTCACAGGCGACGCGGAGAACCAGATCATCTTCACCGACGGCTACGGCATTCTGCCCGAGGAGCGGTGCGACGCGATCTGGGTCGTTTACGGCACGATGGCCGTGCACCCGAAGGGCGGGCGCGTGATCTACGTCGACCCCTTTAAGAAAGTTTACGCGAGCCGCGACGAGAAGCTCACCTTCGCCGCCGAATCGCAGGAATGGAGGAGCATATGAAAGCTGGATTTCTCACCTCCGGGCAGGTGTTTTCCGAGCGCAGGCTGGGATTGTTTGACCGCATCGACACGCTCGCGAAGGCGACGGACTTCGCCCTCGCGCTCTCAGACGACGACGGTTTTTTCGTCGAGGGTGGAAATTATGTAAACTATTATCTCGACCACGGGCAGGCCGTCTCCCGCTTCGGGAAGGCGGAGAAGTGCGAGCTCGCCGCCGTTCGACCGGCGATTCTGCTCGAGCCGGAGGAGTCGGCGCAGCTGCAGAATCTCCGCGAGGAGAACGGCGCGGTGCTGTGCGAATTCGGCGAATATCCCCAGATGGTGATCGACGAGAGTCTGCGCGAGATGGCGGAGCACGACCTCCCGGCGGGAGCGCTCGCCGCGTCCGGCAAGACCTATACCCTCCCCGGCGGAAAGACGGCGGCGGAGTATTTGATGAACGGCAAAAAGCTCGCGGCCGTGCCGGTCTCGACGAATCTGACGCTGGGGTTTTTGCAGCTGTCAAGCGGGCTCTGCCGCACCTACGGCGAGCCGGTGACGCTTGAGGTGCGTCCGGTGACGTGGTATTACGACGCGGCGGCGCAGCTGCTGATCGCAAAGGACGCGATCACGGCGGGCTTTTCCTATGAGGAAGCGGCGGCGTATCTCGCGGACGGCTTTTTGAAGGAGCTGCGCGTGACGGATGTGGAGGAGGCCGAGGCCTATCCCTTCCGATATGAGGAGCACGACGAGCTGGACGTGATCCGCGCGTACCTCAAGGCGAACATCCCGGTGTTCCTGCACGGGCTCTCCGGCGACGGCAAATCGGACCGTGTGCGGCAGATTGACCCGCAGGCGCTGGACATCGAGCTCGTGAACGAGAATCCGGAGAGCATCAACGGCAAGACCATTTATAATGAGGCGAAGGACGAGATTCGGGAGATCAAGCCCGTCTGGCTCGTGCAGCTGGAGAAGCTCTGCGAGGACGGCGAGATGCATGTTCTGTTTTTCGACGAGCTCACGAACGCGACGAAGCAGACGCAGAGCGTGATCTTCAAGATCGTGCTGGAGCGCATTGTGAACAACCGCTGGAAGCTCCCGGAAAACGCGCGGATCATCGCCGCCGGCAACGACCGGGCGGAGTCGACCGTAAGTCATGATCTGGCAGAGCCGCTCTTCGGGCGCTTTGCGCACGTTTATATCCGCACGACGGTGGAAAACTGGATGCCGTGGGCGGTAAAAAACCGGCTCAACCCCTATGTGCTGGAGTTTCTGGCGAACAACGACCTTTATCTCCGCACGCCCTATACCGGCACGGAGCCGAACGCCGATCCCCGACGCTGGGAGCTCGCCTCAAGAGTGCTGGACAGCAGCGGAAACGACTTTGCGCTGCTGCCGGCGATCATCGGCCGCGAGCCCGCGGAGGCGTTTCTCAAGTTCTTCAAGGCGCAGCGGCAGCTCACGGCGCTCGGCAGCTACACCGACGCGGAGCTCCAGCGCTTCAGCACGGCGCGGAAATATCAGATCGCGCAGCAGTGCCTGAATCTCGCGCCGGCAAAGCCGGACGAGGCGAGAGCGATGGTTCAGCGGCTGGGCTCGGAGTTCCTCGCGTGGTTTGACTACGTCTGGGGAAGGAAGACGGCGGAACGGGGATGACCCCCCCTCAGTCGCGGCTTACGCCGCGCCAGCTCCCCCGGAGGGGGAGCCAAGTGAGAACGAGAAGAAGGAGTTACAATTACTATGTGGGCGGAGGACGCCGTATTTTATCAGATTTATCCCCTCGGGCTCTGCGGAGCGCCGCGGGAGAATGACGGGGTGGTTGTGCACCGGCTGGAGCGGATCGAGCAGTGGATTCCGCACATTGCGAAGCTCGGAGCGAATGCGGTGTACCTCTCCCCTGTTTTTGCCAGCGACAGCCATGGCTATGACACGCGTGACTATCGGGCTGTGGACTGTCGGCTCGGAGGGAACGAGGATCTGCGCCGTCTCGTTGACAGACTGCACGCGCAGGGCATC
>JBGUHV010000098.1:0-5960 GCA_045112425.1 Oscillospiraceae bacterium
CTGGAGCAGTATGGCCGATACAAGGCCAAGGTGGACTTCTCCCTGCTGAAGGACAAGGCGGACGCGCCGGACGGAAAGCTCATTCTCGTGACGGCGATCACCCCCACCCCGGCGGGCGAGGGCAAGACGACCACGACAATCGGTCTGGGCGACGCGCTGCGGCGCATCGGCAAGAACGTGGTCATCGCGCTGCGCGAGCCCTCTCTGGGCCCCGTGTTCGGCATCAAGGGCGGCGCCGCCGGCGGCGGCTATGCGCAGGTGGTGCCGATGGAGGACATCAACCTCCACTTCACCGGCGACTTCCACGCCATCGGCGCGGCGAACAACCTGCTCGCGGCGATGCTGGACAACCACATCCAGCAGGGCAACGCCCTGAACATCGACCCCCGGCGCATCACCTGGCGCCGCGCGGTGGATATGAACGACCGGCAGCTGAGAAACATCGTGTCCGGTCTCGGCGGCAAGGCCAACGGCGTGCCCCGCGAGGACGGCTTTGACATCACGGTGGCGAGCGAGATCATGGCGGTGCTGTGCCTCGCCGGCGACGTGATGGATCTGAAGGCGAAGCTCGCGCGCATCATCGTGGGCTATACCTACGACGGCAAGCCCGTGACCGCGGGCGATCTGAAGGCGCAGGGCGCCATGGCGGCGCTTTTAAAGGACGCGCTCAAGCCGAACCTCGTGCAGACGCTCGAGGGCACGCCCGCCTTTGTGCACGGCGGCCCGTTTGCGAACATTGCGCACGGCTGCAACAGCGTGACGGCCACGAAGGTCGCGCGCAAGCTCGGCGACTACTGCGTGACGGAGGCCGGCTTCGGCGCGGATCTCGGCGCGGAGAAGTTCCTCGACATCAAGTGCCGCATGGCGGGTCTGAAGCCGGACGCTGTCGTCGTGGTGGCGACGGTGCGCGCGCTGAAGTATCACGGCGGCGTGGAGAAGGCCGATCTCGGGCAGGAGAATCTCGCGGCGCTCGAGGCGGGCATGCCGAACCTGCTGCAGCACGTGGAGAACATCACGACCGTCTACGGTCTGCCCTGCGTGGTGGCGATCAACCGCTTCCCGACCGACAGCGAGGCCGAGCTCGAGCTCGTGCGCGAGAAGTGCGCGGCGCTCGGCGTGAACGTGGCGCTCAGCGAGGTCTGGGGCAAGGGCGGCGAAGGCGGCGTGGAGCTCGCCCATGAGGTCGTGCGCCTGTGCGAAAAGGAAAACGACTTCCGCTTCAGCTACACGGACGACATGTCCATCTTTGAGAAGCTCGAGGCCGTGGCGACGAAGGTCTACCGCGCCGACGGCGTGGATCTCGTGGGAAACGCCGCCAGGCAGCTGCAGGAGCTCGAGGCGCTCGGCTTCGGCTCGCTCCCGGTCTGCATCGCCAAGACGCAGTACTCCTTCTCGGACGATCCGGCCAAGCGCTGCGCCCCGCGCGGCTTCCGCGTGGCGGTGCGCAATCTCAAGGTGAGCGCGGGCGCGGGCTTCATCGTGGCGCTGACGGGCGATATCATGACGATGCCCGGTCTGCCGAAGGTGCCGGCCGCAGAAAAGATCGACGTTGACGCCAACGGAAAAATTTCCGGCCTGTTTTGATCGATCGAAGCAGGCTTCGATCGAAGGGGCTGCGCTGCGAGGATTTTTCCGGGCTGCAAACAAGGTTTGCGAAAACAGAAAAATCCTCTCCGCGAAAGGGATTTTTGTTCCGAAACAAGTTCCGGAACAAAAATAATTGGACTTCATTCGCCTCTGCGGAGGCGAACTCTGCGAGGCATTTTATGAGTCAACGCTGGATTGATTATTCACTGCAATCATTTACTGATCATCTCTCTGCCCGTGAGCCGGTTCCCGGCGGCGGCGGCGCGGCGGCGCTGATCGGCGCGCTCGCGGCGGCGCTCTGCAGCATGGCGGGCAATTACTCCACCGACAAAAAGAGCGCCGAGGGTCATGAGACCGAGCTGCGCGAGGCCATCGACAAGGCCGAGGAGCTGCGCATGCGGCTGCTCGCGCTCGTGGACGCGGACGCGGAGGCCTTCGCTCCCCTCGCGGCGGCGTGGAAGCTGCCGAAGGACGAGGTCGGCAGGGCCGCCCTGCAGCAGGCGACGCTGGACGCCTGCGTCGCTCCGATGGACATGCTGCAGAGCTGCGCGGAGCTCGTGCCGGCGCTGGAGACAATCCGCCGATACGGCGCGAAGAGCCTGCAGTCGGACGTCGGCTGCGCGGCGAGCGCGCTCGCGGCGGCGCTGGAATGCGCGGGGATGAACCTCCTTGTGAACACGCGCCTGCTTGACGACGGCATGGTCATGGAGCACCAGCTCTTTCAGCTGCTGGACAGCGCCGTGCCGAGAGCAAAAAGCATCACGCGAAACGTGATGGACGAGCTGAGAAGATAAAGACTTTCAAAGAACATGGTTCTTTGAAAGTCGAAGGGATACTCGCTTTTATCGCACCGGGCTTTGCCCGGTTTGGTCGAAGCGAGGGGCACACGACGTCGCGACAAGCTCCATATCCCTTGCTTCCCCGTAAGCGGGAAAGCAAGCTCATTTAAGCTGCCGCTCCTTACCAAATCAAAGCAACCGCTTTGATTTGGAGAGGAAGAACGGGGGCGCGGATACAGAGCCGCCGCGCCTTAGTGCGGCTGCGGCGTGGAGCAAGCCCGTTCTGACGACGCCCGAGGGAGTTTTTCCGCCGCACATGTCGCCGGAAAAACGATTGGATTGCATTCGCGCCTTCCGAGGCGCGAACTCTGCGAGGCTTTTGCGGCAAACTGTAACGCCCTGATTTCGGAAAGAAATCAGGGCGTTTTACTGTTTTTCTTATTTTACAATGGTGCGATAGAGGAACGTGACGATCTGGGCGCGGGTGCAGTCGTTGTTCGGGCCGAAGTGCGTCGCGTCCATGCCGTTGGTGATGCCGTTTGCCACCGCCCATGCCACGGCGTCGGTATAGAACGCATCGCCGGGCACGTCGACAAAGGCGCCCGTTCCCGCCGCGGAGGGCTTAGCCTGCATGCGCCAGAGGAACGTGACGGTCTGGCTGCGCTTGACGGTCTCGTTCGGGCCGAAGTGCGTCGCATCCATGCCGTTGGTGATCTCATTTTCGAGCGCCCAGAGGACGGCCTTGGTGTAGTACTGCCCATCCGGCACGTCGACGAAGGGGTTCGTCGTGCTTATCGGCTCGGGCGAGCCCTTGGCGCGCCAGAGGAACGTGACCATCTGGCCGCGCGTGCAGCTCTCGCCGGGAGCGAAGCTCGTGGGCGTCTTGCCGTTCGTGACGCCGGCGGTCACCGCCCAGTCCACCGGCTCGTGATACCAGCTGTCCGGGCCGTGATCCACGTCGGTAAACTCGCGCGAGGGGCAGTCCTCGCCGCCGTCGCACTTTTTCGGGCCGAGGGCGGGGATCTCGCTGCCCTGCTTCACGGTCTCGCCGCAGACGGTGCAGATCTCGTCGCCCGTGTAGCCGGGCTCGGTCTCAGTGGGCTCCTTGGCGTTTTTCAGCTCGGTCTTGTGGCCGAGAGCGGCAATCTCGGCGCCCTGCTGCAGAACCTCGCCGCAGACGGTGCAGACCTCGTCGCCCGTATAGCCCGCTTCGGTGCAGGAGGCGTCCTTCTGATTCCGCAGCTCGGGATGATGGCTCGCCGCGACCGGGGTGTCCTGATAGGAATAGCCGCAAATCTTGCACTTGTGAATGGTATAGCCGTCCTCCGTGCAGGTCGGAGGCACGATGGTATCTTCAAACTCATGCGTGCAGTCCAGCATCGGAATGCTTTCCGTTCTGGTTTCGCCGCAGACGGTGCAGGTGAAGGTCTTCTCACCGTTTTCCTTTGCCGTGGGCTCTTTGGTGACAACGCCTTCATCCCAGCTGTGGCCGAGGGCGGGAAGCTCGCGGCTCTCCTGCAGAACCTCGCCGCAGACGGTGCAGTAGACCTCCGCCGTCTGTCCGGGCTCGGTGCAGGTGGGATCCTGCGCGTTGCGCTCCGCGGTCTTGTGGCCGAGGGCCGGGATCTCGGCGCCCGACTGCAGAACCTCGCCGCAGACGGAGCAGACAGTGTCAGCCGCATGACCGGGTTCCGTGCAGGTCGGCTCCTTCGCAGTTCCCTCCACGGGGGTATGGCCGAGGGCGGCGATCTCAGTGCTTTCCTGCAGAACCTCACCGCAGACGGGGCAGTAGACCTCCGCCGTCCGTCCGGGTTCGGTGCAGGTGGGATCCTGCGCGTTGCGCTCAGCGCTCGTATGGCCGAGGGCGGGGATGACGCTTCCCTGCTTCACGGTCTCGGCGCAGATATTGCAGATCTCATCGCCCGTATAACCGGGCTCGGTGCAGGTGGCTTCCTCTGCGTTTTTCAGCGCCGTCTCATGCTTATGATTGCCGTAAAGCTCCTGAAACAGCGCCGTGAAGCCGAGATCGGCAATCGTATAGCCGGAGCCGTAGAGGAGGTTGTCCTGCACATGGCGCAGCACCAGCGCAACGGAATTGGCGAACAGCTCAGGGATCATATCCAGTCCGTAGGTCTCACCGGTGACGGCGAGCTCGCCCTCTCTGGTGAAATCCGCGCCGATCTTCGCCTGATTCGAAATGGTGATGATGCCGGCCTTCATCGTCTGGGCGGCGTCATAGGGCATGCTCAGCGAGGCGGGAATCGTCAGCTCGGCATGGTAGGTCGCCATCGTCTGCTTTGACTCGTCGGCAAAGGTGAGCGCGTTGCTTCTGGAATCATAGGAGAGGATGATGTCGATGGTGGTTTCCTGTCCGTCGTCATCCACCGACTTCTCAACGCCGCGATAAGTATAGACGCCGTTTTTGAGCGTGCCGTGCTCGATCAGATATGCCTTCAAAAACGCAAAGCAGTCGGGGCCTTTGTCCTCCCTCGCGGCAGCAAACGCGCTGGCCGGCAGCAGCAGGCAAACGACAAGCAGCAGGCTCAGAATGCGCTTTTTCATCGGAATTGCTCCTTTCTTTGTCTCAAAATATAAACAATTTAGAATATTCTATCATCCGATTCCTGTTTTTTCAAGCGCAGAGCGGATTTCTGCGAAAAAACCGGGCAGACTATCAGCGGGAGATGATGAGATGGACATGAACGAAGCGCAGTACGGCGCTTACGTCAAGCGCATGTCGCCGCCGTCTGCACTCGGGCGGGATCTGCTGCATGCTTTTCTCGTCGGCGGGGCAATCTGCGCGCTCGGTCAGGCGCTGATGATGCTCTATCAGCGGCTCGGCGCGCCGGAGGCAGACGCCGCGACCTGGTGCAGCGTGACGCTCATTGCAATGAGCGCGCTCGCGACCGGGCTCGGATGGTACGACGATCTGGCGCGGTTTGCCGGCGCGGGCTCGCTCGTGCCGATCACGGGCTTTTCCAACGCCGTGGCCTCCCCCGCGCTCGAATTCAAAACCGAGGGCTGGGTGACCGGCACGGCGGTGAAGATCTTCACGATTGCGGGGCCGGTGCTCGTCTTCGGCACGACGGCCAGCGTCATTTACGGAGGGATTCTATGTCTGATCAGATGAAACGGAAGCGGAAAATGCCGCCGGTGGAGACCGGCACGGACAAGCGCGCCCGGGAGCGCGAGCGGGAGAATCACAGTGAGCCGAAGCCGCCGAGCGCGCCGGACGGCGTGAGCGGCGACTGGCGTTAAGACTGTCAAAGAACTGTGTTCTTTGACAGTCGAGGAGATACTCGCGCTCCATCGCAGCAGGCGTTGCCTGCCTTGGTCGGCGCGAGGACGCGGCACGTCGCCACAAGCTCCATATCCCTTGCTTCCCCGTACACGGGAAAGCAAGCTCATTTCGCTGCGGCTCCTTACCAAATCAAAGCCAACGCTTTGATTTGGAGAGGAAGAATGGGGGCGCGGATACAGAGCCGCCGCGCCTTCGCGCGGCTGCGTCGTGGAGCAAGCCCATTATGACGACGTCTCAGGGAGATTTTACGCCCCGCCTGTGGCCGGAAAAACGATTGGATCTGTTTAGCGGCA
>JBGUHV010000099.1:0-10695 GCA_045112425.1 Oscillospiraceae bacterium
GCGACATGTGCGGCGGAAAAACTCCCTGAGGCGAAGCGTCACGCGAGCCCTCGCGCCGACCAACCGAAGGGCGATGGAGCGCGAGTAATATTCAAAAGAGAGCCCGAAACGGGCTCTCTTTTGAGGTTTTATGCCTCGTGGAGCTTTCCGAGGATTTCCTCCTTCTGCGCCTGGAGCTCGGCGATCTTCTGCTTGCCGAGGGGATAGACGAAGAGGAGCACAATGAACATCAGGAGATACAGCACCGCCGGGATGAGGACGGAGTCGTTATACATGTTCTTCAAGACGTCGTCCGTGAGGTTCTCCGCCGCGACGGTGGCGCCGTCGTAGCCGATGCGGATGAGGGCGGCGTTCGTGAGGATGGCGGCGACGGTCTGGCCGAGCTTGCGCATGAAGGTGAAGATGGCGTAGCTCGTGGCCTCGTCGTGCAGGCCGAACTTGACGGCGTTGTAGTCAATGGCGTCGGTCGCAATCGCCCAGAGAAGCAGGAAGATGAACGCCCCGCCCACGCCGGAGAGGAAGAGCGCGCCGAGGAAGATCCAGACGCTCTTCGTGCCGAGGAAATAGAGCGCGAAGTTGCAGATGGCCGAGAAGAGCACGCCGTAGGCGCAGAGCTCTCTGCGGCCGAGCTTCGCGCCGAGCTTGCCCGCGAAGAACATGACGACCGCGACGGGCAGATAGATGCACACCTGCGGCAGCAGGCTCAGGCCGGGGGCGTTGAAATAATAGTGGAAGAGATAGTTATAGTAGCTCTGGCTGAACATCTGCGCGGCGAGATAGAGCATGCCGACGATGCAGACCGCGACGAAGGGGCGGCTTTTCACCAACACCTTGAACACGCGCCAGGTCTGGCCCTTCTGCTTCGGGGCGGGCTTGGTCTTGACGCGCTCGGTCGTCCACCTGTAGGCGAGGAAGAACGCGAGCACGCAGAGAACCGAGATCACGATGACGCCGGTGATGATCTTGTTGTAGCTCATCACGCGCGTGCCGTCGGCGAGCTTGACGTAGCACATGGAGATCAGCACCATCGCGGGCATGGCGCCGATGACCGAGCCGATGGAGCGGAAGACCGAGAGGCTCGAGCGCTCGCGCTCATCGGAGGTGATGACCTGCGCCAGCGAGCCGTAGGGGATGTTGATGCCCGTATAGAGCATGCCGAAGAGGATGTAGGTCACATAGGCGTAGACGAGGTAGCCGCCGGGCGTGAGACCGGGGATCTTCACGAACATGAGGATCGCGCCGATGGCCGTGGGGATGGCGAGCACCTTGAGCCAGTGGCGGTAGCGTCCATCCGCGCGGGCGGGCATGCCGTCAACAATGCGGCCCCAGATCGGATCGTTGACCGCATCCCAGACGCGGGCGATGACGAACATGATCATGATCGCCCATGGAGTGATGCCGAGCACGTCGGTGTAATACTTCTGCAGCACGCTCTGGACAAGGCCGAAGACGAGCAGCGAGCCGAGGTCGCCCATCATGTAGCCGATCTTGTCTTTCGCTTTGATGCCGCTGGTGCGGGAGATGTAAGACTGATCCATATCCTTTCCCTCTCAATTTATTTTATTTTGATTTCGCAGCATGATATCAAAGGGCCCCAAAGCCCTCGGCAGAGTTTCTTCGCTCGGAAGCGAAGAAAAGAATGAAATCCGTTTTTGCCGTGGGTTTGCCGCGGCAAAAACTCCCTAAGACGAGCCACGCGAGTCCTCGCGCCGACCAACCGAGGCAAAGCCGAGGGCGATGGAGCGCGAGTATCCCTTTCACTTGAGAGCCCAGCGAAGCGGGTCTCAAGTGAGGCGCCCCGCCGCTTGGAAGACGGGCGCGAATTGACTCTCTTTCCGATAGAACACCGGGCACTCGCCGAGCGGGGCGTCCACGCGGTACTGCCTGCCGCCGGCAAAGGCCGCGCCCGTCCAGAGGTGCACCCACTCCCCCTTCGGGAGCTGCACGGTGCGCACTCTTTCGCCCTCGCGGATAACGGGGCAGACGAAGAGATCCTCGCCGAGGAAGTAGGCATAGGGGTCTCTGCCCTTCTTCGCGTCGTTCTCCGGGAAGAAATCGGGCCGCAGGACGGGGAGCCCCTCCTGCGCAAGGCGGACGCAGTGCTGCAGATAGGGCCGGAGCGCGACGTGTGTGTTCGTCAGGCGCACGGTAAACGGCGTGACGCCCGGCGCGTCAAACTGGGCGTTGGCCCAGGGGCGGATGGACTCGTGGCTGCGCATCAAAAGCGAGAATGCGCCCATCTCCATCCAGCGGACGAAGAGCTCCTTCGAGCGCTTCATCTTCAAAAAGGAGAAGAAGCCGCCGATGTCGCAGTGCACCATCGGCACGCCCGAGAAGCCGAGCGAGAAGCTCGCGGGCATAACGCAGGGCATGCCGTAATCCTTCGTGGTATCGGTATGCTGGTCGCCGTTCCACATGATCGGGGCGTATTCCTGAATGCCGAGATAGCCCGAGCGCGTGAAGAACATGACTTCGTTTTCCATGCCGCGCGCGGCAATCGCCTCGCGGTTGATCCTCGCCCAGAGGACAGGCCAGACGTTGTGGAGCTCGGCTGGATCGCCCCTGTGCAGCACGCAGTCGACCGGGAGATATTCGCCGAAGTCCGCCATCCAGCCGGAGATGCCGAGATCGAGCATGTTCTGCCCGATGAGCACTTCCTTGATATACCGAACGGCGTCCGGATGCGTCAGATCGAGCATGCCGGCGTCGAAGGTGGTGGACTGGATGTGGTAGATCTCCCCGTCCTGCCGCCGGATGAGCCAGCCCTTGTCCTTGCAGTAATGATAAAGACGCCCGTCGCGGACGAGGTAGGGGTTGATATAGCCGAGAAAGCGCACGCCGCGCGCGTTCAATTTCTGGATCGCCTCACGCAGGTTCGGATAGAGCGCCTCGTCAACCTCCCAGTTCCACCAGACCTGCTTGCCCATGATGGTGCGTTTTTCGCCCGACCAGTCCTGACACCAGACGGCGGAGATCTTCGCCCCCGCGTCGAGCATGGAAAAGGCTTTCTGCATCACGGTCTCCGTGCCGCCCTGCACGCCGAGGATCATGCCCTCGAAGCACCAGTCCGGCAGATACTGCCCGTTCGGGAGATACCGCGTCAGCGCGCGGCAGAGCTCGGAAAGATCCCTGCCCGAGAGGAGCGTGAGCCGCCTCGGGCAGCGGTCGAAGAAGAAGCGGAACTCGTCCTTCGCCGTGAAATCCGCCGTGCCGTCCGACGGGGTGTCGAAGAGGATGAGGCGGTTTCGATCCGTCATGAAGACGGGCATGGGCGCGTAGCTGCCGATGTTCGCGTGGGATTTCTCCCGATAGAGCGCGCGGGGCAGCAGCGCCTTTTCGATGATGGTCGAGGCCTTGATGTGCTCGGAGACGAAGTTTACCACGCGCTCGCCGCGGTGGTTCACCTGCCGGTACTGCTCGCCGCCGCCGAAGACGGCCTCGTCCTTTTTGGCGGGGAGGCGGAATTCATAGCTCCAGCCGTCCTCGCCGGCGAGCGCGAGATCCGTGCCGAGCGGCACTTTTTCCATCGTGATGCGCAGGCTGTGCCCGCCGCCGGAGAGGATGACGTCCTTCCCCTTGTACGTCACGTCCGTGAGCGGAACGCGCTCGGTCTCATGAACGGCGGTTTTGACCGTGCCGCGGTTCGCGGTGTAGGTCTTCTCCTGCCGCACGGCGGTGGCAAAGGGATGATCGGCGCTGTGGCGCAGCAGGACGTTTTTCCCGGTGCGGATCATCAGCAGATTGGAATGATGCATGGCGCTCCTCCTGCTCAGGCTTTAGAAACGGTAGACGGGGAAACGGAACAGCTCGGCCAGCGCCGAGAGCGTGTCGGCATGGCGGCCGCGGATGACGACGAAGTGCGGCTCAAAGCCCGCCTCCACGCTGCGCTCCACGAGCGCGCGGGCGTCGCTGTCGGTGCGGATGACGATCGAGGTGCCGATGAACTGGCGGGGCTTGTCGAGCGCCTCGCCCTCGGCGACGAAGAAGCGGAACGAGCCGTCCGGCTCGCGCCCGATGCGGAAGATCGTGGCCTCCGGGAAGGCCTCGCAGCCGAAGTTCATCGCGGGGCCGATCTTGCGGTTCGGATGCACGCCGATCTCGGCGCCGGTGTCCTTTCGCGCAAGGCCGCAGGCGGCGGCGCCGCAGTGCCAGAAGGTGACGGTGTTCTCCCCCTCGTCGAGACTCACGGGGTCGCCGAAGAAGACGGGCTCGCCGCTTACCTGCATGCCGAGCCACATGGAAAGCGCGCCGTAGATATCCGCCTCGCACGCGGCGGCGACGCCGTCGTCGTTTAAGAGACTCAGCACCGCGCAGACCGGCGTGCCGAAGGCGGTGAAGAAATCGGGCCAGCAGCGGCTCGCGACGGCGCCGATGCCGTGGCTGCGGATATACTCCGTGTAGGCGCGGTAGAGCCGGCTGTGGTCGAGGCGGTTGTGCTCGGGCGTTTTGTCGAGCCCGCAGGTCATCGCCTCGGTGCGGTCGAGGTAGTCTTTGCACTCGGCGTCCGTATAGGCCTTCGCCTGGTCGATCAGCTCGCGGGCCTCGATGCTCTCGAGCTCCACGCCGAAGGTGTTCATGAGCTCCGTGTCCAGCGCGCGGCCGAAGCCGAAGCCCTGCGGCGTGTGACCGATGGCCGCCATTTTGAGCGAGCGCATCGCCTTCTTGAGGCGGGCGGCCTGCACCATGGAGCGCACGGCCTTCGAGACCGCCGCCTCCTCCGGCGCGCCGAAGACGTAGGAAAAGGCGCGGTCATCAAAGGCGCGGAGGGTGTTTGCCGCCGAATACGCGCCCGTGAGGGAGTTCAGGCGCAGGCGCCCGCCGTCGATCACCGGCTCGCGCAGCGTCCACAGGAGCAGCGGGCAGTCAAACCGGCGCAGCACCTCCGCCATATAGGCGGCGTTGGCAAACGTGAGATTCTGAAAGACGATCAAATCCGGCTTCACGGAATCGAGAAAGATGCGCAGATCGTCAATCGAGAGGAGCATTTTCTCCGGGCAGACGAAAGCTTCGTCCGCCGCCTTGAGCGCCTTGATCGAGCGCTCGAACTGATCCTGCGCGCTCTCGAGATGAAACGTCGGCACGCCAACCGGAACATAGACCGGGGTAACGTTCATGATGGTTTTCCTTCCTTTGCTTAACATCGTGAAATATTGTATCGCCCGGCGCTGTTCCTGTCAAGACGAATCGGAGACTTGTCGTTCCTCCGCTTGTAGGGCGGGGGCCTGTGCCCCGCCGTCGACAGGTGCGAAATGCGGCGGCCCACAGGTGGCCGCCCTACGGCGTCTGAATGATTGCGGCAGAAACCGAAAAAAACAGGTTGACAACTGCCATCCGCAGGCGTACACTTCGGATTGATTAACAGAAGAAATTAATGATGGGAGGCATCTCAATTGGATTATGATCTCAAACAAATGAGCCGCGAGGTGCGGTGTGACACGCTGCTGTGCATCGGGCATCTCGGCGTGGGGCACATCGGCGGCTGCCTGAGCATTGTGGAGCTCCTGACGGCGCTCTACTTCAAGCACATGCGCATCGACCCGAAGGAGCCGAAGAAGGCCGGGCGCGACCGCTTCGTCTGCTCGAAGGGGCACGCGGGCCCGGCGGTCTACGCCGCGCTCGCGAACCGCGGGTATTTCGACAAGGCGGAGCTCCTCACGCTCAATCAGGGCGGCACGAATCTCCCCTCGCACTGCGACATGAACCGCACCGTCGGCATCGACATGACGACCGGCTCGCTCGGTCAGGGCTTCGGCTGCGCGATGGGCGCAGCGCTGGGCTCCAAGCTCGCGGGCGACGGCGCGATCATCTACACCCTGATCGGCGACGGCGAGAGCCAGGAGGGCCAGATCTGGGAGGCCGCGATGTTCGCCGCCGCGAAGAAGCTCGACAATCTCATCGCCTTCACGGACTACAACAAGCTCCAGATCGACAACACGGTCGAGGCCGTGTGCGATATTGCGCCGCTCGCGGAGAAGTGGGCCGCCTTCGGCTGGAACGTGATCGAGGTCGAGGACGGCAACGACATTGAGCAGGTGGACGCCGCCATCGAGCACGCAAAGCAGGGCGTCGGCTCCGACAGACCGACAATGGTCATCCTCAACACGCTCAAGGGCTGCGGCGTGCCGTGGATCGTGGATCTCGGCCCGGGCAACCACAACTGCAGTCTGACCGAGCAGCAGGCGCTGGACGCGATCCGCGCCATTCGAGAGGAGGAGGCGTAAATCATGGAAATGAGAGCCATCTATGCCAATTGTCTCGCCGAGATGATGGAGAAGGACCGTCGCGTCGTCGTGCTCGACGCCGACCTCTCCAAGGCCAGCGGCACGCGCGCGCTGTATGAGCGCTTTCCCGAGCAGATCTTCGAGTGCGGCATCGCCGAGCAGGACATGACGAGCATCGCCGCCGGTCTCGCGAGCTACGGCTTCAAGCCGTGGATCGAGAGCTTTGCGACCTTCGCCTCGCGCCGCAACTGCGACCAGATCACGCTGAGCGTTGCCTACGCGAAGCAGAACGTGAAGATCGTGGGCACCGACCCCGGCATCACGGCCGAGCTCAACGGCGGCACGCACATGGCGCTGGAGGACATCGGCGTGCTGCGCTCGATTCCCGGCCTCGTGATCACCGAGCCCGCGGACGAGACGCAGCTGCGCGCCACCATGGCGGCGCTCGACGCTTATGAGGGCCCGGCGTATCTGCGCCTGTTCCGCAAGGAGCTGCCGAAGATCTTTGACGACGACTATGAGTTCGATCTCTTTAAGGCCGACGTGGTCAGGGAGGGCCGCGATCTCACGATCTGCGTCTCCGGCTTCCAGACGAAGGACGTGCTGGACGCGGAAAAGGCCCTCGCGGCGGACGGCATCGACGCGGAGATCCTCTGCGTGCACACGGTCAAGCCCATCGACGCCGAGACGATCCGCGCGAGCGCCCGCAAGACCGGCGCCGTGCTCACGGTGGAGAACCACAACGTGATCGGCGGACTGCACTCGGCGGTGCTCGAGGCGCTCGCCGAGGAGAAGGTGCCCGTCTGCTCCGTGGCGGTGCAGGATCGCTTCGGCGAGGTGGGCACGCTGCCCTACCTGCGCGAGGTCATGGGCCTGACGACAGAGAACATTATCGAGACCGCGAAGCGCGCGGTGACGCTGAAATAAAGGAGAACCAACGATGAAAATTGCAATCGGCAGCGATAAATCCGGCTTTTCCGCCAAGGAGGCCGTGAAGGCCTGGCTCACGGAGCAGGGCATGGACTTTGACGATCTCGGCACGGTGGACTTAAACGACGTGCACCCCTACTATCAGGTGGCGAGCGAGGTCGCCCCGCTGGTGCAGAGCGGCGCCTACGACCGCGCGGTGCTCATCTGCGGCACGGGCGCGGGTATGTGCGTCGTGTCGAACAAGTTCAAGGGCGTCTCTGCCGTGGCCTGCGAGGGCGTCTACTCGGCGAAGATGGCCCGCGCGATCAACAACGCGCAGATCCTCTGCATGGGCGGCTGGATCGTCGGCCCCGAGATGGCCGTGGAGATGACCCGCACCTTCCTCGAGACCGACTGGTGCCAGGATCTCGAGGACTGGCGCGCCGAGAACATGCACAAGTTCTCCGCGAAGGTCGCGGAGATTGAGGACAAGATTTATACCTAAGTAACCGCATCCGCTTTGCGGATGCAAGCGAGCTGTTGCCCGCATGGATGGCGTGCAATGCACGCCATCCGGTTACAACGGTGTAATTAAAAAAACAAATCATGGATTTCATCCATGATTGTGCGGGCTTGCCCGCAATCCTCCGCAATCGCGGAGGCGATTGTGGAGGTGTTTTATTTAATTATGGTTGAGCCCTTTGTCTATTCCGAGGCCGTGCAGGTGCATTTCGGCGCGGGGAAGCTCGCTTCCCTCGCCGACGTGCTCGCGTCGCTCGGCATCGAGCGGGCCGTGATCGCCTGCGGACGGCACTTTGCGCCGCAGGCCGAGGCGCTCAAGGAGAGCGTGCCCGCCGTGAAGGCCGTCTTCGGCGCGGTGGAGCCGAACCCGCAGCTCACTGGCGCGGCGGAGACCGCGCGCCTCGCCCGCGAGACCGGCGCGGACGCCGTGATCGGCGTCGGCGGCGGGAGCTCTCTCGACACGGCGAAGTTCGCCGCCGCCATCTCCCTCGGCGACGGCGCGGCGGAGGACTATTACCGCGGCAAAATTCCCTTCCCGGAGCAGCGTCTCAAAATCGTCTGCGTGCCCACGACGGCGGGCACGGGCAGCGAGGTGACGCAGGTCTCCGTCATGAGCCACGGCGCGGAAAAGCGCACGATCAACCACCCTGCCTTTTTGCCGACGGCGGCGATTGTCGACCCCGCGCTCACGGTCTCGATGCCGCCGCGCACGACGGCGATCTCCGGCATCGACGCGATGGCGCACGCCCTCGAGGGCTGCTGGAGTAAGAACCACCAGCCGATCACGGATCTGCTCGCGAGCGAGAGCGTGCGGCTGATTCTCGAAAACCTTGAAACAGCCTATCACCACGGCGACGATCTCGACGCCCGCGCCGCGATGAGCTATGCCGCCCTCCTCGGTGGCATGAGCTTCGCCCTGCCGAAGACCGCCGGCAGCCACGCCTGCAGCTATCCGCTGAGCGAGGATTACCACCTGCCGCATGGCGAGGCCTGCGCGTTCACGCTCGCGAGCTTCGTGGAGATCAACGCCGACGAGCGCCTCGAGCAGCTCTGCCGCCGCGCCGGGCTCTCCGGCACGAAGGAGCTCGCCGATCGCATCCGCGCCTTTCAGGCGATGGCGGGGCTCAAGGCGAAGCTCTCCGACCTCGGCGAGGTCGATCTGGAGAAGCTCGCGCGCGACTGCGCGGCGCACCCGCTGATGGGAAACAACCCCGTTTTGATGGACGAGGCGAAGCTGCGCGCCATGTTTGAGGCGCTGCGATGAAGGTCCTGCGAAATCCCCTGATGATTCTGGGGATGATCGTGTCGTGGTCGGTGTTTTACGCGATCAGCAAGGTGCTCGTGGACGCGACGGGCTCCGCCGTCGCCGCGGGCGCGGCGCTCCGGCTCTTCGCGCTCGTGTTTCTCACGGCGCAGCTTGTTTTCGATAAAGAGGTGCGGCTCCTGTTTCATCAGGGGCGCACGGCGTGGGTGCTGCTCTTAATCGGCGTGTTCGGCTTTCTGCTCGATCTCTTCGCCAACCTCGGCTACGCCGGCGGCTCTCTCAGCACCGGCACGGCGCTCTTAAAAACCGATGTGCTGATGGTCGATCTCGTGACGGTGGCGCTCTATCACAAGAAGCTCTACGCCACCGACTGGCTCGGCACGGGCGTGATGCTGCTGGGCGTGCTGTTCGTGCTCGGCGTCGACTTTCGCGGGATGGAAATCCATCTGACCGATCTCTTTTTCCTGCTGAGCGCCGCGTGCGTGACGGCGAACGCCTTTCTCATCAAGAGCGCGCAGACGCACCCGAAGACGGACTCCGACATGATCTCCTTTTACAACAACTTCGTCGTGCTGCTGCTCTTTTCCGTCTCCTGCGGCGTGACCGACGCGCTGACGCCGGAGCGCCTCGCGGTGCTCGGAAAGCTCTGGCCGCTCGCCGTGCTCGGCGGGCTCGCACAGACGGGCATTTACTTTTTCTACTACCGCAATCTCAGGCACTTTGAGGTCTGGCAGGTGAAGCTGTATCTGCTGCTCATGCCGATCCTCAGCTGCATCCTCGGCGTCGCCTTCCTGGGCGAGAGCTTGACGAGCAGTAAAATTCTGGGTATTCTGATCGTGCTGGCCGGCGCGGCACTGATTCTGCTGCGCAGCAGGATTCATAAAGAAGCCGCGTAACAAAGGAGGTACCGCCATGACGCTCTCCGGCGACAATCTGATGCGTGTCAAGCGCTCGAACCGCAGCGCGCTGCTGCGGGCTCTGCACCAGAACGGTGCCATGAGCCGCAAGCGTCTGGCGCAGGCGCTCTCGCTCACGCCCGCGGCGATCACGAAGATCACGGCGGACATGCTCGCCGAGGGTCTGCTGCGCGAGCGCGGCACGCTCGCCGCCTCCGGCGCAGGGCGGCGCGAGGTGCTGCTCGAAATTCACCCCGAGAGCCGCTGCGCGCTCGGCATCCTCATCAACCTCCGGCAGGCAATTCTCTCCGCCGTCCGTCCGGACGGGGCGAGCGTCTTCGTCGAGGAGATCGCGCTGCCGCCGCAGGCGGACGCCGACGAGGCGACGGAGCTGCTCTGCACGCAGCTGCTCGCGCTCACGGCGGAGCACGGAATCCCGAAGGAGGAAATCCTCGGCGTCGGCGTCGCGGTGCGCGGCATTCTGACGCCCGACGGCCGCAGCGTTGCGGACAGCTTCGGCGCGCTGGCGCAGAAGGACTATCCCCTGTGCGACCGCATCGAGGCGCTCACGGGCTACCGCGCCGTATTGGAGAACAACGTGCGCGCGCTTTTTGCCGCGCAGCGCTTTTTCGACCGCGAGGGGCCGGACGGGCCGCAGTTTTTCCTGCGGTGCGAATACGGCATCGGCGCGGCCATGGTGATCGACGGGCAGATTCTGCGCGGAGCGACGCAGCAGTGCGCCGAGATCGGGCACATCCCGGTCGTCCGGCGCGGCGGGCGGCTCTGCTCCTGCGGCAAGACCGGCTGTCTCGAAACCATCGCCTCCCCCGCCGCGATTGCGGAGGCGGCGGGCGAAATGCTCTCGGAGACGGAAACGCCCATT
>JBGUHV010000100.1:0-2590 GCA_045112425.1 Oscillospiraceae bacterium
CCCCGGTGCGGGCGCCGGCTGCGGACTGCCGACGGTGATGGGCATTGCGAGACTGCACGGCGGCGACGTGCTGCTCGACAGCACGCCCGATTACGGCACGGCGGTGATTGTGACGCTGCCGCGCGTGAAGACCGGCGGACTGACGCTGCGCTCGGAGGCGCCCGACTATAACGGCGCAGATCGGGAAAGATTTTTGAGCGGGTTTGCGGACTTGCTGGAGGCGGAGGATTTGATTTGAACTGCGGTGCCAGAATCCTTCGACTCCGCGCTGACGCGCTCCGCTCAGGATGACAGAAAAAGGAGAGCCTGTTGAGGCTCTCCTTAAACATTATTCGGACTTGGGTGCGCCGCCCTCGGGTTTGGGACCCTTGCTGTGGTGGCGGCCGCCGCGGCGGCGGGGGCGCTTGCTGCCCTCGGGGCGCTCGGTCTTGGGGGCGGAAGACTGCTCTGGCTTCGGCGCGGGCTGCTTCTTCTGCTCGGGCTTCAGGGAGGACTCCTGCGGCTTTTTGCCGCCGCGGGAGCGGCGGCTGCGGCCAGACGAGCTCTTTTCGCCCTGCGGCTTGTCTGTCTTGGGCTTCTCCGGCTTGGGCTGCTCGGGCGCCTTTGCGCTCTCGGCCTTGGGCGCGGATTCCTGCGGCTTCTTGCCGCCGCGGGAGCGGCGATTGCGGCGCTTTTTCTGCGCAGAGCTCTCCCCTTCCGGCTCAGCGGGCTTGTCGCCGTAGGTCTCGGACGAGAAGAGCTGCGGCAGCGCCCAGGGATCCTCCTCCGGCTCCTCGGGCTCGCGCTTGGGCTTCGGACGATCCTTCAGCAGCTGCGGCAGCGGCTCGCCCGGGCGCGGTCTGCCGCCGGGGATAACGGCGATCTCATCGGCCTGATAGGCCTTGATGACGGCGTCGCCCTCACCGTCGAGCCGCACCTTGAGGCTGGAGCGGAGCATGTTCACCGAGGTGACGACGCCGTAGCCCGCGGGCGTTTCGACGAAGGCGCCGACCTTGGGCACGAGCTTGACGAGCTCCTCATACGCCTCCTGCTCATAGCGCAGGCAGCACATGAGACGGCCGCAGGCGCCGGAGATCTTCGTCGGGTTCAGCGACATGGACTGCACCTTCGCCATTTTGGTGGAGACGGGATGGAAGTCCGTGAGGAACTGATTGCAGCAGTAAGGACGGCCGCAGATGCCGATGCCGCCGAGGAGCTTCGCCTCATCGCGCACACCGATCTGGCGCAGCTCGATGCGGCTGCGGAACTCCGAGGCGAGATCCTTGACGAGCTCGCGGAAATCGACGCGCCCGTCGGACGTGAAATAAAACATGATCTTGTTGCCCTCGAAGCTGTATTCGGCTTCGACGAGCTTCATATCGAGGCCGTGCTCTTCGATCTTGCGGCGGCAGATGGTCATGGCCTCCTGCTCGCGCGTTTCGTTGAGCTCCACGATGCGCAGATCGTTCTTGGTGGCGATGCGCACAACGCGGCGCAGGGGCTTGACGACTCTCTCATCCGGCACCTCGTGGTTGCCCTCGACACAGTCGGCAAACTCGAGCCCCTTGGCGGTTTCGACGATCACATGGTCGCCGGCGGCGGCCGTGACGCCTTCGGGCGCGAAGTAATAGGACTTGCCCCGATTCTTGAACTTTACGGAAATGACTTCAGTCAATGCAGACCCTCAATTCTTTCAGCGGTTTGGTTTTGTCAAAGCAAGCACGCCGAAAATGTGGCGCGCACTGACATTGGAACGGAGATATTCAAGGCAGCGCTCGATGCGCTCTGTCTCGCTGAGCGCATCGGCGGCGGAGAGACCGGGAAGCGGCTGATCGCCGGAGAGATGCGCCGTAAGCCGGCGCAGCATGGCAGCCAGCAGCAGACGGATCGACTCGGTATCATCCCGTTCATGGGCGCGGCTCCAGCGGAGCAGGCCGACAGCGTCGCCGCACGCGAGCAGAGAGAGATACGCCTCCGCCTCCTGCACGGCCTCCTCGGGCAGGGCGTCCGCCTCCGTGTTGCAGCGGATGACCTCACAGCGGGAGCGCACCGTGGGCAGGAGCGATTCCGCGCGCTCGACGGCGAGGATGAAGGAAGCGCTGCGCGGCGGCTCCTCAAGCAGCTTGAGCAGGGCGTTCTGCGCGGCGGGGTTCATCGTGTCCGCCTGACGGAGCACATAGACCTTGCGCTGCGCCTCGGTGGGCACGATATAGGCATCGGCGGAAACGTCGCGGATCTGATCCACCTTGAAGACGGGCCGTCTGCCGCCGGCGTCCGGGTCAACGCAGATGACATCCGGGTGCAGGCCTCGGAGAACCTTCCGGCAGTCGCGGCACTGGCCGCAGGGGCGAGCTCCATCCGCCGTGCAGAGCATGGCGGCGGCGAGCGACGTCGATTCCGACTCCCGCACCGCGGCGTCCGCCGCGGCGAGAATATAGGCATGCAGGATCGGCTGACCCGGCTGAAACTGGCGCAACGCGACCCCTCCCCTTTCGTTCTCATACTAAGACAGTATATTTTACCCCGAAAAGTTCTTTTCGTCAACAGAAATCAACAGAGAGCTGCAGTGCAGCTCTCTGTTGAGGAACGGATTGCAACACCAGTGACGTCG
>JBGUHV010000101.1:0-2237 GCA_045112425.1 Oscillospiraceae bacterium
TCAAAGCCGTGCACCGGCGCTTCCTTCGCCGAAACCAGCTCCCGGACGAAGGCGAGATACTCGTCCTTGTCCATCGGACAGTTTACATAATCCGCCGTTCCCTTGTCATACCGGGAGGCAAAGAAAGCACTCTCCATATCGACGCTCTCGAGCGTGACAATCGGTGCGACAGCGTCATAGAAGTGCAGATCGAACTCCGGGCAGAGCGCCTGGATGCGATCCGCCATGGCGTCGGAGGTGAGCGGGCCGGTGGCGAGGACGACGATGCCCTCTGCAGGAATGTCCGTGGCCTCCTCCTCGATGACGGTGATATTCGGATGACTGCGGATGGCCTCGGTGATCGTGCGGGCAAAGCCCTCGCGATCCACGGCGAGCGCGCCGCCGGCGGCGACACGGTTCTGATCCGCGCTGCGCAGGATGATGGAATCAAGCCGGCGGAGCTCCTCCTTCAGGAGCCCGACTGCGTTGGTCAGCTCGTCGCTGCGCAGAGAGTTGGAGCAGACAAGCTCCGCAAAATCATCGGACACATGTGCAGGCGTGTGCTTCTTCGGCTTCATCTCAATAAGCCGAACCGGCACGCCGCGCTTTGCCAGCTGCCAGGCACATTCGCACCCTGCCAGACCCGCGCCGATGACGGTTACGGGATTCATAGTAATTCCTCCAGTCAAAAGAGCGGAACGTGGAGAGTGAAAAGTGGAGATTAAACTTCCGTTCCACTTTTCACTCTCCACTCTTTATTCGGTCTTTGTCTTTTTTGCAGCGGCTTTCTTGGAAGTCTTCTTTTCGTCGCCGCTGTCTGTCTTTTTCTTGCGGTAGCCGCGCTTGTCCTCTGGCACAAAGCTGCGGCACTCGGGGTTGATGCAGAACGCCTTCTTTGCGCCGCGGCCGGAGGGCTTGAAGAGGGTTTTGCCGCAGTCGGGGCAGAAGTCCTTCGTGGGCACCTCCCAGCTCATGAAGCCGCATTCCTGACTGCGCTCGCAGGCATAGAAGGTATAGCCCTTCTTGCTGGTGCGCTTGAGAATCCGGCTGCCGCACTTGGGGCATTTACCGGGCATTTCGATGACCAGAGGCTTCGTGAACGTGCACTCCGGATAGCCGGGGCAGGCGAGAAAACGACCGAAGCGACCGGATTTGACAACCATCTGCCGGCCGCAGACGTCGCACTTCTCGTCGGAGAGCTCGTCGGGCACCTTGATGTGCTTGCCCTCCAGCTGCTTTTCCGCATCGGTGAGCTCGCCTTCAAAGCCGGAATAGAACTCACGGAGGACGTCCTTCCACGGCGCGGTGCCGGCCTCGATGTGGTCGAGCTCATCCTCCATATGCGCGGTGAACTCCAGATCGACGATATCCTTGAAATAATCCTCCATCATCTGCGTGACCGTCTCGCCCAGATTGGTGGGCCGGAGGTATTTGCCCTCCTTGATGACATAGTCGCGGGCGGTGATGGTCGAGATCGTCGGCGCATAGGTGGACGGGCGGCCAATGCCCTTCTCCTCCATGGCGCGGATCAGCGTGGCCTCCGTATAGCGTGTGGGCGGCTGCGTAAACTGCTGCTCCTTCGAGGTCTTGACGAGCTGCACCCGGTCGCCGTCCTTCATATCCGGCAGCGGGCGGCGGATCTCGCTCTGCTCTTCGTCCTTCGCCTCTTCATAAACAGCCGTGTAGCCCGCGAACTTCTGCTCGGAGTACTTGGCGCGGAAGAGATGATTGGCGGAGACGGTGTCGACCGTGACGTTATCATAGACGGCGTTCGCCATCTGTGAGGCGGTAAAGCGCCCCCAGATCAGGCGATAGAGCCGATACTGATCCATCGTGAGATCCTTGCGCACGCTCTCCGGCGTGAGATGCACATCCGTCGGGCGGATGGCCTCATGCGCGTCCTGCGCGCCGGACTTCGTTTTGAACACGCGGGTCTTGGGCGGGTAGTAGTCCTGCCCGTATCGGCCGATGATGAACTCCTTCGCGGCGCTGAGCGCTTCGTCGGAGAGACGGAGCGAGTCGGTACGCATGTAGGTAATGAGACCGGTCGTGCCGCGGCCGGCGAGATCGACGCCCTCATAGAGCTGCTGCGCAATCGACATGGTGCGCTTCGGCGTCATGCCCAGGCGGCGGGAGGCCTCCTGCTGCAGCGTGGAGGTGATGAACGGAGGCGGCGGGCTCATCTGCTTGGAGCCATGCTTGACGCTCTGAATCTCAAACGGCGCGTTGGAAACGTCCGCAATGACGGCATCGGTCTC
>JBGUHV010000102.1:0-7195 GCA_045112425.1 Oscillospiraceae bacterium
CCTTTTCCTTGTCCAGATAAAACTGCCCGAATCGCTCCATGCGCGCACCTCCGTTTCCGGTTCTTTTTCGTGATTGTACCATTCAGAGCGAGAAATGACAAGGTTCGCTTTGGCGGAAAATCACGGTGATTTTTTTGCCGAATCGGCGTATAATGACGCAGAACTGTTTTCAGAAGGGAAGGACTGCTCTTGGAGACGCTTGTCAATCTCGTCTTGCTGTTTTTTGTGTTTTCATTCCTCGGCTGGTGCATTGAGGTTGTGCTCAAGTACCGCCAGTATCACCGCTTCATCAACCGCGGCTTTCTCGCGGGGCCGTGGCTGCCGATCTACGGCTCCGGCGCCGTGCTCATCACGGTGGCGATGCAGCTGGTCTCCCGCTGGGATGCGGGCTACGGCACCACCTTTGCCGTGTCGTTTTTCCTCTGCGGCGCGCTTGAATACGGCGCGAGCTGGGTCATGGAACAGCGATTTCACGCCCGCTGGTGGGATTACAGCCAGAAGCCCATGAACCTCCATGGCCGCATCTGGATCGGGAATCTCATCCTCTTCGGCCTCGGCGGCGTGCTCATCTTCAAGGTGCTCGATCCGCTGCTCCTGCCGCTCTTCGCGCGAGTGCGCCTGCCGGTGAAGGAGATCGTCGCGGGTGCGCTCGCGGCGGTGTTCGTTGCGGATTTCATCGTCTCGCACTTCGTCCTCCGGCTCGTCAAGCAATCGGTTGAACACAGCGAGGCGGACAACACCGAGGCCATCGGCAGGGAGGTGCGCCTCATGCTGCACGACCGCTCCGTCTTCTACCGCCGCTTTGCCGACGCCTACCCGGAGGTCATCTATCAAACCGAGCGCGTCGCCCAGCGCATGGAGCGCGTCCGCGCCGAGACCGAGCGCCTTCGCCGCGAGGCCGAGCAGCGTGTCGCCGAGATGGGCGGCCAGCTCGCCTCCACGCTCGAGCCGACCGCGCTCATCAAAAACGACCTCATCGAAAAGCAGGACGCCCTCATCCGCGCGCTCTATGACGAGGCGGCGGCCACGGACGACCAGCGCGCCCTGAAGCAGGAGATCGACCGCCGCGCCGAAAAGCTCTCCGCCCGCCGCGAGCGGCTTGACTTTCCGACCCGCATCGGCATATAATCAGATCACTTTAGAGATAAAAGAGGAAATGACTTTGACTATGAAACTGAAAACCGTCGGCGTCATCGGCGCCATGAAGCCCGAAACGGACGCGCTCAAGGCTGCGCTCGCCGATCCCGTCGTTGAGACGATCAGCGGCGTGGACTTCGTCTCCGGCCGCTTCGGCAATGTGAACCTCATCGTCGCCCAGTGCGGCATCGGCAAGGTCTTCGCCGCGCTCTGTGCGCAGACGATGATCCTGCGCTATCAGCCCGACTTTGTGCTCAACATCGGCGTCGGCGGCTCTCTGAGCGAGCAGCTGAACATCGCCGACGTCGGCATCGCCCGCGCCGTCGTGCAGCATGATATGGACACCACCGGTCTCGGCGATCCTCCCGGCATGGTCTCCGGCATCAACGTCGTCGAGTTTCCGAGCGACCCCGCCCTCGTCGAAAGCCTCGCCGACGCGGCAAAGGCGCTCGGCGTCCATACGCAGACCGGCGTCATCGCCTCCGGCGATATCTTCGTCCGCGATACCGAGACCAAGCGCCGTCTGGTCGACATGTTCTCCGCCATCGTCTGCGAGATGGAGGGCGGCGCCATTGCGCATGTTTGTTATGTAAACCAAACGCCGTTCTGCGTTCTCCGCGCCGTCTCCGATAACGGTGACGAGCACGCCGAGCGCGCCTACGCCAATGCCCTGCAAATGGCCTCCGACGTCGCGCTCAACGTCACGATGGCGTATCTGAAAACGCTGTAAGATTTCAAAATAGCAAAAGGAACTGCTGCATTTTGCAGCAGTTCCTTTTGCTTTGCGCAGTGAATAAGCCTGTCATTCTGAGCGGAACGAAGTGGAGTCGAAGGATCTTGGCAGAGCAGCTGGAACGATGCTGGCCGTTCTATTTTGCTGCCATGCCAAGATCCTTCGACTCCGCGCTTTCGCGCTCCGCTCAGGATGACAAGATTCTGACAGCGAATCATCAAAATGGAGAAGGGCGTGCTTTTGCGGCACACCCTTTTTCTTTTTATGACTGTGCCAAATTGGAGAGATATCCAATGATGTTGTCATTGATTTCGCCCGTCAGCGCGCGGTTGTAGTTGCACAGGAACGTGCCGGAGATGAGAATCATCATCGCCTCGGCCTCTTTTTTGCCGACCTCCTCGCCGTAGACCGCGGTCAGGCACTGCTCCATGATCTCGCGCCATTCGCGAAACTCCGCCGTCACCATCTGCCCGATCTCCTCCTTGTAGTGGCCGAGAACGTAGGTCTGGGTGGTGGCGTTCGGGCGCAGCTCGCCCTCCGGCGCCTCGGCGACGTAGTGCATGAAGTCGTTCAGAAATGCCAGGTTTGAGTCATAGTCCTTTCTGTCGTGCGTGGCGAACCAATTCATGCAGTGCTCGGTCATGTAATCCTTCGTGTATTTCACATACGTCAGGATCAGATCATCCTTGCTGTCGAAATAGTGCAGCAGCTTCGGATGGCTCATGCCCGCTTCCGCCGCGATATCCCGGAGCGAGATGGTGTCGATGGGCTTTTTCTCGATGCAGCGCTGGAAGGCCATGAGGATATCCATGCGCATTTTTTCTCTGTCAACAATGATAGGCATGGCTGCATTATACCACAAATTAACCAACTGGTCAACAAAACCGTTGACAGGCAGCGAAAAGTATGCTACTTTAAATTTACCAAGTGGTAAACATAGACCAAACGGTAAATTAAAATCAGGAGGAACCGATCATGACGTTGGAACAGGAAAAGAAAACAGCCGCCTTTCTGGACAGCCGTCTGGATGACAAAACCGCCGCCGAGGTGGAGAAGTGGAATCTCGCCCTGCTCGGCCTGACGCTCGCGCACGACGCGGATCACATTCTGCAGGCGAGGCGCTGGCACTATCACATCCCGCTGCAGCTCTGGGTCATCAATCTCGCGGTCTACGTGCTGCCCACGGTCACGGAGTTTCTGGTTCGCAGCAAGCGCGCGTCTTCCTTCAGCGCCGCCGCGGTGGGCAGCCTGCTCACGACGGTCGCCTTCAACAAGGTGCATTTCTGGAAGCCCACCACCGACGTCTGGGGCGTCTGGAACCACAACTATTTCAAGATTAACAAGGGCGTCTGGCACGAGGGTCAGTGGATTCAGGGCATCAAGTGGTACGACTGGGCGCTGCTGCTCGATCTCGTCGTGCTCTGCGTACCCATGACGAAGAGAATGCTGGAGATGCGCAAGGAACATAAAGCGCAGCTCGAAGGGTAACACCGGATGAAAACCGTCACGCTCACCGTGCTCGGCATGGACTGCGCCGCCTGCGCCTCCACGCTCGAGCGCGTCATGCGGCGGCAGAAGGGCGTGGAGCGCACGGTGGTGAACTACACCGCCGGCACGATGGAACTGACCTATGACGACACGGCGCTCTCCTTGGAGGACGTGGTTCTGTACGTCAAGAAGGCGGGCTTTCGCGTTCCCATGGAGGAGGCGGATCTCGCGCTGTCTTCAGGCGCTGATACGGCTGCCGTCAAAGACGCTTTGCGGGCGGTTTACGGCGTTTGTGATGTGATTGACCGCCCGGACGGGAAGCTCATGGTGACATTCCGCCCCGTGGGCGTGGACAGCCGCGCCTTGCTGGACGCTGTTCGCACGGTCGTCGCGGACGCGGAGGTGACGGATCTCCGAGCCGGGGAGGAGTACCACCAGCTCGACACGAGGATGCGCCTTTTGCGGACGCTGGTCTCCACCGCCGCGCTCACCGCGCCGCTCATGCTGGAGCTGCACCCCATGGCGCAGCTTGCGCTCGGCACGGCGCTGCAGTTTGGCCCCGCGCGGTATTTTCACGCCGGCGCGCTCCGGAATCTCCGCAGCCGCATCTTCGGCATGGATCTGCTGGTCTCGCTCTCCAGCTCGATCATCTGGCTTTACAGCAGCTTCGTCGCGCTCACGCGAAAGAAACATTTCACGCTCTATTTCACCTCGCAGGGCGTGCTCCTGAGCCTGATCCTCTTCGGCAAATACATGGAGCAGGCCGCGGCGGGGGAGGCGGGCGCCGCCATCCGGAAGCTCCTGCGCCTGCAGAGCCCCGCCGCCATGGTGCGGCGCGGCGGCGAATGGAAGGAGCTGGCGGCAGAGCAGCTTCGCGTCGGGGATGCGATTCTGCTTCGCCCCGGCGAGCGCGTTCCGGCGGACGGCGTGATCGTGCGCGGCGCGTGCGCCGTGGACGAATCCATGCTCACCGGCGAGAGCATGCCTGTGGACAAGACCGCGGGCGACCGGCTCGTCGGCGGCAGCCTGAACCGCTCCGGCTCGGTGATCTATGAGGCCTCGACGCTCGGCAAAGACTCCGTTCTGCAGCAGATCGTCGCCATGGTGCGGCAGGCGCAGACGGAAAAGGCGCCGGTGCAGCGCTTCGCCGATGCGGCGGCGCAGTGGTTCGTGCCCGGCGTCATGGCGGCGGCTGCCGGCACGTTTGTCCTCTGGCTCCAAAAAGGTAATTTGGAGCGCGCGATTCTCAATGCCTGCGACGTGCTCACCGTCGCCTGCCCCTGCGCGCTCGGGCTCGCCACGCCCACGGCGCTGATGGTGGGCTCCGGCGCGGGCGCGGAGCGCGGAGTGCTCTTTCGAAACGGCACTGCGCTTGAAACAGCCTGGAAGGCTGATGCCGTCGTGTTCGACAAAACCGGCACCCTCACCGTCGGCGAGCCGCGGCTCACAGACATCAAACCGCTGCCCGGCGTGACGGAAGAAGAATTGCTTCGCGTCGCCGCGTCCATAGAAACGCATTCCGATCACCCGATTGCAAAGGCTGTGACAGCGCGCGTCAAAGGGAATCTGGAGGTCACCGACTTTGCCGATCTCCCCGGGCGCGGTGTCATGGGCGTTCTCGCGGGCGAGGAGGTGCTCTGCGGCAGCCGCGAAATGCTCGCGGAGCGCGGAATCCCGCTGCCGGAAGCGCTGCCGGACTTGCGAAAAGAGGCCAAAACCGAGCTCTGCGTCGCGAAAAACGACCGCCTGCTCGGCGTCCTCGGCGTGGCGGACGTGCTGCGCGAGGACGCCGGCGCTGCCGTCGCCGCCCTCAAGGCAGCGGGGAAGGAGCTCTGGATCCTGACCGGCGACCATGCCGAGACGGCAAACGCGATTGCGGATAAGGTCGGCGTCGACCATGTGCTCTCCGGCGCGCTGCCGGAGGACAAGGTGCGAAAGATCAAGGAGCTCAAAGCGCAGGGCAAAACCGTCTGCATGGTGGGCGACGGCGTCAACGACACGCCCGCCCTTGCCGCGGCGGACGTCTCCGTCGCCATGGGCACCGGCTCGGACGTCGCCATCGAGTCCGCCGGCATTCTCCTGCCCGCCGGGAAGCTCTCAAAGCTGACCGAGGCGTTTCAGATCTCGAAGAAAACGATGACCGTCGTCCGGCAGAATCTCCGCTGGGCGCTGGGATATAACGCCGTCGGCGTCGCGGCGGCCGCCGCGGGGCTTCTGCACCCGTCGCTCTGCGCCATGGCCATGTCGCTCAGCTCCATCGGCGTGCTGATGAATTCCCTGCGCCTGCAGAAGCAGGGCAGAAAAAAAGGAGCGTGACCGCTGATGCAGGAAGCAGTGTTCAAAACGTATGTCAGGGGCATCTGGTGCGTGGCCTGTCCGGAGATCATCCTCTCCGGTCTGATGCAGCAGCGCGGCGTTATCGACGCGGACGCGGCGTACTTTCAGTCGCTCGTCACGGTGAGGTACGACCCTGCCGTCACATCCGAGGCGTCGCTCCGCGCGGCGCTCGAGACTCTGGGCTACCCGCCCTTTGACCGCAGGCCGACCCTGCTGGAGCGCATGGCGGCAAGGCTGAAGCATCTCGGAGGATCGGCATGAGCGTTCAGACCTTTCAAAAGCGCGTGGACGGCGTCATCTGCCCCAACTGCACCTATGAGATCGACGCCCGCCTCAAACGGATTGAGGGCGTCAGCAGCGTGAAAACGAGCTATCTCAAAAGCGAAGTGACCGCGGAGTATGACCCCGACCGCATCACCGAGTCCGACATTGAGGCGCGGCTTGCGAAAATGGGTTATCCCGTGGGAAAGGGGAGGCGCAATCTCCTCTCCGACGCGCTTGGACTTCTCTGCATTGCGGCGCTGTACCTCCTGCTGACGAAGCTCATCGACGCCGTGCCGATGCCGATGGCGGAGGCGGGCATGCCCATGGGGCTCGTCTTTCTCACGGGGCTGCTGGGCGGCGTCCACTGCATCGGCATGTGCGGCGGCATCATGCTCACGCAGCACCATGCCCTCGCCTACAACGGCGGGCGCATGGTCGGCTATACCGCCGCGGGCTTTGCCCTCGGCGCGGTCGGGAGCGTGCTGACGTTCAGCGCCGGGATGAAAAGCGCGGTCTTTCTCGCTGCGGGCGGCCTCGTCGTCCTCATCGGCCTGCAGATGTGGGGCGTGCCGCTTTTGAGAAAGCTCCGCCCCGGTCTCCCGAGCCCCTGCGGGCGCAGGGGGAGGCCCTTCGTCATCGGCCTGCTCACCGCCGTCATGCCCTGTGGCATGCTTACCTCCATGTGGTTCGTCGCCGCGTCTGCAGCCTCCGCCGCAAAAGGCGCCGCCACGATGCTGACCTTCGGCGCAGGAACCAGCGTCTGCATGCTTTTACTCGGCCTCCTCGGCGATGCACTCACACGGAAGTACAATAAATACATCCTCAAAGCCAGTACCATCCTGATCATCACCATGGGCTTGATGTTAATGGCAAAAGGCATCCAAATCCACGCAGCATAAAGCCTCGCAGAGTTCGCACAAAGCGCGAAGAATTCAAATCCGTTTTTGCCGTGGGTTTGCCGCGGCAAAAACTCCCTTGGGCGCGCGTGACGCGCGCCCCTCGGTTCGACCAAGCGGGGCCTAAGCCCCGCGCGATAAAAGCGAGTAATCAAAACGAAAGGCGCCCCGGATGGGGCGCCTTTCGTTTTGGGCGCGCAAGCGCCAAATAGAAAGCGCCCTGCCGGAACGGACAAAACCGGCAGGGCGCTTCCCCTTTTTCAGGAGAATTGGAGTCGGAAAACATGAGAGAGAGCCTGTTGGGGACAAGCCCTCTGAAAGGGATTGCACTTTCGTTGTC
>JBGUHV010000103.1:0-2693 GCA_045112425.1 Oscillospiraceae bacterium
TGGCGCGTCATGGCCTCCGCCATCTCGAGAATCTGATCCGGCGTTTTCTTGAGCTTATATTCCATGTGCAGGGGGCTCGTAGCGAGGAAGAGGTGGATGCGGGGATTGGCAGCGTGCTTCACGGCATCCCACGCCACGTCGATATCATGCTCGTTGGCTCTCGCGAGCGACGCGACCGACGCCTCCTTCACTGTGGAGGCGATGGTCTGCACGCTCTCGAAATCGCCGGGCGAGGAGATGGCAAAGCCCGCCTCGATCACGTCGACGTGCAGGCGCTCGAGGCACCTGGCCACTTCGATCTTTTCCTTCAGATTCATGCTGCAGCCCGGAGACTGTTCTCCATCCCGGAGGGTGGTGTCGAAAATCATAATTCGATTGTTCATAGCGCTTTCCTTCCTGAATATGGATTTTTAAGAAAAAGAAAAACCCCGCGGCATGACGAAAAGTCACACCGCGGGGTATGATCCGCGACGGTATTCAGGCCGCCTTACATCGCAGGCGGCAGCAGAATCTGAGCATGACTTTTCGCGCTGTTCCGGCTCTTAATCAGTAGAGCCAGCTCAGCGCTGATAATCAGGTTCAGAGACTGCATAAACATCAGATTGCGTCGTTCCTTTTTCCAAAGATTGGTTCGGATTATAACACCTTAAATCACTAAAATCAATTTCCGAATTGTAGAAAATAGTGCTTCTCAGAATTCTTTTTTGCGCTTTTTATACAAATTATTCCAAATAGAGGCGGAAGTCTCGCGTGGCGCCGGCCCCTCGCGCCGACCAAGCGGGCCAAAGCCCGCGCGATAAGCGCGAGTAAAAACAAAAATAGAGCCTGCTCAAAAGCAGGCTCTATTTTTGAATGTTTAGAGAAGTCCCTTCTCGCGCATGGCGTCCTTGCGGGAGAGGTCCACGCGGCCGCGGTCGTCCACGTTCATGACCTTGACCCAGGTCATGTCGCCGACGTTCAGCACGTCCTCGACCTTCTCGGTGCGCTTGAACTCGAGATCCTTGATCTTGACGAGGCCGTCCTTGCCGGGGGCCAGCTCGACCCAGGCGCCGAACTCGCTGCGGAGGTTCGTGACCTTGCCGTAGTACAGCGCGCCGACTTCGGGCTCGAAGACGATGTTCTCGATGATGCTGCGCGCAGCGCGGCAGGCCTCGATGTCCTCGGAGGCGATGAAGATGGAGCCGTCGTCGTCGATGTCGATCTTGCAGCCGGTATCGGCGGTGATCTTCTGGATGACCTTGCCGCCGGAGCCGATGACCTCGCGGATCTTGTCGGGGTTGATCTTCATCTGGATCATCTTCGGGGCGGACTTGGCGAGCTCCTTGCGCGGCTCAGGGATGGCCTTGAGCATGATCTCATCGAGAATCTGCAGGCGGGCCTCGTGGGTGATCTCGAAGGCGTTCTTCACGATCTCGTGCTTCAGACCGTCATTCTTGAGGTCCATCTGGATGGCGGTGATGCCGTCCTTCGTGCCGGCGACCTTGAAGTCCATCTCGCCGTGGAAGTCCTCAACACCCTGGATGTCGATAAAGGTGGTGAAATCGTCGCCGTCCTGAATCAGACCGCAGCTGATGCCCGCGACGGGCGCCTTGAGCGGCACGCCGGCGTCCATGAGGGCGAGGGTGCTGCCGCAGATGGAGCCCTGAGAGGTGGAGCCGTTGGAGCTGAGCACCTCGGACACCACGCGGATGGCGTACGGGAAGTCCTCGATCTCGGGGATGACAGACTGCAGCGCCTTCTCCACGAGGGCGCCGTGGCCATACTCGCGGCGATTGGTGCTGCGGCTGGCACGGGCTTCGCCCACGGAGTAGGAGGGCATGTTGTAGTGATGCATGAAGCGCTTCTCTTCCTCTTCCCAGATGGTATCGAGCTTCTGGGCCATGGAGAGGGTCGCGAGGGTCGCGATGCTGAGCACCTGCGTCTGGCCGCGGGTGAACAGGCCGGAGCCGTGGACGTTCGGGATCACGCCGACCTCGCTCGCGAGCGGGCGGATCTCGTTCATCTTGCGGCCGTCGACGCGGTGACCGGCGAGCAGCCACTTCTTGACGATCTTCTTCTGCATCTTATAGAGGATCTCGTCCATGAACTGCATCATGTCCGGATGCTCCTCTTCGTACTTGGCCTGCACGGCGGTGATCCACTCGTTCACGCGCTCCTCGCGGACGTTCTTGTCGTCCGTGTCCATGCAGTGCTCCATGCCTTCCATCTCGTTGGCGCACAGGAGCTCGAAGAGCTCGTCGTCAAAGGAGGCATGCTCATACTCGAACTTCGGCTTGCCGATCTCGGCGACCATCTTGTCGATGAGGTCGAGCACAGGCTGCAGGTGCTCGTGCGCCTGCACAATGCCCTCATACATGACGTCGTCGGGAACCTGGTCGGCCTCGGACTCGATCATGACGATCTTCTTGTGGGTGGCGGCGATGGTGGTGATCATGCGGTTGGTCTTGCGCTCCTCCTGGGTGGGGTTGAAGAGGAACTTCTCGCCGTCCCAGCCGAGGACGATGCCGGCGATGGGGCCGTTGAACGGCACGTCGGAGATGCTCACGGCGGCGGAGGCGCCGATCATGGCGGTGATCTCGGGGCTGCAGTCGCGGTCGACGCTCAGCACCTCGCAGGCGATGACGACGTCGTTGCGCAGGTCGCTCGGGAAGAGCGGGCGCATCGGGCGGTCGATCAGGCGGCTCGCCAGCACG
>JBGUHV010000104.1:0-3314 GCA_045112425.1 Oscillospiraceae bacterium
AAGAGCTATCTCGAGGAGCACTACAGCGAGGTCGAGCCGGATCTCAACGCCCTCGCCTACGGCTACGGCATCACCCCGCAGATCTACACCCGCGACACGGCGGGCGAGCTCCTGCAGGCCAACCCCGGCATCGTCGAGCGCTATCTCATGCAGAGCATGGGCGGCGCCGCGGCCTCAAACCCGATGATGCAGTCCTCCGGCCTCTTCAACGAGATGATCGACAACCGCGAGCTGCTCGACGCGCAGTTTGACTTCGAGGCCGGCCGCTGGCCGGAGAACTATAACGAGGTCGTGCTCGTGCTCTCGAGCCCCGGCCGCATCACCGATATGCTCACCTATACCATCGGTCTCCGCCCGGCGGAGGAGCTGGACAGCATGGTGAACACGATCATGGAGGGCGGCGTCGTGGAGTCTGCGCCCGACCCGCTCCGCCTCACGGCGGACGATCTTCTGAACCTCGACCTGCGCCTCATTCATTCCACGGACTACTACGCCTACAACGGCGAGCACAACGTCTGGGAGGACCGCAGCGGGGAAGAGGGCTGGATGGAAAACCTCTATGAGAACGCTGAAAAGCTCACCGTCGTCGGCATCGTCGCGCCGAAGGACGGCGTCGCCGCCACGGCGCTCGGCCCGGGCTTTGCGTATCTGCCGAGCCTCACGCAGCACATCATTGACCACGCCGCCCAGAGCCAGATTGTCCAGTCGCAGCTGGCAGACCCCGAGACGGACGTCTTCTCCGGCCGCCGCTTCGACGATGACGACGGCAGCTCGAACAGTCTGAACTTCCAGGATATGATCACCATCGACCAGGCGGCGCTCTCCCGCGCCTTCGGCGGCGGCAATGTGCCGGACATGTCCGCCATGATGCAGAATATGCAATTGCCGCAGTCCACGGTCGATCCCGCCGCCGCGCAGACGGATCTGCTCACGGCGCTCGGCCGCCTTGGGCGCGGCATGCTGCGGAGCTTCATCGCGCAGAACGGCGAGGGCGCCGTCCTCACCGCCGACATGGCCGATTCCCTCGCATCCGGCTATCTCGCCTCCGACGCCGCGGCCTCCGATCTCGCGCAGCTGAAAAACGCCTATTCGCTGCCGGACGAGGCGCTCCGGCAGATGTTCCAGCCGATGCTCGCAGGCCTCGTCACGAGCTATGCAGCCGCGGCCTCGCAGCCCTCGCTGCCGGACGGGTTTGATTTCAGCGATCTCCCCGCGGGGATCGATCCCTCCATGCTCGAGAATCTCGATCCCGCCATGCTGCAGCAGCTCATGGAGCAGTACGGCATGGGCGGCAATGCCGCCGGCGGCGCGCCGATCACCTCCGATCTCGTGGACGGCGCCGTGAGCCAGTATACCGGCTCCGCCGCGATTACCGCCGCCGCCGCGCAGATGGCGCAGCAGCTCGGCCAGGCCGCCGCGCAGGCGCAGATGGCGCAGAGCATGGGCGACATGATGCAGCAGATGGCCGCCTCCATGCAGGTGGACGCGGGCGCGCTCGCGCAGGCGTTCCGGTTCAATATGACGCAGGATGATCTCACGCGCCTCATGCAGGCGCTCGCGCGCGGCAACTCCGCCGCCACCGCCAATGGCAACCTCCAGCAGCTCGGCTATGCCGACGTCTCGGAGCCCGCGCAGATCTCCGTCTATCTCAAGGACTTCGAGGGCAAGGAGCGCTTCATCTCCTTCCTCGACCGGTATAACGACGAGATGGAGGCTGCCGGCAACGACGATCAGGTCATCCAGTATACGGACATCACGGGCGTCCTCATGAGCAGCGTCACCACGATCATCAATGCGATTACCTATGTGCTCATCGCTTTCGTCGCGATCTCGCTGATTGTCTCGTCGATCATGATCGGCGTCATCACGCTCATCTCCGTGCAGGAGCGCACGAAGGAGATCGGCATCCTGCGCGCCATCGGCGCGTCGAAGAAGAACGTCTCGAGCATGTTCAACGCCGAGACCATGATCATCGGCTTCGTTTCGGGCCTCATCGGCGTGCTCGTGACGTATCTCCTGTGTATCCCGATCAACGCCGTGCTGCATAAGCTCACCGGCATCGCCACCCTCGGCGCGAAGCTGCCGCTGCCGGTCGCGGTCATCCTGATCCTCATCAGCATGACGCTCACGCTCGTCGCCGGCGTCATCCCCTCGCGCAGCGCCGCGAAGAAGGATCCGGTGGAAGCCTTGCGCACCGAATAAAACCAAAACCCCGACTCAACGAGCCGGGGTTTTCTCATGCGGCGAATAGGCCTCGCAGAGTTCGCGCGGAAGCGCGAATATGATCAAATCCGTTTTTCCGGCGACATGTGCGGTGGAAAAAACTCCCTCGGGCGTCGTCAGAACGGGCTTGCTCCACTCCGCAGCCGCGCTGAGGCGCGACAGCTCTGCATCCGCGCCCCCGTTCTTCCTCTCCAAATCAAAGCAGATTGCTTTGATTTGGTAAAGAGCGGCAGTGGAATGAGCTTGCTTTCCCGCTCGCGGGGAAGCAAGGGATATGGAGCTTGCCGCGACGTGGCGAGCCCTCGCGCCGACCAACCGAAGGGCGATGGAGCGCGAGTAGTTCAAAAGAGAGCCTGCAAAGCAGGCTCTCTTTTGAGGTTACTTCTTCTTCTTCTTCGGCAGCGGCACGATTGTGCCGTCTTCCTTTTCGATGCGGAGGCTCTCGAGCGTCTCGAGCGTGCCGCGGCGCCATTCGGCGAGATATTCCTCGCGCAGCGCCTGGCGCTCGGTTTTTTCCTCCTCCGTCAGCTCCCGCTCGCGCGAGATGCGCGTCAGCTCGCTGATGCGATCCATTTTTTCCTGTACCATAGATAATTCCTTTCAAAAAGCTCTCAGCAGAGTTCGCGGCTCTTAAAGCCGCGAATGCAATCCAATTGTTTTTCCGGCGACATGCGCGGCGGAAAATCTCCCTGAGGCGCGGCTGATGCCGCGCCCTCGCGCCGACCAAGCCGGGCAAAGCCCGGCGCGATGGAGCGCGAGTCCCCAAAATTGATGATTGAAAAACATCAATTTTTGAGGCTGTGCAGCGGCGCCGGGATTCTCCCGCCGCGCTCGATAAATGTTTTCGGGCTGCAGGGATTCACCGGCATGACCGGCGCCGTGCCGAGCAGGCCCCCGAAATCCACCGTGTCGCCCACGGTCTTTCCCGGCGCGGGGATGAGCCGGGCGGCGGTGGTCTTGTTGTTCACCATGCCGATGGCCGCCTCGTCCGCGATGATGGCGGAGAGGGTCTCGGCGGTCGTGTCGCCGGGCACGGCGATCATATCGAGCCCGACGGAGCAGACGCAGGTCATCGCCTCCAGCTTGTCGAG
>JBGUHV010000105.1:0-3542 GCA_045112425.1 Oscillospiraceae bacterium
GCCGGATCGACTTTGACCGCTTTGCCAACTCCATGGTGCTCCAGCCGACGTCCATCGTCAAGGGCACCCGCCCCGAGCGTGTGGATACGGCGGACGAAAAGCGCGTCGAGCTGCATCTGCACACGCGCTTTTCCGCGCTCGACGCCCTCTCCGATCCCGGCGATCTCATCGCGCAGGCGGCCAAGTGGGGCCATCCCGCCATCGCCGTCACGGATCACGGCGTCGCGCAGGCCTTCCCGGATGCGTGGAAGGCCGCCAAGAAGCACGGCATCAAGATCATCTACGGCGTCGAGGGCTATCTAGTCAACGACGTGGATGGTACGCTCGCCGCGCACGGGGGAGAGGAGCTGCCCCTCGATCAGGAATACATCGCCTTCGATATCGAGACCACCGGTCTGCGCGTGTTTGAAAACGCCATGACCGAGATCGGCGCGGTGCGCTTCCGCGGCAAAGAAATCCTTGATACATTCAACACCTTCGTTGATCCCGGCATGCCGATCCCGGAGGAGAATACCCGCCTCACCGGCATCCGCGATATCGACGTGCAGGGCGCGCCGAAGCCCGCGGAGGCCATGCGCATGTTCCTCGATTTCTGCGGCGACACGCCCCTGATTGCCCACAACGCCGATTTCGATACCGGCTTTATGTCCGACGCCTGCCATCAGGCGGGCATCCCGTTCGAGCCGGTCTATCTCGACACGCTCCCCATGGCGCAGTTTCTTCTGCCCGATCTCAAGCGGCACAAGCTCGATATGGTCTCCAACCGCCTGAGCCTGCCGGACTTCAACCACCACCGCGCCTCGGACGACGCCATGGTCGTCGCCCGCATCATGGAGCGCTTTATCCCCATGTTCGCCGAAAAGGGCGCGCACACCCTCGGCGAGATGAATGCCCTCGTCAATGAGGGGCTCGCGCACCGCCGCCGCACGCGGCACATCTCCATCCTCGTGCGCAATAAGAAGGGCCTCAAGAATCTCTATGAGATCATCTCCCGCTCCTATCTGAAGTATTTCAAGCGCAATCCCACGATCCCGAAGAGCCTCCTTGCGGCGTATCGCGAGGGGCTCATCATCGGCTCCGCCTGCGAGGCGGGCGAGCTGTTCGACGCCGTGCTCTACGGCAAGAGCCGCCCGGAGCTCAAGCGCATCGGCTCGTTCTATGATTATTTCGAGATCATGCCGCTGGCGAACAACCGCTTCCTCATCGAAAACGACACCGTGAAGGACGATGAGAGCCTGCGAGAGCTCAACCGCCGCATCCTCGCCCTCGGCCGCGAGATGGGAAAGCCCGTCGTCGCCACCGGCGACGTGCACTTCCTCAACCCCGAGCAGGAGATCTACCGCCACGTCATGCTCGGCGCCAAGGGCTTCTCCGACGCGGATAAGGAAATGCCGCTCTACTTCCGCACCACGGACGATATGCTGAACGAATTTTCCTACCTCGGCGAGGAGACTGCCCGCGAGGTCGTCGTGAAAAACACCGTCTCCCTCGCCGACACAGTCGAGACCTTCGAGCTTCTGCCGAAGGATCTCTTCCCGCCGAAGATCGAAAACTCCGCCGAGGAGCTCAAGAGCCTCGTCTACGGCAAGATGCACGCGATCTACGGCGAAAACCCGCCCGAGATCATCACCTCGCGCGTCGAGACCGAGCTGCACGACATTCTCTCCCGCGGCTACGACGTCATCTACATGTCCGCCCAGAAGCTCGTGGCCAACTCCCTCGAGCACGGCTACCTCGTCGGCAGCCGAGGCAGCGTCGGCTCCTCGCTCGTGGCCTATTTCTCCGGCATCACGGAGGTCAACTCCCTGCCCGCGCACTATGTCTGCCCCAACTGCCGCCACACGGACTTCGAGTCCGGCAAGGGCTACGGCTGCGGAGCCGACATGCCGGACAAGGTCTGTCCGGCGTGCGGCACGGAGATGAAGAAGGAGGGCTTCGATATCCCGTTCGAGACCTTCCTCGGCTTCGGCGGCGACAAGGTGCCCGATATCGACCTGAACTTCTCCGGCGAGTATCAGGGCCGCGCCCACAAGTACACCGAGGAGCTCTTCGGCTCCGACCATGTTTTCCGCGCCGGCACGATCGGCACGCTCGCCGAGAAGACCGCCTATGGCTACGTCCTCAAGTACGCCGAGGAGCGCGGACTCGACATTCCGCAGGCGGAGAAGGACAGGCTGGCACACGGCTGCGTCGGCGTCAAGCGCACGACCGGGCAGCACCCCGGCGGCCTCGTCGTCATCCCGCAGGACATGGACGTCACGGACTTCTGCCCCGTGCAGCACCCGGCGGACGACCCGAACAGCGATATCATCACCACGCATTTTGAATATCACTGCATGGAGGCAAACCTCCTCAAGCTCGATGAGCTCGGTCACGATGACCCGACCATGATCCGCATGCTCGAGGATATGACCGGCCGCGACGCCAAGCAGATCCGGCTCGACGATCCCGAGACCATGGGCATCTTCAAGTCGCCGGCCCCGCTCGGCCTGCCGGACGACGATCCCATCATCGGCAAGACCGGCACCATCGGCATCCCCGAGTTCGGCACGGGCTTTACGCGCCAGATGCTCGTCGACACCCAGCCGGAGACGTTTGACGTTCTGGTGCGCCTGTCCGGCTTCAGCCACGGCACGGACGTCTGGCTCGGCAACGCCAAGGATCTCATCACCTCCGGCACCGCCACCGTCGCGCAGACGGTCGGCTGCCGCGATGATATCATGCTCTATCTCATCAGCCGCGGCATCGACGCCAAGGTCTCCTTCAAGATTATGGAGGCCGTGCGAAAGGGCAAGGTCGCCCGCGGCGGCTTCCAGGAGGGATGGGTCGAGCTCATGGAGCAGCACGACGTGCCTCAGTGGTATATCGACTCCCTCGCCAAGATCCAGTATCTGTTCCCGAAGGCGCACGCCGTCGCCTATGTTATGATGGCCTTCCGCATCGCCTGGTTCAAGGTGCATGAGCCGCTCGCGTTCTACAGCGCGTATTTCTACCGCCGCAGCCAGAAGGACTCCTTCGACGCCGAGATCATGTGCGGCGGCACGACCGCCACGCGCCAGAAGATCAACGAGCTGCAGAACAAGGCCGAGCGCACCAACAAGGAGGACGACCTCCTCGTCACGCTCGAGGCGGTGTATGAGTTCAATCTCCGCGGCTTCACCTTCGAGAAGATCGACATCAACCGTTCCGATGCCACGCGCTTCATCCCCAACACGGAAAAAGGCACGCTGCTGCCGCCGTTCGTGGCCATCTCCGGCCTCGGCGAGAGCGCGGCGCAGGATCTCAAGCGCTGCCGCGAGGGCGGGCGCGAGTTCGTCTCCGAGGAGGAGATCGCCATTGCCTGCCCCAAGGTCAGCCAGACCCACATGAAGCAGCTCAGAGACCTCGGCGCCTTCGGCTCTCTGCCGGAAACCAGCCAGATGAGCCTTTTTTGACTGTCGAAAAACTCGTTTTTCGACAGTCAAAAAAGGGGCACTCGCTTTTATCGCACCGGGCTTTGGCCCGGTTTGGCCGAAGCGAGGGGCGGGCGTCACGCCCGCCCG
>JBGUHV010000106.1:0-2534 GCA_045112425.1 Oscillospiraceae bacterium
ACCAAAACGAGCCCTCGGCCCGCGCGGGTTGGAACTCGATCGTGCGCATCGACAATTTGGACAATCATTTTCAGCCGCCGGTTCTGATTCGCGGCGAGCCGCTCTCCCCGGCGCTGAAGCTCTGGGATGAAAAGGAGAACTGATCAGCATGGATGAAATGCTCTTTGAACAGACCGTCAGCTCCAAATCGGTGTTCGACGGCAGACTGCTGCATGTGCATGAGGACGTTGTGCGCATGCCGGACGGCGCGCTGAAAACGCGCGAATACATCCGCCACAGCGGCGCGGCCTGCGTGCTGCCGCTCACGGAGGAAAACGAGGTCTATCTCGTGCGCCAGTTCCGCTATCCGTTCCGCCGCGTGCTCACGGAAGCGCCCGCCGGAAAGGTCGACGCGGGGGAGACGTTCCTCGATGCCGCCAGGCGCGAGCTGAAGGAGGAGACGGGGCTTCTCGCCGACGATTGGATTGATCTCGGCGTCATGTATACCTCCGTGGCCTACAGCGACGAGCGCATTGGCCTTTTCCTCGCGCGCGGCCTGCGCCAAGAGGAGCAGACGCCGGATGAGGGAGAGTTCCTCACGGTGGAAAAGCGTCCGCTGGCCGACGTGGTCGAGCTCGTCATGAAGGGCGAGATCTGCGACCCCAAAACCCAGCTGGTCGTGCTCAAGGCAGCCCGCCTGCTCGGACTTTAATCCAAAGAAAAACGCCCTGTTCCCAATCGGAACAGGGCATTTTCGCGCCTTTTCAGTGTCTGCCGGCGAGGCAGAACGGAAGCTCCATGCGGTTTTGCTCCAGCAGCGCCTTGTCGCGCAGAATTTGATCCGCGCTCCCGTCGGCGACGAGCTGTCCGCCGGAGAGCAGCAGCACGCGCGAGCAGGTGTCGAGAATCATGTCCAGATCGTGCGAGGCGATGAGCTTGGTCATCGTCATGCCATTGATCGCGTTGATGACGGTGCGGCGGTTCAGCGGATCGAGCGCGATGGACGGCTCATCCATCAAAATCGCCTTCGGCTCCATGGCGAGAATCGTCGCAATCGCGGCCATGCGCTTTTCGCCGCCGGAGATCTTGTGGTTGTGCCGGTGCTTCAGCTCCGTCAGATGCAGCTGCTCCAAAACGGCGTCGACCTTCTGCTCGGCCTCCTCTTTGGAGAGTCCGTAGTTTCGCGGTGCGAACATCATGTCCTCATAGACCGTGGGCATGAACATCTGGCTGTCGGAGTCCTGCAGCACGAAGCCGAGCGTGCGGCGGATCTGCGGCAGCGTCTTTTTCTCCACACGCACGCCGTCCACGTGAATCTCACCCTCCGTGCAGGGGAGGAGCCCCAGCATCAGCTTCATGATCGTGCTTTTTCCGGCGCCGTTGGCGCCGATCAGCCCCACGGCCTCGCCGGGCGCAATGTGAAAGGAGACGCTCTTTAGCACCGGCGCGTCCGCCTCGTAGGCAAAGGATACATTGTTAAAGGTAATCATAGCGAACCCTCAGGTAAACAGATTTCCGAGCAGCTGGGGCAGATCCCAGCACCTCGCCGCGGCGAAGAACGCCGCGCAGCCGAGCGCGAACGCCACCGCGCCCGCCGTGCACTTCGGTACCTCGGCATAATAAAACTCGCCGCGAAAGCCGCGCAAAAGCATGCTCTCATAGAGATCCTCCGCGCGATCCATGCTGCGCAGCAGCAGCTGGCCGAGGAAGCTGCCCCAGGCCGAGATGTGGATGCCCTTCTGACCCGGCGCGCGCAGGTGATATGCCTCCGACATGACGGAGACCTCCCGCAGCATCACCGCCACATAGCGGTAGGTAAGCAGCAGCAGCGTCACGAGCAGGCTCGGCACGTGGAGCTTTCGCAGCGCCGCGCAGAGCGAGTCCATCGGCGTCGTCGCAATCAGGAGAAAGGATGCCATGAGCGCAAACACGCCCTTGAGCATCAGCGTGATCATGGAGATCACGCCGCCCGACACGGTAATGTTTCCGAGCTGCAGCAGCGGCGCACGGTCATAAAAGGGATTTAGGAGCCCCACGGCGCAGACCAGCGGCAGCACGATGCGCAGCTTGTAAAAACAGGTGCGAACCGGAATGCCGCTCAGCTGAAACATCAGAATCGGGTAGAGCGCCATCACGGCGAGCGCGCTCAATTGATATTTGTGATAAGAGACCACGCACAGAATGTATGCCAGTGTGATCAGCAGCTTCACCAGCGGGTGCATTCGGTGGATGGGGGAGTCCTGCGCCGCGAGCGCGTCCATCTCGCGAAACTCGTCGAGCGCATGGTTGATTTTGTCCATATCGATCCGTCCAACCTAAAATCAGGGACATCCGGGCGGATGTCCCTTTTTGGATTATATCATACTTTAATGCTTCTGCACATTCTTTTTGCGGAAGAATCCGCCGATCAGGCAGATCAGCAGCACCAGCGCCGCCACAATCGCGCTGCCGACAAGCCCGGAGACCGTCGTTCCGGCTGCGCTGTCGCTGCCGGAGAAGGAATAGTCCGGCAGGAAGGAGGTCTTCTCCTGAATGCTGGCCGCCTTGTCCGCCGC
>JBGUHV010000107.1:0-4870 GCA_045112425.1 Oscillospiraceae bacterium
GTCCGGCATTCTGAGCGCGTCGCTCATCGTATTTCTGAGCGCGGCGGTATGCCTGGGCAGAGAGCGCAAAAAACAGGGCGGCCGCTGAAAAACGCGGCGCCGGATAAAAGAAAAGCAGACACGTTGCCGTGTCTGCTTTTTTGTATGCCGAAAACCACTCGTTAGACGAGCGGTTCAAAAGAGCTTAAGCGATGAGGCAAACAAAGAAACTCCTTTTGCTGTATAATTGGAAGTGCGGTCTGCCAACTGCACTACAAGAAAAACAGCAAAAGGAGGACATTCAAGATGGGATTGAATGACACACATAGTTTATCTCATACAAGGTGGAATTGCAAATACCACATAGTATTTGCACCAAAGTATAGGCGAAAAGTATTTTTCAAAGAGAAAAGAGCAGCGATAGGAAAAAACCTGCGGCAGCTGTGCGAATGGAAGGGTGTGAATATCCTGGAAGCAGAAGTATGCCCGGATCATGTGCATATGCTGGTTGAGATTCCACCTAAAATGTCGGTATCAAGCTTCATGGGATATCTGAAAGGCAAGAGCAGCACAATGCTGTATGAGCAATTCGGCGAACTAAAATATAAATATCGCAACCGAGAATTCTGGTGCAAGGGATATTACGTGGATACAGTAGGAAAGAACACAAGCCGAATTGCGGAGTACATCAAGAACCAACTGAAAGAGGATATGCTCGGCGAACGGTTAACCATGAGTGAAGTGGGCCCTTTTAAGGGCGGCAAGTAACAATCCCACGCAGATGGCAGAACGTATTACGCGTTCTACGCGTCCGCGAGGAACAGAGGGCTACGCCCGTCTATGAAGAACCCCCGGCTTTGCCGGTGGATGATTATTTTATTCGTTTTCATCTTCCGGCTGCGCGGCTGCGGTTTGCAGCGCGAGGGACTGCTCCGCGCCGGCATACAGCGCCGCCCGGCAGAGGATGCCTGCGCGGGATGCGGTCTCGTGTTTCAGGTGGCGCTTTGCCGTCTCCCGGCAGCTCTCCTCAAACAGATCGCAGAACGCATCGTAAAACGGCGGCAGTTCCTGCTCGGCGAGCTCGTCGTCCATCATCTGCCGGATGGTGGAGATGGGCAGCACGGGCTTGAGCGTGCAGATCACGATCAGATAGGCCAGATGCTCGCGCGTGTATTTTTTCCGAACCGGCGCAGGCATGGCCTTGTGCTTGACGTAATTGTTCACCATGGAGGCGGTCAGCCCCCGGTCATCCTGCAGATACCGCCCGACCAGCGACGTCACCTGATCCATATAGAGCTCCAGATCCGGCAGCGCTTCCCAGCGCGGCAGCGTCCGCCCCGCGAGCGCCTCGCAGATGGATTTCAGCTCTGCTTCCATGTTTCTCACCTCGTTTTCTGTCTGCAGAATAGCACATGTATGCCGAAAACGCAAGACGTGCTGTCAAAAATGACTTGACAAATTTTGAAAAACCAATTAATATGGTTTTAGAAATCAGATAAAATAATTTATGAAACGCGAAAGGAGACACGGCTATGGGAAAACTCAGACAGCGCCGGGAGGAAGAGATCGCGAGAGCCTCCCGCGTGATTTTTGAAACGGAAGCCGGGCAGACGAGCGCGCCGCAGATCAGCGGGAAGCTGCGCAGCTTTGCGCTGCGCGTCCCGGAGAAGATCAGCGCCTGCAGCGGCATTGTCATCTTCGGCAAGCGCATTCGCTCAATCGTGTTCTCCACGGACGTGGCGACCATCCGCAACGTGGACGCGGACGCCGTGCTCGCGGTCTATCCCTATACGCCGCAGCCGATCATCACCGAGGCGCTCATCCACGCCGCGGACATTCCGGTGTTTGCCGGCGTCGGCGGCGGTCTCACGCAGGGAAAGCGCGTGGTGAATCTCGCGATGTATGCCGAGATGCAGGGGGCCAGCGGCGTCGTTGTCAACGCGCCGACGAGCAATCTGGTCGTGCGCGAGCTCGCGGACGCCGTCGATATCCCGATCATCGTCACGGCGGTCAATGCCGAGGGCGCCCGCGAGCGCATCCGCAGCGGGGCGAGCATCCTCCACGTGGCAGCCGGCGCAAAAACGCCTGAGATCGTGCATCAACTGCGCACGCAGTATCCGAATCTGCCGCTCATCGCCACCTGCGGCCCGAGCGATGAGAGTCTGGAGCAGACGGTCTCCGCCGGCGCAAACGCAATCGTCTGGACGCCGCCCTATCCGGGCGAGGTGTTCCGGGAGATCATGGCGGCTTACCGCGAGGGCAAGCCGCACCCGTAAGGAGGAATCAAAATGGATCAGGTCAAAAAGCACACCGTCCGCATTCCGGATTACACGATGGGCGAGGAGATCTGCAACGCCGTGACGCACGGGCTCGGCGCGCTCCTGAGCGCGGCGGCGCTGACGCTGCTGGCGATCCGCGCGCAGGGGACGCTGCCGATCATCACGGTGACGCTCTTCGGCGTCGCGATGATTCAGCTCTATACCGTCTCCTGCGTCTACCATGCGCTCTCGCCGAATCTCGCGGGGAAAAGGGTGATGCGGGTCATCGACCACTGCAACGTGTATCTGCTGGTGTTCGGAACGTATCTTCCGGTGGCGCTGCTCGGCGTCGGCGGCACAGAGGGCTGGATTCTGCTCGGCGTTGTCGCACTCTTTACCGTGCTGGGCATCGTCCTCACGGCAATTGACGTGGATCGCTTTCAGGTCGCGAGCGTCGTGTGCCATCTGCTCAGCGGCTGGTCAATTCTCATCGGCGTGCCCGCGCTGCTGCGCTCGATCGGGCCGATGGGGATGCTCTATATGGTGCTGGGCGGCGTGATGTATTCCATCGGCGCGGTGCTCTACGGCGTCGGAAAATCGAAGCGCTACCGCCACAGCGTGTTTCACGTCTTCTGTCTGCTCGGCACGTTCTGCCACTTCTGGGCCGTGTATCAATATCTGCTCTGACGATTGGGGAACGCTGCGGTTTTGCACAAAAAGCTGACACTCCGGCGGAATTGTCCGGTTGCGTTTTCCCGCGACTGTGAAAAATTCAAACAATCCGATGGAGGTGATTTCGATGATGCAATTTACGGAGAAGGCGATCCGGCAGACCTTTCAGGACATGCTGACGGAGATGCCCTTTGACAAAATCACCGTGACCGAGCTGGTCAAGCGGTGCGAGATCAGCCCCAACACGTTCTATTATCACTATGAGGACATCTATGATCTGCTGGACCACTGGCTGACGGCGGAGGTGAGCGGCTATATCCCCACCGACGCGGCGCACTGGCAGGCGTCCGTGAAGGCGCTGCTGCATTATTGCCAGGACAACAGCCGTCTGATCTACCATATCTACAATTCCATTTCCAGAGAGCGTCTGGAGCAGTTCTTTTTCAGCCGCGTCTATGACGTGTTCGATCAGAATCTCCGCGCCCGCCCGGAGGCGAAGGGCGTCCCGGACGAGAAGGTGCGGGAGCTTGCGGATTTCTGCTGCATCGCGTTCCTCGGTTTTTTCCTCCGCTTTTTGTGGAAACGGATGGACGTGGATGTGGACGCCGCGGTGGATCATCTCAGCGAGCTCGCCGAATCGTTCGTCCGAACGGAATTCGGGCAGCCGGAGACGGCCTGATTTTGCGCAAAATACGAATATTATGCAAAAATTGGACACATGGGAGAAAATGCGCCTTGTGTTTCACTCCGATTTTGTTAAGATGAAGCCAACTTCCTCCCCGCATACTGATACTCTTTTCCTCTCATAGGATGCGGGGAACTCCCCCTTCACTCATACTGACAGAAGACCGGCATTTCGTTACCCATGAAATGCCGGTCTTCTGTTTTTTGCGGAGCGGGAGGCGCTCTCCGCGCTCTGCATCGGGGACGGCTGGCTGCTGCTGCGCCTGCCGGATGGACGGCTCACGGAAGTGACCGCAGCGTCCCTCGAGCGGCTGCAGCAGCAGGGGCACGGCCTTATCATCGCGGGCATGGAGCGCCTGAACGAGGAAGACGCGCAGCGGCTTTTTGCCATCGGCTGCAGGGGGGAGGTCAGCTTCTCTGCCCTGTCACATCACCACGACCGGGAGCGCTGGCGGCCTTATTTGGAGCGCGGGGAGATCGTCGCCCTCGGCAGCGAGCCCGGGGATGACCGCCATGCCTATCATAAGCTTTCCAGGCTCTCCCGCAAGCTGGACGGCGCGCTGGAAACGGTCATAGATCGGTCGGCGGAGCTTCTTCATGCGAAATGACAGACAGACCGGAGGTGCTTTCAAAAGCACCTCCGGTCTGATGTTTGCATTTCCTCACGCGCCGAAGTGCATGACATTCAGCAGCAGCAGCCAGCTCAGCCCGTAGTAGGCCACCACGGCGACGAGATCGTTCACCGTCGTGATCAGCGGGCCGGAGGCGACTGCGGGGTCGACCTTGATCTTCTGGAAGAAGAGCGGAATGAGCGTTCCCACCGCGCTGGAAATGAGCATCGCCAGCACGAGCGAGAGACCGATGCAGCCGGACACCGAGAAGGCCAGCAGCAGCGACTGCCCCTTGAACAGCCGGATATAAAGCCCGACCAGCACAAAGGAGATCACGCCCAGAATCAGCCCGTTGCAGAGACCGACGCGCATTTCCTTCCACACGAGCCGCCCTTTTTGGGCGAGCGTGAGATTTTCATCCGTCAAAACCCGGATCGTAACGGCGAGGGACTGCGTGCCCACGTTGCCCGCCATGTCCAGAATCAGGGATTGGAAGGCCATGATCAGCGTCAGCTGTGCCACGACCTTTTCAAAGGCGCCGACGACCGTGGAGACCACAATGCCGAGCCCGAGCAGAATCAGCAGCCAGGGCATTCGCTTTTTCATGCTCTCGGTCAGCGTTTCATTGAGATCTTCCTCCGCGGTCAGGCCGGCCAGCCGGGCATA
>JBGUHV010000108.1:0-16049 GCA_045112425.1 Oscillospiraceae bacterium
CGGATCGACCCGCTGCAGATCGAGCCCGCGCTGTTTGAGCTCGCTTTTCAGCAGCGCGCCGGCCGGGCCGATGCTCGCGCCGCACGGGATGACCGCATAGACAAAGGATGCGTTTTCCACCGTCAGACTGCGAATAAAGTTGAGCACCGGGTCGCTCACGGTGTAGAAATAGACCGGGAAGACGAAGCCGAGCGGCTCGTTTTCCGCGAGCGTATAGTGAAAATCGCGCTCGCGCATGGCCTCGACCATGGAGATCACGCGCTCGCCGTCTGCGGCGAGCCGCTTTGCGGCAAAGAGCGAGTTGCCGGTTCCGGTAAAGTAAAAAATCATGCAAAATCCCTCCTGCGGAGAAGTATACCACAGATTTTGCAAAACGCACAGACGGCAAAACACCCGGCAGCCGGGTCGACGCTTACCAGTTGAATTTCTCGATCTCCACGCCGGTGCAGAACTGCGCCTTGCAGGTCTGCAGGCGGGCGAACAATTCTGTCTGGCAGTGTGCCTGCTGTTTTTCCGGCGTCGTCCACGTCTCCACGAGCAGCAGATCGTCCGGCGCCTCGGCGGCAAAATAATAGTCATAGCGGCAGTTGCCGTCCTCGGCCCTGGAATTGGCGCGGACGCCGAGATCGCACAGCGCCTGATAAAAGGCGTCTCGCTGCCCCGGCTTGCAGTGATAGGTCACGTTCCATGTCAGCATCTCAGTTCTCCTCCATCGGTGTCAGATAATTGGCGCAGAACGGCACGATGGCGCCGCTGCGGTAGACGTGCAGGGTGCACTGGCGCAGCCGCTCGACGTTCAGATTCATCGCGTCCTGAAACGCCATGGCCGAGAGCGTAAGGCTCTGCTGGCGCAGGCGGTAGAGAAACGTGTCAAAATCCATCCCGGCGGCCAGATCCGGCTGCGGCTCGTCCGGCGCGCGCCGCCAGTGCCGCGCGACATAGGCGCGGTTGTCCGCCGCGCAGCCGCGCTTTTGCGAGACGTGCCGGAAGCGGGCGAGCAGGCGCAGGCTCCCGTCGGCCTCCGGCAGAAACGCCGCGTGAAACCCGCAGAGCGGATGGTCGCACCGCGAGGGGAGAAAGGCGTCGGCAGGGATGCCGGCCTGCTCCGTCAGATCCGCCATGAGGCGGTCGAGCGTATAGCGCTCCGCCGGGGCGGCGTCCGCCCGCCCGAAGTAGCTCACGGGCTGGAAGTGCACGCCTCGCACGGCGGGGATGTGCTCAGCCGCGAAGCGGACGATCTCGCCGAGGGCGCGGTCGTTCACGCCGGGCACGATGGTCGGCACGAGCGTGACGCCGAGGCGGAGCGCATCGCAGACGCGGATCGCCTCCGTCTTCTCTTTCAGCAGCGGCGCGCCGCGCAGGGTCTGATAGATCGGATCGTCCACCCCGTCGAACTGCAGGAAGACGATATCGAGCCCCGCCTCGGCGAGGCGGGCGGCATAGTCCGGCTCCGCCGCGAGGCGCAGGCCGTTCGTGTTTACCTGCACGCAGCTGCAGCCGGCGTCCTTGGCAAAGCGAATGAGGCGCGGCAGATCATCGCGCAGCGTCGGCTCGCCGCCGGATAATTGCAGGAGCACCGGCCCGCACTTTTGCACGATGTCCGTGATCGCGGCCTCGAGCGCCTCCGCCGTCGGGTCAGTCTCCGCGCTCCCGCCGTCGGCAAAGCAGAAGCGGCAGCGCAGATTGCACCGGCGCGTAACCTCGAGCAGCACGCAGCAGCTCCCGGCCTGATGCCGGCCGCAAAGGCCGCAGTCGGTTGGGCAGCGCTGTCCTTCCTCCGCCGCCATCGGCGGCTCTGCGAGGAGCCACTCTGCAAAAACCCGCTTCCCCTGCCAGACGAGCGCGCGGAATGCCCCGTGCTCCGGGCAGGCTTTCTCCAGCCAGACGCGCCCGTCACCTTCGCGGCGGAGCGCGGCGGGGAGGTTTTTCAGGCACACGGGGCAGACCGAGCGCGTGGATCGGATCACTTCGCCCATGTCATTCCCCCATGCCGAAGCTCTCGCGCCTGTGCACCGTGACCTCCAGCTGAAAGCGGTCGGAGACCGTCTGCTCCGCGACGGAGATCATGCTGTCAAGCGTCTTGGCGTCGCACGCCGCCGTCGCGTTGATCACGACGGCGAGCTCGGTGCACGGGCGGGAGAAGGCGCGGGTAATCTCGAGCGGCTGGCCGTGCATCCAGTCGACCCGGCCGTAATCCCCCTCCGGCGTCCATGCAAGGAGCTTCAGGTGCGGGATGCGCACGGGCTGATAGGGCGTGAAGGTGATCTCCTCGGCGAGGTCGCGCAGATACGCCGTGCCGTCGCAGTCAAAGCAGCAGATGCGGGCATAGTACTGATAGTACGCCTCGCTGAGGCTCGCCATCTCGCCCTGAAGCGCGTCGCCGTCATAGTCGATCTCGGGGTGGCGCATGGAGGCGCTGCCCTCCGTGAGGGCGCGGCAGAGCGCCTCGATCCCGTCGCCCCGGCGGGCGCTGACGGGCAGCACCTCCGCCTCGGGATAGCACTCCGAGAGCCAGGCGGAGGCCTCGGCGGCGTCCTCCGGCGAAAGGAGGTCGCATTTACTCAGCACAATGAGATCCGCCTCGCGCAGCTGGGAATCCTGAATGTGCGCGAGATCGCCCCTGGCGCGGAGCGCCGCAATCGTCGCGGGCTCGATGAGCACCGTGAAGGGCGCAAAGTCGAGCCTGCCGGCAAGGCCGTGGTAGACGTGCTCCAGCGCGCCGACGCCGAAGCCCGGAATGTCCGACACGACGAGGGTTTTCCCCTCGGAAAAGCGCGCCTCCACGGTCTCGAGCAGCCGGTCGTGGCAGAAGCAGATGCACTCGTCCGTGATCTGCGAAGCATCACAGCCGGAGAGCTTGGCAAACCGGTGGTCGGCGAGCTCCACGCCCTCGCCGAGATCGTTCGAGATCATGGCGACGGCGGGGTTGTATTTTGTCAGCGCCATCATGACGGTGGTTTTCCCGGCGCCGAGAAAACCGCTGATGACCGCGAATTTGGGCATATTCTTCCTTCTTTCTTATCTTCTTCCGCTGCGCTCAGCGCGCAGGGCGATGAGCTGCGCCGCGATGGAGATCGCAATCTCCTCCGGCGTCTCGGCGCGGATGGCAAGGCCGATGGGCGACGTGACGCGCTCGAAGTCCGCGTCCGCGAAGCCGTATTCCTCCTTGAGCCGCGCCGTCACGCCCGCGATCTTCCGCCGGCTGCCGATGACGCCGATGTAGGCGGCGGGGCTTTGCATCGCCTGCGCCTGCACGACGGCGTCGAACGCGTGCCCGCGCGTCATGACGCAGAGATAGTCCTCCTCCGTGATCGTGACGGAGGCGGCGACATTCGTAAAATCAATGAGCCGCACGTCCTCCGCGTCCGGGAAGAGCTCGCGCCGCGCAAACTCCTCGCGGTCGTCCATGGCGACGCAGCGAAAGCCGACCCCGGCGAGCACCGGCACAAGCGCCTGCGCCACATGGCCGCAGCCGAAGACGAGCACGCGCCCGGAGGACTGGATCTGCTCCACATAGAAGTCGCGCCCGTCAATTTCCTCGCGCACGGGGCAGCGGCGCATGGCGTCCAGCAGCGCCTCGGGCGCGTCAATGCCGACGAAGCCGCGCTCGCGGGAGAAAAGCCCCAGGCTGCCGCCCGCCGAGAGCTCCGAGACGAGCCAGAGATCGTGCCCCTCGGCGAAGAGCGCCTCCGCCGCCTGCGCGAGGGCGAGCACCGTTTCGTCGCCCGCGGCGAGGAAGTGGAAAAACACCTGCACGTCGCCGCCGCAGATCATGCCGAGATCCTGCACGTCGTTTTTCGACAGGAGAAAGCTCTGCTCGCAGCTTTTCCGGCTCTGGAGCACCTCCTGCGCGAGCTGCTCGGAGCGGTATTCCACCGCGCCGCCGCCGATGGTGCCGCAGATGCGGCCACGGCTGTTTAACAGCATCCTGGAGCCCGCGCCGCGCGGCGTGGAGCCGGAGGAGGCCACCACCGTGACGAGCACGAGATCCTCTCCGGCGCCGAGATGCTGCGAAATGGTCTGAAACATCGTTTTCATCGCACTACCTCCGTTTGACACATGGCGTTGACTTCCTCGCGCAGCCGCTCCGCCGCGGCATAGCGGCGCGCGTGCGCGGCTTTGGCCTCCTCGGTGAGGCACTTGGCTTCACTCTCCGCAAACCGCTCCGCGAGCGGCACAACCCGATCCTCCAAAACGCATTTATCCGCGAGATACAGGATCGCGCCCTCATTCAAGATGGCGCTGTCGTGGTCGTGGTGCTGCCCCACGATGTAGGCAGCACTCTCATACCCCAGCTCGCGCAGCCAGCGCGCGGCGGTTTTCGCGTGATCGGGCTCGGCACGGGCGACGTCGTGCAGCAGCGCGGCGGCGGAGAGCAGATCGACGTCCAGCGCGAGCGGCAGGGCGTCGCAGATGCGGCGCGCTTCTCTTTCCACCGCGCGGCAGTGCGCCTCAATCGCGGCGCCCGGCGCGGCGACGGTGAGCAGCAGGTCGGCCAGCCCCGGCGTGAGCGGCGTCTCCGGCACCATGCCGACGGCGTTCTCCTCGCCCAGAATCGTGAGCGAAGCATAGGGCAGGCGCGCGCCGCAGTCGCCCAGCAGCGAGCGGATGACGAAGCTGTGCGCCACGATGAGCACGTCTCCCGTCGTCTCGGCGAGAATTTGTTCCAGCGCCCGCCCGGCGCGCGCTTTGACCTCCTCCGCGGTCTCGCCGTTCGGCATCGGGAGGGAGAGATCCCTGCCGCGCGCGGCATAGAGCTCCGGCCAGCGGCGCTGAATTTCGGAAAAATCCAGCCCATCCCAGTCGCCGCAGTCGATCTCGCGCAGATCCGAGCGCACGCGCGCGGCCGGGGAGAAAAAGCCCGCCGTCTCCGCGGCGCGTTTGAGCGGGCTGGTGTACACCGCCTCGAAGGCGAGGTCCGCCATGCAGACGGCCGTGCGGCAGGCCTGCATGCGCCCGAGCGCGCCGAGGGGCAGATCCGTCCGCCCGAGGCAGAGGCGCTTATCCGGCGGGAAATCCGGCCTTGCGTGGCGCAGAAGACAGACGCGTCTCATTCCAGCACCCCCCGAAAATACTCGTCAAACAGCGCCTCCGCCTCGGCGCGCACGGCGGCGGCGTAATCCCCATAGCGATCCAGAAGCTGCCGCCCCGCCGGGGTGAGGCGGCTCTTGCCGCCGCCGGCGCCGCCCTGCGAGCGCTCCACAAGCGGGCGGCTGAGCTGCGATTCCAGCGTGCGGATCACGTTCCAGCCGCTGGAGTAGCTCAGCTGCATCCGCTGGCACGCCATGCGCACCGAGCCGGTCTCCTGCACGAGGGCGAGGAGCATGGCGGCGCGCTCATCGAAAAACGGCTTCTCCCGCGCGAGCGAGACGTGCACCACCGGGCGGATGAGCTGCTCGTTGTGATAGCGCAGGAGGTTCTGATAATCATCCGGCGTATCGGCGTCGTGGAGGACGCCGGGATCGGCGACGGGGATGCGCTGCATCTCCTCGCCGCAGCGCGAGAGCGCGCCCTGCAGGCCGTTTTCGCCGGAATCCGCGAGAATGCCGTCGATGAGATCGGCGGCGATCATGGTCGGGTGGCCGGGCCTGCCCTCGCAGACGGGGCAGGCGAGCGCCGCGTCGGAGGCTGAGAGCGCGCGCACCGTCGCCGCCGTGAAGAGCGGAATGTCCACCGGCGTGAAGAGCACGCGGTCACACTTCCCGCGCAGGTACTCCAGCCCGATGCAGGCGGAGTCGAACATCTGCGTCTCCTCATAACGCTCGTTGCGCAGGAAGACGACTCCGCGCCCCGCGAGATGGCGCTCTAAGAGCTCCGCCTGATAGCCCGTGACGACGACGATGCGGGTGACGCCCGCCTGCTGAAACGTGGTGATCACGCGCTCGGCGATGCTCATCCCGCCGATGGTGAGCATGGGCTTAAAGTCGCCCATGCGCGAACTCATGCCCGCCGCCACGATCAGCGCGGCGGTCTCCGGACGATCCGTGCGGCCCTGCATAGCGCTCCCTCCATTTGCTTAACTATTCTTAAGTATAGATCGAATGGTACGATTTGTAAAGAAATACTAGTCGCTTTCTTTGACAAATGTGTGATAAACTGCAGCAAAGGAGTGAATTGGCATGGAACTCTATGTTTACGGCACGGGCTGCGGCGCGGGGGAGCTCACGCGCGAGGCGCTGCCGCCGGAAAAAATCGCGGCCTTCGTGGAATCGCAGCCGACGCGGGAGACCTTTCTCGGCAGGCCGGTGATTTCCGTTGAGGAGATAGCGGCGCAGACGGTCGATCTTCTGATCGTCACGGCGAAGGACGCGCCCGCCTTCCCGCTGCCGGAGGAGAAGGTGCTGTATCTCAAAAACCACATGGCGCTGCGAGACCGCAACGGTTCCTACGACGCGGCGCGGGCCGCTTTGGGCGGCGCCTTTGTCGACCGGCTGCGGCGGCAGGAGGCGCTCGTGCGCGCGCCGCTCTGGGATGACGGCTCCTTTGCCGCCTCGGGCGACTGGGTGCGGCTGAAAACGCTCGAGGCGATCTGCCGCGAGCTTTCCGCCGTGCCCGGCGCGATGGCGGAGCTCGGCGTCTTTCGCGGGGAGTTCGCCGCCGCGATGAACGCCCTGCAGCCGGACAGAACCTTCTATCTCTTCGACACGTTCGCGGGCTTCGACCCCTCTGAATCTGCACCAGATGGCCTCGCCGCCGCGCATGAGACCGCCTCCGCCGAGGCGGTGCTGCGCCGCCTGCCATATGCGGAGAAAGCAGTTCTCCGCGCGGGGCTGTTTCCCGAGACCGCCGCTGGACTCGAGGCGGAGGCCTTCGCCCTCGTCTCGCTCGACGCGGATCTGGAGGAGAGCACGCTCGCGGGGCTGCGCTGGTTCGTGCCCCGGATGGCGCCGGGCGGGTATCTCCTCCTGCACGACTGGAATCACCCCGGTCTCCCCGGCGTGCGCCGGGCGGCGGAGCGCTATGAGGCTGAGACCGGGCAGCGCCTGCACGGCGTGCCGGTCTGCGACATCACCGGGTCACTGATCATCCCGTTCTGACAACGGACTGACTGACAGATTAGGAACACACTCCCTGTGATTTGTTGGATATATCTAAAAAGCAATTCGGTTTTTCTGCGAATTGCTTTTTGTTGTAAGTTGATGCAAAACGATCAAAGCGATTAAAATATATCATAGAAGCAGTATCAGCAAAGGAGGTCTGCCCATGGAGGACAGGGAGCTGTTTGAAATCACGGCGCGGAGCGTGATCGTGGAGGTCACGGACGAGCGGACCGGCGAGGTGTTTCGCCGGGAGCTCCCCATCGACTTCTATGAGAACGCGAATCTGCTGCGCCTGAGCGGAGAGAATCTCGACGGGAGCACATCCCAGCTCGTCTTTTACTCCGCGCGGGGGCTCGAGCGCCTGCGCGATCTCACCGGCAAGGGCTTCGACCACGACCCCTGCGGCGGACACACGAAGGAATCAAAACCAACGACATAAAAGGAGGACATGCTATGATTCGGAAAACACTGATCATCAACGGCGTGGAGCGCAAGCTCGTCATGGAACAGGACGAGACGCTCGCCACCGTGCTGCGCGAGCACCTGCTGCTCACCGGCTGCAAAATCGGCTGCGGCGAGGGTCACTGCGGCGCGTGCAACGTGATCATGAACGGCAAGGTCACGAAGAGCTGCATCTATAAGATGAGCCGCGTGCCGGACGGCGCCGAGATCACGACGATTGAGGGCGTCGGCACCCTGAGCGACATGCACCCGCTGCAGGTGGCGTGGATGGCGCACGGCTGCGCCCAGTGCGGCTTCTGCACGCCGGGCTTCATCATCAGCGCGAAGGTGCTGCTCGAGCAGAACCCGAGCCCGACGAGAGAAGAGGTCCGCGACTGGTTCAACAAGACGCGCAACCTCTGCCGCTGCACGGGCTACAAGCCCCTGATCGACGCCGTCATGGACGCCGCCGCCGTGCTGCGCGGCGAGATGACGAAGGAGGATCTCGTCTTCAAGCCCACGGGCGACAGCATCAAGGGCACGAAGTACATCCGCCCCTCCGCCGCCCAGAAGGTCACCGGCACCTGGGATTTCGGCGCGGACGACGCGCTGAAGATGCCGGAGGGCACGCTCCGCCTCGCGCTCACGCAGGCGAAGGTCTCCCACGCGAACATCAAGAGCATCGACACCTCTGAGGCCGAGAAGATGCCCGGCGTCTTCAAGGTCATCACCTACAAGGACATTCTCGCCGCCGGCGGCACGAACCAGATCAACGGCCTCGTCATGCTGCCGAAGCACAACAAGACCGACGGCTTTGAGCGCCCGGTCCTCTGCTCGGACAAGATCTTCCAGTTCGGCGACGCAATTGCCATCGTGGCGGCTGACACCGAGGCGCACGCCCGTGCCGCGGCCGACGCCGTGAAGGTCGAGATCGAGGAGCTCCCGGCCTACATGAGCGCGCCCGACGCCATGGCGCCCGACGCGATTGAGATCCACCCCGGCACGCCGAACGTCTTCTTCGAGACCAACTGCATCAAGGGCCCGGACTTCGACTGGGAGAGCATCCCCGACGAGCAGCAGGTCGAGATCGAGAGCTACTGCTCCCGCCAGCCGCACCTGCATCTCGAGCCCGACTGCGGCTATGCCTACATCGACGAGGACGGCATGGTCACCGTGCACTCCAAGTCCATCGGCATCCACCTGCACATGCCCATGATCGCCGGCGGCATCGGCGTGCCGATGGAGAAGCTGCGCCTCGTGCAGAACCACGCGGGCGGCACCTTCGGCTATAAGTTCTCGCCCACGAACGAGGCGATCCTCGGTGCGGCGGCGAAGATCTGCCAGCGCCCGGTGTCTCTGGTCTTCAACCAGTTCCAGAACATCACCTACACCGGCAAGCGCTCCCCCGCCTTCATGCACATCAAGCTCGCCGCCGACAAGGACGGCAAGCTGCTGGCCCTCTGGGGCGACAACTACGTCGACCACGGCCCGTACTCCGAGTTCGGCGACCTGCTGACCATGCGTCTGAGCCAGTTCACCGGCGCGGGCTACGGCATCCCCTCGATCCGCAACAAGAGCCAGACCGTCTTTACGAACCACGCCTGGGGCTCCGCCTTCCGCGCCTACGGCTCGCCGCAGTCCTTCATGGGCTCGGATATCGCCATCGACTGTCTCGCCGCGAAGATGGGCATCGACCCGTTTGAGATGCGCGCGATGAACTGCTACAAGGAGTCCGAGGGCACCACGATCCCGACGGGCTATCCCCCGGAGGTCTACTGCGAGGAGGCGCTCTTTGAGAAGGCGCGCCCGCTGTACTACGCCGGCAAGAAGCGCTGCGAGGAGAAGAACGCCGCCTCCGACGGACGCTATCAATACGGCATCGGTGTCTCCCTCGGCGTCTACGGCTGCGGCCTCGACGGCGTGGACACCTCCTCCGCCTTCGCGGAGCTGAATCCCGACGGCACCGTCACGATCTACGTCTCCTGGGAGGATCACGGTCAGGGCGCCGACATGGGCGCGCTCGTCTCCGCGCATGAGACGCTGCGGCAGGCCGGCATCAGGCCCGAGCAGATCCGCCTCGTGATGAACGACACGAAGATCACCCCGAACTCCGGCCCCGCGGGCGGCTCCCGCTCGCAGGTCATGAGCGGCAACGCCTGCCGTCTCGCCGCCGAAGCGCTGCTCGCCGAGATGAAGAAGGACGACGGCACCTGGCGCACCTACGACGAGATGGTCGCCGACGGCAAGCAGCTGAAGGTCGAGGGCAACTGGGTCACCACCTTCTGCGCCGACCATCCGATTGATCAGGACACCGCGCAGGGCGATCCCTTCGCGACCTATATGTACACGATCTTCCTGCCCGAGGTCTGCGTCGACACCCAGACCGGCAAGGTCAAGGTGGAGAAGTTCACCTGCGTGGCCGACGTCGGCACGATCATGAACAAGCTCCTCGTCGACGGCAACTTCTACGGCGGTCTGGCGCAGGGCATCGGCCTTGCTTTGAGCGAGGACTTCGAGGATCTCTCGAAGCATGTGAGCCTCATGAAGTGCGGCATCCCGTACCCGAACGACGTGCCGGACGACATTGAGCTGCACTACGTCGAGACCTACCGCCCCTCCGGCCCGTACGGCGCCGCCGGCTGCGGCGAGGCCCCGCTGGATGCGCCGCACCCGGCGATCCTGAACGCCATCTATGCCGCCACGGGCGCGCGCGTCACGCGCATCCCGGCCACGCCCGACAAGGTGCTCGCAGCGCTCAAAGCGCTCGGCTAAGCCTGTTCAAGTCTGAAAAAACATGGTATATTGGGGGTGCGGACTTTGTCCGCATCCCCATGTTTTCAAAGGGAGGGTTGGCCTTGGAAAGCAGAATCCCGGAGCGCGGCTCCACCCATGTCTACAACGTGAGCAAGATCTCCAAGGAGGAGATCGAGCGCATGGTGGAGCGCTGCGTCTATGAGCAGCCGCCCTTCTGCAATGCGGCCTGCCCGCTGAAGCTCGATACCCGCGCCCTGCTCGCAGCGGTCGCGGCGGGCAGCTTCAAAAAGGCGCTGCAGCTCTATGAGAAGATCGCGCCGTTTCCGCTCATCCTCTCGAGCGGCTGTGAGGCGCCGTGCGAGGGGGCCTGCCGTCTCGGCGAGCGCGGCGACGCCGTCGCCGTCCGCGCGGTGGAGTCCGCCGCCGCCCGCTTCGGCGAGGGGGCGAGGCGCGGGAGCGTCTTTCGCTCGGCGAAAAAACAGAAGGCCGCCGTCTTCGGCTCGGGGCTCTTCGCGCTTTTTCTCGCGGGCGAGCTGGAAAAGAAAATGTACCCGGTCACGGTGTTCTGCAGCGATACCGACGAGGAGGCCTATCTGAGAAACGCCGCGCCCTTTCTGGACGAGGCCGCCTTCGCGCTGGAGCTGAAGCGCTTAAAGGGCAAGGAGATTCACTTCGAGTTCGGCTGTGATCTGACGGCGGAATTTTTTGCGCAGAAGCGGGAGGATTTTGAGATTCTCTGCGCCTCCGAGGAGGCGGCGAGGGTCTTTTTCCCGGACGCCGTGTGCGCGGAGGATATCATGCTCTATGAGGCGGAGGGTCTCATCATGGGCAGCTCCCGCGGCGTGATGAGTGCTGCCTTCGGTGCGAAAAAGGCGGCGCTCACGGCAGACCGCCTCGCGCAGAAATTAGATCCCCGCAACACACGCGGCGCGGAGGGCGCGGTGGAGAGCCGGCTCTATACCGATCTCTCCGTGGCCGATGCGCTTCATCGCGTGCCGATTCCGGCGGCGGGCTATGAGCGCGAGCAGGCGATTGAAGAAGCAAAGCGCTGCATCCAGTGTAAGTGCGAGCAGTGCCTCAAAACCTGCGCGTATCTGCGCCATTACGGCAAGCACCCCGGCCTGCTCGCGCGGGAGATTTACAACAACACGCAGATCATCATGGGCGATCATCAGCTCAACAAGCCCATGAATTCCTGCGCCCTCTGCGGCCAGTGCACCGCCGTCTGCCCCAACGGCATGGACATGGCGCGCGTCTGCCATCTGGCGCGGGAGAATATGGTCTCGACCGACAAAATGCCCCTCGCGCCGCACGAATTCGCGCTGCTGGACATGCTCTTTTCCAACGAGGAGGCGTTTCTTTCGAGACCCCAGCCGGGATTCGAGACGTGCAGATACGTCTTCTTCCCCGGCTGTCAGGCCGCCGCCGCGGCGCCCGAGACGGTGCGCGCGGCGTGGGAGGACCTCTCCGCGCGGCTCGATGGCGGCGTAGGGCTCATGCTCGGCTGCTGCGGCGCGATTGCCGACTGGGCCGGGCGCACGGAGATCTATGAACAGACGAAGGCGTTTCTGGATTCCGAGCTGGCCAAGCTCGGCGACCCGATTGTGATCGCGGGCTGCCCGACCTGCGCAAGGCAGCTGCGCGGGCACGCGGGCGTGTCCGTCGTCGGCGTGTGGGACGTGCTGCTGCGGCTCGGTCTGCCGGAGGGCTCGAAGGGGCTCGACCGCCCCGTCGCGGTGCACGACGCCTGCGGCGCGAGGGGAGACCGGGAGACGCAGAGTGCGATCCGCGCGCTTTTGGAGCAGCTCGGCTGCGAGCTGCGCGAGCCGGAGGACAGCGGCGACCGCGCGCCCTGCTGCGGCTACGGCGGGCTCGCCGGATACGCGAACCCCGAGGTCGCGGGAGAATTAACGGAGCAGTGTCTTTCGCGCGGCGAGGGGCCGTGGGTCACCTACTGCATGGCCTGCCGCGACCGCTTCGCGCGCGCGGGGCAGGAATCGCGGCATCTGCTGGAGCTGGTCTACGGCACGGACGCCGGCGACCCGCCCGACATCAGCGAGAGGCGAATGAACCGCCGCGCGCTCAAGCGCGAGCTGCTGCGCCAATACTGGAACGAGGAGACAATCGGCATGGAGCCGGATTTCAAGATTACCTATACGCCCGAGGCGCGCGAAATGATGGATGTGCGCATGATTCTCACCGAGGACGTGGAGGCGGTGCTCCGCGCCATGCGCGAGACCGGCGAGGCCGTGCTCGACTCTGAGAGCGGGCAGACCATCGCCCGCGCGCGCATCGGAAACACGACGTTCTGGGTCGCCTTCACGGAGACGGGCGAGGACGCCTGTCTGGTGCACCGGGCCTACAGCCACCGCATGCAGGTCGAGAGGAGGAACGGCTGATGGACGAGCGAAGCTATTACACCATAGACCCCGAGGGCAAGCTGCAGTGTCTCAAGTGCGGCGTGCCGCTCGTGAAGGGCAAGGCGAAGTTTCTCTATCTCGATAACGGCTTTCCCGTGGAGCTGCCGGTCTGCCCCAAGTGCGGCTTTGTCTATGTGCCGGAGTCGCTGGCGCTGGGCAAGGTGGCGTCCGTGGAGCGGGCGCTGGAGGACAAATGACGCGGCACCCGGGAGACACGAGACACCTGATCGCGCTCGCCGGTCTGCAGCCCGGCGCGAGGGTGCTCGATCTCGGCGCGGGCGACGGCGACGGCGTGCGCCTGCTCCGCAGCCTCGGCTACGACGCCTGCGGGGTCGATCTGATTACCGCGCCGGACGTGGAAGAAGGAGACCTTCTTCACACGAGCTTTCCGGACGGCAGCTTCGACGCCGTGATGAGCGAGTGCGCCTTCTTCGTCTCGGGCGACGTGCCGGGCGCGCTGCGCGAGAGTGCGAGACTCTTAAAGCCCGGCGGGAAGCTGCTGCTGGCGGACGTGTTTTTTTCCGACCCCGAGCCGCTTTTGACCGCGGCGGGGTTTGAGATCGTCGTGCAGGAGGACTGGACGGCGGCGTGGCGGGAATATTATCTCCGCGCGCTCTGGGCGGGCACGGCGGGCCCCTGCCCTGCCCCAAAGGGAAAAAGCCAATACTGGATGCTGATCGGAAGGAAGGGTAACCATGGATCTGTTTGACCGCGTGATGGAGCTGAGCCGGTACGGCTATTTCTGCTCCCAAATTCTTGCGATCCTCATGCTGGAGACGACCGGCGAGGAGAACCCCGGCCTCGTGAAGGCCATGGGCGGGCTCAACGGCGGCGTCGGCTTTTCGCAGGGCTGCTGCGGCTGCATGACCGGCGGCGCCTGCGTGATCTCCTATTTCACCGGCAAGGGTCAGGATATCGGCTACTATGACCAGCAGCACAAGCCCGCCATGGCGGAGTTTACCCAGTGGTTCGAGGAGGAAATGCTCGACGCCTTCGGCGGCATCGAGTGCCGCGACATCACGAAGGGAAACCCCGCAAAGCGCGTGCAGTACTGCCCGCAGATCATCGCCGACACCTTCCAAAAGTGCATGGAGATTCTGACCAATCGAGGGTTTCTGTAAATGCGGCGCTCAAGGCTCGACGCGCTGGTCTGCGCGCAGGAACAGATGACCTCCCTCTCCCGCGCGGAGATCGAGGCCATGCAGCTGCGAAAGCTCAACGCGCTGCTCAAAAAAGAACACGACCGGCAGGGCTTCTACCGAGACCTGCCGGCGTCTTTGCGTTCGCTGACGGAGCTCGCGGCGCTGCCGCTGACCACGGCGGCAGACCTCGCGGCGCACGGGAACGGTATGCTGCTCCTGTCGCAGAGCGCGGTGGCGCGCGTCGTGACCGAGCGCACGAGCGGCACCACGGGCGAGGCCAAGCGGCTTTTTTACACCGCGGGCGACCTCGAGCGCACGGTGCAGCTCTTCGAGGCGGGGCTGGGCGAGCTCATCTTCCCCGGCAGCGTCACGATGATCTGCTTTCCCTTCTCCGGCCCGAACGGGCTGGGCGAGCTGATCGCCGCGGCCATCGGGCGCCTCGGCGCGAGGCCGCTGCGCGTCGGCGTCGGCAAAAGCTACGCCGAGCTCGCTGAAATTCTGGAGCGCGAGCGGCCCGACACCTTCGTCGGCATGTCCGTGCCGCTTTTGAGTCTGCTGCGTGTCTGCGGCAGAGCGAGTCTCCGCCGCGCGCTCGTGAGCGGCGACGCCTGCCCGGAGGCCGTGCTGCGGGGCATCGAGGCGCTGCTCGGCTCGCGGCTCTTTCCGCACTACGGCTCGCGCGAGATGGCGCTCGGCGGGGCGATCACCTGCCCTGCCCACGCGGGGATGCACCTGCGCGAAAACCATGTGATCGCGGAGATCGTTTCGCCGGACGGAACGCCCCTGCCGGAAGGCGAATGGGGCGAGCTTGTCATCACGACGATCGGCATGGAGGCGATGCCGCTCATCCGCTACTGCACCGGCGACCGGGCAAGAATCCTCCCCGGCCCCTGCCCCTGCGGGAGCGAAATTCGCCGGCTTGACACGGTCTCGCGCCTCGGCGCGGACGCGTTTTTGCGGCTCGAAAACACGCTGTTCTCCCTCCCGTGGGTCGCAGATTACCGCGCCGTGCAGGCGCCGGACGGGCTGCGGCTCGAGGTGCGCACCTGCGGCGAGCCGGGCCCGCTCCCGAACATCGATGCCGTATGGACGCTCCGCCAGGTACAGCCGGAGGATCGGGCGCTGATTTACGGCAAGCGCGGCATCGGATAGCGGAATGTTCCGATGATGCGGCTGCGCAAATGCTTGATTTTTTTGCGCTCTGTGTGATAAAATACAACCACCATTTTCTGGAGGTGAACAAAGTGGCAAACGGTGACAGTTGCGGTTTCAGCGTGCCCGGACGACGATGTGCGCAGGATGGCGCAAGCCGGCACTTTTTGCCGCCTGCGCTCGCCTGATGATCGTCTGTCCGTGTATATGCGAGGCATGTACACGGGTTTTTTGCGCCCATTGAACCGCACGTCTCGAAAAAAGCAAAGAAACGGTGGGTGAAAAAATGGAAAACAAAGAAATTTTGACAGTGGCCGGAACTCGGCCGGATTATGCTGCGGAAATACTGGAGATTCTGCGCAGCAACGATGCGCCGAAGGTCGTGATGCGGCGGCTGGAGGACTATCACGGCAGTGATATTGCCGATGTGCTCCCGAAGCTGACGGAAGCGGAGCGAAAAAAATTTTTCCGCGCCTGCGCGCCGGAGCTTCTGGCGGATCTGTTTGAGCATTTGGAGGACGAGGAGGCCGGGGCTTTCTTCGGCGAGCTGGATCTGAAAAAAGAGGCGGCGGTCATCGCGGCGCTCGATACGGACACGGCCGTAGAGATCCTGCGCCGTGCAGACCGGGAAAAACGCGATCTGATTTTGGGTCTGCTCTCAGACGATCTCCGGCGCGAAATTCGCCTGATTGCCTCCTTTGACGATGACGAGATCGGCAGCCGCATGACGACAAACTGCATCGTCATCCGCGAGGATATGACGATCAAGCAGGCCATGAGCGAGCTGGTGCGGCAGGCCGAGGAAAACGACAACATCGCCACGATATTCGTCGTGGATGAACAGGATGAATACTGCGGCGCCGTGGATTTGAAGGATCTGATCATCGCCAGAAAGGAAACGCCGCTGGAGGAGCTCATCGTCGCGTCCTTTCCCTACGTTTACGCGACCGAGCAGACGGCCGACTGCATCGAACGGCTGAAGAATTATTCGGAAAACAGCATCCCCGTGCTGGATGACCGGAACAAGCTGCTCGGCGTGATTACCTCGCAGAGTCTGATCGAAGCCGTGGACGATGAGATGGGCGAGGACTATGCCCGGC
>JBGUHV010000109.1:0-6356 GCA_045112425.1 Oscillospiraceae bacterium
CGCGCAGTCTTGACAGTAGCATCGGCCCGCGAGCGTGTAAGCGTCCTTCGTCCCGCAGAGCACACACAAATGGTTTTTCTTCAAGTATTGGTAATCTGCCTTTTTCTCGGCGTTTTGCCGTGCTCTGAGCTCTTGGTTGGAATGGCGCCTCCTGCGCTGATCGTCGTTGATCTTTTTCGCGCATGCCGTGCAGTATGCCGCGCCGCCTTTCGTGCGGTCATCCTGTCCGCCGCAAATGGTGCAGATGCCGTTTGCTTTCCGCTTCTCCTTCAGGAGGCGCTGCCGCTGATTTTCCTTCTCGCTGCATTTGGCGCAGTAAATTTTCCCTGAAGTTGTCCGCTCGTCCTTCCCGCCGCAGTAAACGCAGAGGCCAGCCGCTTTCCGCTCCTCTCTCCGCGCTTTCGACTGTTCTCTTTTGCGGAGCAGCTGCTCTTCCGTCAGCGCCTTTCGACTCGCCATCCGACGTCACCACCGATCAGGAAGATTGGAATGTGTAATGGAATTGCCCGAGACTGGTGATTTCGTTGTTCTCGATAACCAGCTTGAACGCCGCCACATACATAGCGCCATTAACGGGAATACAGTTGGAAAAGGCCAGCGTCGCAGAGCCGCCGGTATAGATGCAGCCCATGTAGTGATATACAGCTCCGGAAGCAACGAGCTCGATGTTGTCCAGATGCTCCAGAATATCCTCGGCCGTCACGTCGCCCGTGACGCTCCAAACACTCCCTTCAACGCCCCATGCAACCGGAACCTGAAACACGCCGCCTGTACTCATATTTCTGACCGCCTCCGTCATCTGATCTATGGTCATCCCGCCGGTCGTGCCGGTCTTGGACTGGATCGCCGCTTTCAGCGCCGTGATCTTCGCTCTGGAAATAATGCCACGTTCGTCCATCAAAAGACCTCCTCATCCCAGTCTGGCCATGTGGTATAGTCGCCATCTCCGTCCGGAGATGCATTCAGGACATTTTCGCTCGTGGCGTCCGCCACCTTGAGCCGGAGCTTCTGCTTGATGCCGACCACGTTGCCGCCTACAAACTGCACGCGGATATCGAGATCCGTGCGCCCTTGTTCAAGCTCGAAAGTCTGCTCCTGCGTGATCGGAAAGAGAAACTTTCCGAGGCTTTTGCTGAAGCACCTCGCAGGATTCAGATGAACCGGCTCCAGATCTCCCAGCGCAAATTCGATTTCTGCCAGCAACGGCAGATGCTCCTCGCTGATGGTTTCGCCGTTGAACTTGAGCTCGACGAGCAGGTTGTACTCGTCGCCCTGTTTGATGATCGGAATCGTTGTCACGTCAGCCATTACGATCCCTCCTGACAAATGTAGAACCCGGAAACATAGACAGAGAATTTTTTGTTCAATTCTGCATCCGTCAATCCGAGAAGATATACGCGCATTTCGTTTCCGAGATCAATGTCGGCCCTTCCGTCGATGTAGACCTTGTCTCTGAACGAAGAACCCATGTAGCTGTGCGCGTTTGCAGCCAGAACAACATGGCCCTGTACGCCCCTTCTCTTCGGGAGCGGGATAAAGGCGTTTGGGGTCTCTGTAGTCGTTACATTGAAGATGACGTCGCCGACAACGTGGATCAGCTTGAGAGCGCTGCAGTAGTAAAACCGCAGTGTGTTCGACTCATAGTCCTTTCCCGATGTGGGTTGAATCGGAGTAGAGTTCGTCAGTTCGACCCACTCAAACACGCTGCTCGCAATTTTTTCTGCAGTAACAGCGCCGTCGAGCAGCTTGTCTTCCGTCACAGCGCCGTCCACCAGCTTTTCGGTGCTGATGGAGTTATTCGGCACGGCGCCCTGAGAAGCGCCCGCGAGCTGCTGCTGCACGTTCTCAATTGCGTCCTGCACATTTTCAGCCGGAACGCCCGTGCTCCTCTGGAAGCCGATCTCAGCCGCTCCGCCCGTGCCCTCCAGCTCGCCGATCATCTGATTGACGGCGTTCTTGATGTTCTCGGCCGCCTGGTCAAAGGCCATCTTGAGCGCCGCCGCGCTCATTCTTCCGCCGAGTCCCGTTGGACGGTTCGGCAGATTGCGGATGATCTCCACAGCCGTGTCTCTGATTCGTGTCAGGCTCATTTCACGACCTCCTTCCCGTGCTTCTCGCATTTCGGGTTGCGGCAGGCGTAGACCGTGCCGCCGCTCACCAGCCGCAGCCGGATCATCTCAAGCCCGCACAGATTGCATTTCGTATCGTTCATATCAAATCGCTCCTTCCGTCATCGGCAGCGCCGGCAGCGTGTCAAAGCCGTCCCTCGCCGGCGGCATTCCGATCGGCGCGCCGCCCGTCGGCATTCCGATCGGTCCGGCGGCCGGAAGCTGCTCCGGCAAAGCGGGCGTTTCAAATTTTGCACGCCATCCGTCAATGATTTCCTTCTTGTTCGGGATGTCCAGGATCTCCAGCTCCGCGGCAATGATTTTCCAGTTGTCCGCTGTGATATTCATCTGCGCAATGGCCTCGAGCACGCGAAGCGTCGCCTGCTTGCCCTTGATCACGCCGTCCCCTGCCGTCACGGTCACGTCCACGCGCGGCCAGTATTCCTGCTGCTCGCGCACGATCACGTCCGGCTGCTGCGCGTCGTAGACCGGCGCCACGACGCCTCGGATCATTGCGCTGTTGAAAACGTCGCTGATCGGCTCTTCGTCCTTCTTCTTTGCGCCGATGAAAATAAGGCGATCCGTGTCGTAGAACTCAAGGCAGCTCCAGTCGATCAGCTCATACAGCCGCTCGAAACCCTTGCTGCGGTCCGCGATCTTGATCTCGTCCTGCGCTTGGGCGTCCTGTCGCATGAAGCTCAGAGCCGTCGCCGTCGTGGCCCTGCTGGCCTCCGCGCCCTGGTTCGTCTCATAATTGCGGTTCGCCCTCTGGATCTGCCGCTGATACCATTCCACGCCGCCCACGGCGTTCTGAATGCTCTGCAGGCCGCCGAGACGGCGGACGCTGTTGATTTTGCCCTGTTTGAGCTCCCAAATTGCGCCGGGCTCGTTGCTCGGTCCCTTGCCGTCGGCAAACACGCCCTGCTCTGTGAGCACAATGCCGTTTGCCATCATGGAGTCGTTCGCTTCCGCCATGCCGAGTTTTCTGTCCGCGGCGTCCACCATTCCGAGGATCGCAAACAGCTCGCTCTTGTTGTAGAATTGGTTTTCGTCCCGGATTCTCCAGTAATGCACGAACGGAAACAGCTTGTTCTGCCGGCATGTGTGCTCCCAGTAATTCGGGATGTACTTGATTTCCTTCCCGCCCACCTGAATTGAGCAGCCGACGGTTCCGGCCGAAATGCGCTTTCCTTCCTCGGTCACATCAAACGGATGCTTGAACCAGTGTTCCAGCACGGTCACGGTGTCCTCCTCGTCGTTGACGCCGCTCGTCATGTCGAACAGCTTGAGCTCCGAGGAGTAATCCGTGCTCATCACTTCCTCCGGGTCGATCCCGAGCTTTTTCAGCTCCTTCGCGTAGTGATTGCAGAATGCCACCTTGTGCATCCTGTACAGATGAATCACATACTGTCCGGCCTGAATGCCCTTTTCCCTGCAGGCAGGATCCACATAGAGTGCCTCCACCGGCACGTCCTCAATGTGAATGTCGCCCTCGTCCGCGCCGCAGCGCATTTCCGGATCCCAGTACACCTTCCAAAAGGCGTCGCCCAATTTCACGAGCCGGCGCTCATTGGACGTGTTCATGTCATCCAGACGGTTGTTTTCGCACACAAAGCGGACGGCGTGCTCGCGGAGCTTTGCCTTCTGGCTGTCGAGATCGTCGTCCCTGCCGCGAAACTCCGGCTCCGGGACGCTCGTCTGGATCTGCGTCTCCACAGCGATATACGGGTCCGGGATCACAGCCGGGTCAAACGGCAGTCCGCGCTCCTCGTATGCTTCCTTCATTTCCATTGCGGCGTCGTGCAGGAAATTGTAATAGTCGTTAAAGGTCTCCCAGTCCCGCTCCGCCGGCGCTCTGGCGTTTCTCGCCTTGCCGAACAGATCCGCGACCGTGCTCTGTCTGGCCTCGCGGTCGGAGTAGTCATAGCCCGTCGCCCGGGCGATGGAGTCCATCTTCTTGCGCTTCATGCTCTTCTCCCTCATTTCTTCGCAAAGTTACCGCACACATAGTGCTTCGTGATCGCGAACACGCCGAAGCCCTGCCGCTCCGCCTCGTTCACCACGAGCAGCTGCAGGCGCTTGTATTTCTTGATTTTCGTGTGAAGCATGATGTCCTTCGGCCCGTCGTAGGTCTCGAACGTGAAATCGTCAAAGTCGAGATCCTCCCACGAGAAGATTGTCATGCTGCCCTCCGCGATCAGCCGCTCGGCCTGCTCGTCCTTGATCACGTAGACCTTCGCAGAAGTGTGGGCGTTCGGCTTGATCGTCACGGCAGCCCCGCGCTTGATCATGGTCTTTTCCACCGTGGCGTCACCGTCGTCGTCGAGCTTCGTTGCCCACACGGCGCGCACGGGCTGGTCGTCGTCCATAAAGCGTTCCACGCCCTCCACGTCGTTGTTGAACCTGCAGACGCGCCCGTCCGACGTTCCAAACCAGAGATCCTCCTCCGCGCCTCGGTTGTTCACCATCCAGCAGCGCGCCGGGACCGCGTCCCAAAAGTACCCCTCATAGGAGAAGTCGCTCTGGCTCGCGTAACGATAGCTTTTCGCCTGGCGGGCGTCGAGGACGTAAACGTGCCCGTTTCCGACCGAAAGCAGATACATTCCCTGCCACTGCACGGCCGCCGCCTCGGTGAGATCCGGCTCGCGTGTCAGCGCGCCGTTAAGGAAATAGCTTCGGTTCTGCGCAAGCCGCTCCGAGGTATAGAGAGAGGTCGTCAGCGCATAAATGCCCGTCCCGGAGAGAAACAGCGGTTCCTCCAGCAGCCGTGCAAAGCCGCTCGTGTTCACCGCGCCGACGCCCGCGAGCGCCGCACGGATCGGAAACACGGCCTCGCCCTCTTCGTCGAGCTCTGCCGAGCGCAGAAACACGGAACTGTCCTGCGGATGCTGCTCCTTGACGATTCCGAGATAAGCGCCCATCCTGCAGTAACCGAGGATCTTCACGCCTTCAAGCCCGATCGCCGCATAGCTCGTATCCGGGATGAAAGCCGCGTCATAGACTCCGCTCGTCCAGTCCAGATTCGGATGATCCGGGTTGCCCGAAAGCACCACGCGGTTTGTCTCGCCCACACCGAATGCCGTGATGATCGTGCATTTATTGATGCGGTCTGCGTAGCCCTGCACAGTATGCGGGAACTTGATCTGCACATTGTCCTCCGCTCCGGCCAGAGGCGCCGGCGGCGCGGCGTCAAAGGTGATCGTCCCCGCGGCCCTGTCCGCCGTCCAGCCGCTCGTCATAGGCTCCCCGTTGACCGTGACGAAGATCTCGCCCTCCGCGTCGATCGTGGAATCCAGCACATACGCCGTGCTGCTGCCGTCCGAAAGAAAGCTGTTCACGCGATACCGCCCGACAAGGTTGATGCTCTCATATGGTCTGCCGCCTCCTGCGGGGTCTCTGGAGATCACGGTCGTCGGCGCTTTCGCGCTCTCGGCCACATCCTCCACGCTCTCGCCGTCCCAGCAGAGATATTCCCCGCCGGTCACGATCCAGAGCTTCCCGCCCATCGGAACCGCCTGACTCCTTCCGTCGTTCAGTCCCGTTCTCGCAAGCGTCGGCTGTGCCCCGTCTGCCCAGGTGTACATTTTGGATCCGACGTGCGCGAGGAATTTCACCGTGTTCCCGAATTTCGCCGAGAACAGCCCGTTCACGCGGGCGTCTCCGAGCTTGTGCACCGTGCGCCATCCGAGGCGCTTTTCCGGCATGCCGCCCTGATCCGCAACCATGTTCGTGCAGAACGGGCTCCTCGTCGGATGCACGTTGCACGGGTCCGAAGAGAAGTCCGCCCCGCGGAACGTGTTATAGATCGTTGTGCGGATGCTCAGTCCTGTTCGTCTCGCCATGACTCAGCCCCTCCGGTAAAACGTGTTCACGAATCGGATACCTCCGCCGCGCTCTGCCTGCCGGCGCTCCAGCTCCTGCAGGCCCTTTTCCCATTCCAGCAGATACGGCCGGTAGTCGATCATCAGATCCGGGAACAGGTTCTGTGCGCAGACGTAGAAGGGCAGCAGCTGCGCCGCGAATTCCGATACCTCGAATTCCTCGTCGTCCTGCGTTTCTCCGTTGATGGTCTCCGGCGTCTTGAAGTATTCGACCTGGATCTCCGCCGTGTCCGATTCCGGGACCACGAGCTTTCCGTTTTTCCAGCGGTAACGGTTGGTCGTCTCTCCGTCTCTCCACACGGCCACGAGTCCGCTGAACCCTTCCGGCATGGAAAACTCCGTCCTGCCCGCCTTTCTGCGGAGCGTC
>JBGUHV010000110.1:0-2677 GCA_045112425.1 Oscillospiraceae bacterium
GATATATCCGCCGGTCTTGTGATACTGCTCCTTGGTCAGCTGCATCTGCTGCACGGCGGTCTCCGCCAGACAGTTGATCCCGGTCACAAACTGTCCGTCCGCGGTTGCCTCCGGCCGCTGCACATAGCGCGCCGCGTTGGCGAGATCCTCCAGATCCGGAATGGGGCAGGTCTTCTCCGGGTTCTCAGCGTAATCGATCACATCTCTGAGGTTGCCGGAAATGTGCCACAGCTTCGTTGTCGCCATCAGCGCACCTCCTCCGGTTCCATCGTGAAGGCGCTCTGCAGAGCCACAATGGACAGCTCCAGCCGGCGGGCGTCCTCCGCCCTGCCGTCTCGAATCAGTCCGTCATGGATGCGATACAGCTCGTGCATCGCGTCCCAGAACGCTTTGGGCGGCGCCGCCTCCGCGGTTCTGCCCTCAATGAGCGAGCAGAGAAACTGCGACTGTGACACGCCTCGGGCCTTCGCCATGCGGCGGAGCTTGCTCTTCGTACTCGGCGGCATCCGCACGGTAAACGCAACATTCTGCTGCACTGTCATGCGACCTCCTTTCCGGGGTATTCAGGGGTGTCCCTTGGGTCGGTGGATTGTGGTGTCACAATCCGATGCTCGCTATCCCTGCGGACAGGTGTGGGACTGCCCCTGCGGAGAGATGCGGAAACAGACATGCCCATGACGGTGATGACGGTAATGACAGTTTCTTTCATGGATACCTTACCCCGCGATTTTAGTGTCACAACTGTCATAACTGTCATGCAGGCGCAGCTGCAGGATGCGCTCCTTCGGCGTCCTGCGGGACGAAAACGTGATGCCGTTCGGCTCCAGATAATCGTGCTGGAAGCGGCTAAGAATCTTGATGACCCGGTACTTCATGCCCTCGTCCTCGTCCATCTGCTCGACCAGCTGTGTGGCCGTGCCGGTCCAGTCCGGATGCTCCTGCAGAAAGCCGAGCAGGCGATGCAGAAACGGCGGGATCTCCTCCTCGCGCAGCTCGTCCTCATGCTTTCGCTCGACCAGCTCCCAGACGCAGTTTTCCATGCGCAGCACCAGCTCCTGATACGGAACGTCCCGTCCGGTGAGGTACATGGAGGTCGTATCCTGCGACCGGCGCTCCTTGATCATGACGAAGGCCGCGTCCGCCGCGCCGAGGATGCCGTTGCTGCCGGAGATCTGATTGAACGGGTCGCTGCCGTCCTTCTGCTTGCGCAGGTGGTGCACGAGCAGGATGGAAATGTGCGCCTCGTCCGCGATCCGTTTGAGCGCGGACACGTCCTCATAGTCGCCGGCATAGACGCCGACGCCGGAGCCGTGCGCGGTGCGGATCTTCTGGAAGGTGTCGATGATGATCAGCTCCGTGGCAGGATGCGCCGCGAGGTGATCCTCGATCTGCTCCTCCAGTCCGCCGTGCAGCTTACCGGCGGCGATCATCAGCCAGAGCCCCGGCGGCGCCGGATCCGGCAGGCGATACAGACGATCCTGCAGGCGCGAGCAGGTGTCCTCCAGACAGAGATACAGCACCTCGCACGGGTGCGTCTTCATGCCCCAGACGGGTTCCCCCTGACAGATCCGCATGGCCATCCAGAGCACCAGCCAGCTCTTGCCGCATTTGCTCGGCCCGCAGAGCAGGCTCACGCCCTGCGGGATCAGGCCGTCCACCAGAAACGTGGGCGGAATGAAGGGGCGCGACTGCAGCTCTTCAGCATTGATGACGAAATAAGGCTCCACGCAATTCCTCCTCTCTGTGCGCTGCGCGTTTGCTTTGCCGATCACCCGAAGTCGGTTCCTGCCCCGGAGGTCTTCCGCGGCGTATTTCGCAGGCGTGCGCTCGTATCGTGGCGACACTCCCTGCGTATCTTCCTTCGGTCGGCTGTTCAGTTGTTCGGATGATTTTATCACGCTCCTTTTTCTGATACTTGACAAAACAGGCAACTTCAGTTAACATATTAGGCAAGTAGCTTGCCTGTTCTGCAATTCCGCATTATAGGCACTTTACTTGCCGGTGTCAAGAGGTTACAGAAAATTTAGGAATATTGCTTTCCTGTATGGAGGTTTTTTTATGAAATTCGGCGAAAAGCTGCGGGAACTCCGAAAACAGAAGCATCTCTCACAGACCGAGCTCGGAGCGGCGGTCGGGGTTTCCCTGCGCACGCTGCGCGGCTGGGAGGTCGAGGGGCGGTATCCGAAGCAGCGCGAGCTTTACGCGAAGCTCGCCGAGGTGCTGGAGTGCGACGTGGACTATCTGCTCACGGAAAAGGAGGCGTTCATCACCGATTCCGCTGACCGCTTCGGCTATCGCGGGGAGCGCGACGCCAGAGCGCTGGTCGAGGATCTGACGGGTCTCTTCGCCGGCGGCCAGATGGCGGAGGAGGACATGGACGCGCTCATGCTCGCCGTGCAGGAGGCCTATGTGGAGGCCAAGCGGCGCAACCGGGAGAAATATGCCCCGAAGAAAAATCGCTCCGCAGAGTAACCGAGTCTCTATTTTTGGACAGGTCGCGTGAGATACTGAGCTTGTAACAAGTCAGAAACTTGATGTTTCCGGATTGTTGCAATCTTCGCGATCTGTACCCAGGACAGGAGGCGGTTTCATGGCGCGGCTGAACAGCACCGACAACATCATCCGCAGGGCGGATGCGCTCGTGCGCAGCACGGGCACGAGAGACCCGGAGCGCATC
>JBGUHV010000111.1:0-6269 GCA_045112425.1 Oscillospiraceae bacterium
ATGATGCCAATGTTGCGGGTATTTTCCAGGGAATATTGTCTGGGCATATGCTTTCTTGCTCCTATTTTTCTCAGCGCATCTCCCAAAGCGGAGATAGCACGCTTTCAAGCAGCGAGCAGATTACCAACGGAAGTGGGCGAAAGCCTTGTTGGACTCGGCCATCTTGTGGGTATCCTCGCGCTTTTTGACGGCGGCGCCGGTATTGTTGCAGGCGTCCATGATCTCGCCGGCGAGGCGCTCTTTCATGGTCTTCTCGCTGCGCTTGCGGGCATAACCCGTCAGCCAGCGGAGACCCAGCGTCTGACGACGCTCAGGGCGAACCTCCATAGGAACCTGATAGGTGGCGCCGCCAACACGGCGGGCCTTGACTTCCAGACTGGGCATGATGTTGTTCATGGCCTCGGTGAAAGCGTCCAGGGGCTCCTTACCGGTCTTTTCCTTGATGATGCTGAAGGCATCGTAAACAACCTTCTGCGCAACACCCTTCTTGCCGTCCAGCATGACAGAGTTGATGAGCTTGGTCACCAGCACGCTGTTGTACATAGGATCGGGCAGAATTTCTCTTTTGGGAACGTTACCTCTGCGTGGCACTTTACTTCCCTCCTTCATTATAAAATGATTTCACAGGTACTCGAAGGCGACGAGGCGCCTCCGCTGCGCCCTGATGCAACGAACCCATATATATCGTATATGAGTTAACAACAGGGCAAAAATTTGCCGTTGGGATCTTACTTCTTACCGGCCTTCGGCTTCTTGGCACCGTACTTGCTGCGGGCCTGCATTCTGCCGGAAACGCCCTGGGTGTCCAGAGTGCCGCGAATGATGTGGTAACGCACACCGGGAAGGTCCTTGACACGGCCGCCGCGGATCATAACGACGCTATGCTCCTGCAGGTTGTGTCCGATACCCGGAATGTAAGCAGTTACCTCATAACCGTTGGTCAGACGCACACGGGCGATCTTACGAAGAGCGGAGTTCGGCTTCTTCGGGGTGGACGTACGCACTGCGGTGCAGACGCCGCGCTTCTGGGGCGCGCTCAGATCGGTCTCACGATTCTTCAGCGTGTTCAGACCCTTCTGCAGCGCGGGAGAAGTGGACTTGTAGGTCACCTGCTTTCTGCCCTTGCGCACCAGCTGGTTAAATGTCGGCATGGTTTTCCTCCTTTCCTCAAAAAGTTAAGAATTTATTTATGCGAACCGCAGAAAATCGCGATTCGGATAAACCGTGGTTTTGCCCAAGAAACGATTGATTTTACAATGTTTTTTGTGCTTTTTGCGGGGTTTCCATCGCATTTTGCATTTCGACCCACGCAAATTCAGATTTTAGCATACTGCACAAGTTTCGTCAAGCATAATTATGGATTATTTTTTTCGATTTTAGTCTTCTGCGGGAGATTGAGCAGCACGACCGCAGAGAGCACCAGCACGACGCCGAGTGCGGCGAGGAAGCTCATGGTCTCGCGGTAGACGAGGATGCCGATGAGCGTCGCGACCACGGGCTCGACCGAGGCGAGGATGGAGGCTCTGCCCGTTTCCAGCCCGGAGAGACCGTAGGTATAAAACAGATACGGCAAATAGCACGTGACCGCGCCCGCGAGCAGACACAGGCCCGCGTTGCCCCAGGACGCCGTGAAGGAGGCAAAGGTGTCCTGCCAGCCGAAGAGGAGCGCCGCGCCGAGGGCGGCGAGAAGGCAGGAATAAAAGTTGATCGTGGAGCTGGAATAGCCGCGGTTGAGCGCGAAGCGGGCGAAGATGCTGTAGAGCGCGTAGCCGATGCCGGAGCCAAGGCCGAAGAGGACGCCCTGTGCCGTGAGGCGCGCTCCCCCGCCGCCGACGCCGGAGACAAGCACACAACCGAGAAACGCGAGCGCGAGCGCCGCGAGCTTGAGGGGCGTGATGCGCTCTTTGAAGAACACCGCCGAGAGGAGCATGACAATCGTCGGCGCGGTATAGAGCAGAATCGCCGCCGCCGAGAGGCTCATGAGGTTGATGGCGTGGAAATAGCACCAGGTGAAGAACAGCAGCGCGCAGACGCCGCTGCCGAAAAAGCACCAGAAATCTTTGGGCTTTACCCGAAACGCGGCGCGGTTTGTGAGGAGGATCGTGACGGCAAAGCAGAGCGCCGCCATGGCACAGCGCACCAGAATCGCGCCCTCGGCGCCGATGCCGATGGTCGCAAGCGTGCGCGTGAAAAAGCCCATCGTGCCCCAGAGGCAGCCGGAGGCAAGGACGGCAAGAACGTATTTTTTCATAAAATCACCAAGTAATAATTTTAAATGCTGCGAGGCGAAAAGTCAATAAATGAGGAATTAGGAATGAGGAATGAGGAATTATCTCTAATCCCACTTCATTCCTAATTCCTAATTCCTAATTTGTTTTATTTTGTCTTGTCCATCCGATTGACCAGATACTGTGCCGCGACACCTGTGAACAGTCCTGCCGCGATGCCGCTGATGAGCAGGATCGGAAGATACGACACGATGGCGGGCGTGCCGGTGACGACAATGGCGACCAAAATCTGCCCGACGTTATGAAACACGGCGCCGATGACGGAAGCGACCCAGATCTGCTTTCTCGTGAGCACCCGGCGGAGCAGGAGCATGACGCAGTAGCACAGCAGGCCGCCCGCGAGGGAGTACATGAGGCTCATGACGCCGGAAAAGAGGCTGCCGAGCAGGATGCGGGCGATCAGGATCATGAGCGCCGGCCCGGGGCCGAGCGAGAACATGGCATAGACCGTGACGATGTTGGCAAGGCCGAGCTTCACGCCGGGGATCGGCACGGGCGCGGGGATCTGCGCCTCCGCCACATGGATGGCGAGGGCGATGGCCGTCAGGAGCGCCATGAGGCTCAGCTGCTTTGTGGTCCACTTCATCCGACCACCCCGTCAATCTCCGCGTCGCCGATCTTCGCGGGCACGTCGTCGAGGCTGATGACGAGCTTGTTCGGCAGGCAGACAATCGGCATGCCGCCCTCGCTCGTGAGCCAGCCCATGTGCACGCAGACCTGATCCGGACACTCGGCGTTCGAGACGCGGATGCGCCCGGGCTCGACCTGAATGGTGTTCGTGCCGATCGGCCCTTCCACGGTGAAGATCTCGGGCTCGGTGACGGCATTTAAGTCGATGGAGCGGATGCACTCGCCGTCGAGATAGATGTTTGCAACGGCGGCGTCCGAATGCCGGAAATGCAGCCAGAGCACCGCTGCGGCGGCAAGGAGCGCAATCGCGGCGATCAGGATGATCCAGAAGGAGGTTTTCTTCATTTCGTCACCACCGTGAGATCATGATCTGCCCAGTCGTCCGAAACGGAAAAGCGGTCGGCAATGCCCTGCGAGACGACGATGGAGCCGTCGTCCAGCACGAGGAGATAGTCAAAATCGCCGTGCGTGCGCCAGTAGGTCTCCGCGCCGTCGCGCCCGAGGATGAAGAGCGCCGTGCTGAGCGCGTCGCAGCGGACGCCGGATTCGGAGACGATGGTGGCGGAGATGACGCCGTTTTTCGCCGGAGCGCCGGTGGCAGGGTCGATGATGTGCCAGTAGACCTCCCCGTCCTGCTCAAAATAGCGCTCATAGCCGCCGGAGGTGACGACGGCCTTGTCGCGCACCTCGACGACGCCGACATAGCCCTCGCCGAGCGGGTTCTGGACGGCGATGCGCCAGGCGCTGCCATCGGGCTTTGAGCCAAGCGTCTGCACGTTGCCGCCGAGGCTGATCATGCCGGAGGCGACGCCGCTGTCGCGGAAGATCTGCATGATCTGGTCGCCGGTATAGCCCTTGGCGACGCTGCCGAGGTCAATCTCCATATTGGCGGGCACGGTGACGGTATTCCCGTCGCAATGCACCTTGGCATAGTCCACGCGGGCGAGCAGCTCCTGCAGCTCGTCCGCCTTCGGCACGCGGTAATCCTGCGTGGTGAAGCCCCATGCCTTGAGCACGGGATAGACCGACACGTCGAGCGCGCCGTGCGTGAGCATGCAGTAGCGCAGCGCGTCCGACAACAGCGCGGCGGTATCACCGGACACCTCCACGGGCTTGCCGTAGGCGTGGTTGACGGCATAAACGTCGCTTTCCTCCATCGTGACGGAAAACGCCTGCTCGAGTGCGGTGATGCGATTGACGGCAGCGACGACGGCTTTTTCGGCGTTGGCGCCATAGGCTGTGACATCCATGACCGTGTCCATGGCGAAGACCGAGCGCGAGGCGCTCTCGCTCTCCTTCCCTGCGCTGCCGGCGCAGCCGGAGAGCAGGAGCAGCACGAGCGCAAGCATCAGGGCAAGTGATTGTTTCAAAAACCGCATGGGTGAATGGATCCTTCCGTAAAAAACTGACTATATATTATAAGTCCTGCAGCGGGATTCGTCAACCGACGGCGTGCGGAGGGAGGCGCCCTCATCCACCGCGCAAGCGCGGTCCCCCTTCCCCCAAAGAGGGAAGGCCTTAAAAGAACCGGCAGAGACCGAGGGCGGCGCCGAGGGCGAAGAAGGCGGCGGCCTTGAGCAGCGCGCCGAGCCAGGGGCGTCGCAGGAGCAGGCGATCCCAGCGGGAGAGATTCGCATGCGGGCAGGTATTGGCGCAGCGGTCGCAGGCGATGCACTCGCCCTTGCGGAGATTGTCCTCATCCATGCGCACAGAGACCGGGCATTGCCGCCTGCAGAGCTGACAGCCGCTCGGGCAGCGGTCAGCCGCCCGGCGCAGCTGCGCGAACGGCAGAATCGGCAGGAGCGAGAACACCGCGCCCATCGGGCAGAGGAACTGGCAGAAAAAGCGCTCCTGCAGCGCCATGCCGATGACGATCAGCACCAGCAGCGCGGCGGCGAGGCCCATCGGCGGCAGGCGCAGCGCCGTGAGCATGGAGAACGCCTCCCACGGGCTCCAGACGCCGAGCGTGCCATAGAGATTGAGCGCGCAGAGCACGACGACGGCGGCGAGGATGAGATACTTGACCTTCTGCCCCCAGGAGAGAAAGCGCTCCGGGAGGCGGAACTGCTTTTTGCGGCGGAGGAGCTTCTTCTGCACGAGACCGGAGAGCCAGTATACAAAATCGCCCAGCGCGCCGAAGGAGCAGACCCAGCCGCAGAAGAAGCGGCCGAAGAGCATCGTGAACAGGCACAGGACGGCGAGCGCCATCGTAAAGCCCGTCCACGAGAAGGGCTGCCCCGTGCCGACGGACTGAAAGATCGCCTTGACGCCGTTGAACCCGGCGACGAAAACGCCCGGCATGGCGAGAAAGAAGACGAGCTGAACGAGCGTGCGGATGACGGCGTTCTGCTTGGCCGCGCGGCGGGGATTGGTCGGTTTTTCTGCCATGTCACTTCACCGCCTGTTCCAAAGCCGCGTCCACGGCGTCGAGCAGGCCGATGGAGGAGAGCGTCGCGCCGGTGACGGCGTCGAGATCGGTGGTCTGCTTCTGCAGAATCCTGTCACAGAGCGTTTCGGCCTGCGAGAAATAGGCCGCGTCCTCCCCCGCGCTGGAGAGTACCTCGATCTGGGTGATCTCATTTTCGTCGACCGTGACGGAGACCCTGACGACGCCGCCGAAGCCCTGCGCCTCGCCCTCATAGACGCCGGGCACATAGCGCTCGGAGACGGCGTTCATCTTCTGCTGCACCTCGCGGTTGTGCGCCTCGGCGAGGGCGATCTCCTGCTCGCGCTCGGCGACGGCGGCGGCGCGGGAGAGCGCCACCTGCTGATAGCCGTAAAACAGGACGATGAGCAGCGCGAGGCAGAGGAGCTTTGTGAGAAAGGTCGGGTGTTTCATCGCTCGCCTCCGATCTTCGCGTCGCGCAGCGCCTCGCTCACGAGGCGGCAGATGGTTTTGGAGGTATAGGTCGCGCCGGAGACGGCGTCAATTCCCTCCGCAGACTGGGCGTCGACGATCTGTGCGGGCACTCCCTTCTGCTTCGTGGTGCCGTTGACGGCGCGGTCAATGAAGTAATCGTTATCCTCGGGGTAGTCGGATTCGTCCTCGCCGATCTGAAGCGCGACCTTGCGGATCATGCCGTCCTCGACCGTGACGGTGACGATGACCTCATAGCGGAAATTGCCGGGCTCCTCGCACCAGCCGCGCGCTGTGTATTTGCCGTCGCGGTAGAGCTTCGGCTCCGGCGCCGGTTCGGGAGTGGGTTCGGGCGTCGGCTCTGGTGTGGGTTCCGGTGCGGGTTCCGGCGTGGGTGCCGGTGTGACGGTCGGCGCGACTGTGGGCGTCGGGGTCAGAGTCGGTGTGGGTGCGGGCGAAGGCGCCGGATCGGCGGCGGCCTGCTCGAGAGCGGA
>JBGUHV010000112.1:0-4642 GCA_045112425.1 Oscillospiraceae bacterium
TGGTTTCGTTGATTGGCGGATAAACCCCGGGAGGTAAATGGTTATGGTTAAGATCTGCAAAGACTGCGGGAGAAAATGTGACCTGTCAGAAAAGAAATGCCCTGTGTGCGGGGGAAAACTGAAAAAGCAATTCACGGAAGAGGAATTAAAGGAAATCCAAAAGCAGAACGACGATATGGCTGTGATCAACACCTTGCTGATGTAGATTCGGGTTAGCGGGATTTGAAGATATGAGAGCAAAGAAAAAGAGAGTCTTACTGTTTATCACAATATTGCTCATACTTGCGGCGGTTGTTGCGGCTGTGTTTCAGTTTACCCGATTCGGCTATCTGAAGACCGTTCCTTACCGATCAGCTTTTACGGAAATCGCTTCTCACGTCTATATCAACCGAAATTATGCAGGGGATCGAAAAGAGCTTCTTGAGATGATCGAACAGGCCAAGGATCGTGTCAGGACATTTTTCGGGGACGTGCGCTTTCAGGATGAGACGATCTTCATCATCTGTGACGACGATAAGCTGACGCGGAAGCTTGGCGAAGATCACGGCACTGTCATCCTTTATTTTCCCTCCGAAACGTACTATATCTGTATTTCTGACGAGTATCTCGAACTCGACATTCTGGCACACGAGATCACTCATGCGGAACTGCACACGCGCCTTTCTGCCGAAGCACAAAAAAGAATTCCGACTTGGTTCGATGAAGGGATTGCTCTTCAGAATGACTATCGGGAGAAATACAGCGAAGCGCAATGGATCACTCAGACCGACAACGGGAAAAATGCGGTTGCTCTTGAGGATATGGACACACCGTCAGAGTTTTATGCGGGGGAAGCCGAAGACAGGCGTTTTCGTTACCTGAACGCTAAGCATGAACTTGATGTATGGATGATATCACATGGGCAGCAAGGTTTACTGGAATTGCTTGATAGGCTCAATGGCGGAGCAGATTTCAATACTGCATATGGAAGTTAATTTCCAGTTTGTCGAGATGAACCATTGCCCTTTCTCCCTCGAAGGCTTTCGCCTTCGAGGGTTTTTCGTTTACTCCCACGGCCGGGGGAGCGTGCACTCCGGGAGATTCAGCGTCGTTTCCATCTGATGCGCCGGGATGAGCGTTGAGGAAGCGGAAGTATTTGCTGAATACTCTGTTCTGTGGTATGATTCAAACAAATCGGGATTTGTGAGGATGATGCAAAATGAATTATAAGGTTATAGATAAAGAGACTTACTATAGAAAGGGCGTCTTCCGGCACTTTACAGAGGACTGCACATGTTCGACTTCTATGACAGCGAGGATCGATGTTACTGATCTTGTTCGTTATTCCAAAATGACCGAGACAAAGTTCTACATCAACTTTCTTTATATCCTGTCAAAGGTTCTGAATTCTCGCGAGGATTACAGGATGGGGTATCTTAGGGAAAAAGACGAACTGATCTGTTATGATGTGATCAATCCCATACAGTATATCTTTCATAAAGATACAGAAACCTTCACGCTTGTCTATACGGAATACGATGAAGATTATGAGAAATTCTACGCGGCGGCTCTGCGGGATGCTGAAGAGGCAAAAAAGACCAGAGAATACGGTTTTGATATTATGAATCATCCCAACTGGTTTGATGCGTCATGTATACCTTGGTTGTCCTATGATTCCATGCATCTTGAACTGCCCGACGTTCATATGTTTTTTACGCCGGTCGTCAACTGGGGAAAATACAAGGAAGAAAACAGCAGACTTGTCATGCCTGTTACTGTCCGTCTGAATCATGCGATTGCTGATGGTTATCTGGTGGCAAACGTATTTAGGCTCTTAGAACAGGAGATTGGGGGATTCGTAGAGCTTTAATCGACAAACTCCAGTTTGTCGAGATGAATCATTGATCTTTCTCCCTCGAAGGCGTTCGCCTTCGAGGGGATTTTCTGCGCCGGAAATTGCCTCGCTTCTTCTTTTATGGTATGATGCAGAAAAACGGAACTGCGGAGGAGAAGGAACATGAAAAACGGAAAAACCCCGGACCCCAATGTGATCCACCCGATTGCGGGCTATGAAAACGAGATCTATGTGAAGCCGACGATCACGAATCCGAAGATCCTCGTCGGCGATTTCACCTATATTGCGGATTCCGAGTTTGAGCGCCACGTCACGCACTTTTACCCGTGGAGCCGGGATCGGCTCATCATCGGGAAATTCTGCCAGATTGCCGCCGGCGTCGAGTTCGTGATGAACGACGCCAATCACCAGATGAACGCCGCCACGACCTTCCCGTTTTACACGCTGGAGGGCTGGGAGGCAGAGCCGCCTGCGGCGGCGGATCTGCCGTTCAAGGGCGATACCGTCATCGGCAATGACGTCTGGATCGGCCAGAACGCCGTGATCCTGCCCGGCGTGCATATTGGCGACGGCGCGATCATCGGCGCGAACAGCGTCGTGGGCTCTGACGTTGCACCGTATGCCGTCGTGATCGGCAATCCGGCGAGAGAACTGCGCAGGCGCTTTGACGATGAGCTGATCGACCTGCTGCTTCGTTTCAAGTGGTGGGATCGGAGCATCGAGGAAATCCAGCGCCTGATTCCGATTCTCACCTGCGGCGATCTGGAGAAGGTTCGGAAAGAACTGGAGGCGAGGCTGCCCGACACGAGAACGGGTCTTGCCAGGGCGTGCAGAGATCTGGAGCGGATCGCCGATAATCTTTCATCCGGCCAAGAGACCGTCGAAATCACGGATCCGTTTTACACGCCGGAGAACGTGCTGTCCTCTCTCCGGGATTATCTGCAGACGCTGCAGGCGCTGAACGCGCAGATCGCGGAGCAGGGGAACACAGACGAGCTGCTGGGAATGGTGCAGGAGCTGTACTCCGATCTGTGGGTGTTCAGTCTCAGCTTCCCGATCAGGAGTCTGCAGAGCGTCATCGACGCGCTGCGGTCTTATCCGGATACGCATGAGGAATGATCATTTCCCACCAACGAAACTGCGAGGGGCGATTTGCCATCAAAACCATAGAAACAGAGCTCTTTCTGAATCGCGAGGGCGTCGACGGAGCGCTTCGCATGGGGAGATACTTCGGCGTTCCCTTCATCAGCTTCCGCTGGGCGGGCGAGGCGTATGACCCCACCGCCGAGCAGGGCGACGAGATGAGCCGGTGGACGGGGCAGACCGTGAGCGCCTTCGGCGTTGACTCTGCTCTGCGATTCTGGTATAAAGAAAGCAATCATCGAGAAAAAGGAGATATCAATATGAACCTGATTCCCAGCTTTTCCGTGGATCACACCCGGATCATCCCCGGGATTTTCACCAGCCGCGTGGACACCCTCGGCGACCAGACCGTGACGACCTATGACGTGCGCGTCACGCGCCCGAACGTCGAGCCCATGGTGGACGTCGCGGCCATGCACTCGCTGGAGCACATCATCGCCACCTTCCTGCGCAACGAGCCCGACTGGAAGGATCAGATCATCTACTGGGGCCCGATGGGCTGCCTGACGGGGTTTTACCTCATCATGAAGGGAGACCATGCGCCGCAGGAGCTGTGCGATCTGCTCTGCAGAGCCTTCCGCTCCGTCGCTCAGACCGAGGAGGTGCCCGGCGCCTCGGCGGTCAACTGCGGAACCTACCGGATGCACAATCTCGAGATGGCCAAGTGGCACGCCGCGCGCTTTGCCGCTTATCTCGCCGAGAACGCGGAAAACCCCGCGATCTTCGAGTACCCCAGATCCGAGCGTCTCGTCACCGAGGACGGCCGGCAGTTCTTCGATTCTTAATCTTGTAAGCAAAAACCCGTTCCGGTTCTTCCGGAACGGGTCTCTTTATGGCAGGGTGTCCGCGTTTTTGATCAGAAAGCGGATGAAGGTCTTTGCCGCGGCGGAGAGCTCGTTCTCGTTGCGGGAGATGATGCTGATCCTGCGGTACACCATCGGCTCCACCGGGAGGATCGCAATGTCGTAGCTCTGCTTGCGCAGCACGAGCTCCGGCAGAATCGTCACGCCCAGCCCCTGCTCCACCATGGAGAGAATCGAATAGTCGTCGTGCATCGTCATGCGGATGTTCGGCGAGAGCCCCTCGGCCTGAAAGGCCGCGAGCGGCTCGCTGTAAATGCCCTCCTCCAGCAGCAGAAACGGCTCGCGCGCCAGATCCGAGAGCTTCACGCTGCCGCCCTGCGCGAGCGGATGATCCTTCGGCAGGCACGCGCGGTGCTCGCCGTATTTGAGAAACCGGCTGTCCGTGCCGTGCACCGCGTCCGGCGTCACGAAGCCGAAGTCCAGCTCGCCCGTGCGCACCCATTCCGGAATCGTGGTGTAGTCGCCCTGATGGACGATGAGCTGCACATTCGGATACTGCGCCCAGTACTGCCGGATCACCGGCGGCAGCCAGTGGCAGGAGATGCTGGAGATCGTGCCGATGCGCACCACGCCGGACTCCAGCCCGCGAATCTCGCCCGCGATGTTCTGCATGGACTGAAACTGCGCCACTGCGCTCTGCACGCTCGGCAGCAGGCGCTCGCCCTCGGGCGTGAGCCGCACGCCATAGCGCGAGCGGTAGAGGAGCTTGATCGAAAGCTCGCTCTCGAGCGACGCGATCATCTGACTCATGGCGGGCTGCGTGTAGCCCAGAATTACCGCCGCCTTCGTAAAGCTGCCGACC
>JBGUHV010000113.1:0-2962 GCA_045112425.1 Oscillospiraceae bacterium
TATACCCCTGCTCAAGAGAAGCCGCTCGCGTCGGGTCTACCTGACCATAAAAGTCCTTGTATTTTTCCGTCGGCTGGATCGCGAGCCCCTCGCCCTCGATCTTCTTTCTGCGCTGCTGCTCATAGTACCCGGCGGCGGCGTAGTCCTTCTTTGCCTCCGCCTTTCCCATGAGCTCCATGTAATCGGTGTTCGGGTTATATTCGGTGATTCCAGTCTTTTAATTCCCGTTCTGGTCGATATAGCTTGTGGTTCTCGTGTTCTCGTCCAAAGCAATCCCTCCGGTTCTATAGTCGGTTCCCCTCCGCGTCTGCGGAGGGGATGCTGTTATTCATCTTCCGTGGCCGAATGCTCCATTTCCCAGCCCGCGGGCGGAGCATCTGCTTTCTTTTGTGCTTCTTTGATTCCCTTTCTCAGCCAGTCCGGCACGTTCGCGCCCAGCTTCGCGCAGTTTTCAATGATGGAACCGGCTTCCGAGAGCAGATACCAGACCATGACCGCCGGCAGCAGAACCGCGCCTTTCCAAGGCAGATTAAATCCCATTCCGTGCTTCGCCATCATCTGCACGATGAAGTCCAGCCCGCCGGCCACGATCGCCACATAGAACGAGCCGATTTTGTGCCAGCGCCCGAGGCGCGCAATGTCACTGCTGTACTCGTTGTGCAGTTTGGCGTATCTCACACCCAACCGCCAGTCGATCACCATTGCCGCGACCCATACCACGAAAAGCCAGCCCTGCCAGCCGATCACGGCGGTGATGGTTGCAATGATCAGAGAGAGCAGCGCCCGGATTTCCTGCGCCCTTGTTGGTGCATCCGTCATAACTGCACCCCCTCGATCTCCGCGCGGATCTCCATGCAGTGGAGATACTCGCCCATGTGCCGCTTCTGCTCTTTCAGCAGCTCCAGCGGGCAGTTGAGCTGATAAGGCAGCGTCCCGGCCTCCGCCTTGACGACCATCTTGTGCAGCCGCTCATATCGAATCTGCGTCTGCCAGTATTCGGCCTTCACGCGGTCCTTCCAGTCCTCGGAGGCCATGAGCTCGACCGTGTCCTCCAGTTTCATTTCGGTGTATCTCATTTCTTCCCCATCCTTTCCAGCGCGGCGTCGATCGCGCCGGGGAACACGGCGTCGATCAGACGTACGAAGATTGCGACGAGCTTTGCCTGCGTCCTCGTCAGGTTCACGTCGTGGTCGTTCACAGTGTCCGGCGTGCCGCCGTCGATCACTTTCAGGCCGAGGAGCTTCTGGATCTTGCTCCGCCAGTAATCCGGCACGTCCTGAATGTCCCCGTAGATCGCCTTTTCGATGCGCTCGTCGACGATCTGTTCCATCTGTTCTCTGGTCATATCAATTTCCTCCTCGTTAAGATTCGCCGTCACGCGGCGGGCCAGTTCTTCAAATTTTGCCCCGAGGCTCGGGCCCGGACAGCAGGTGTTCGCGAACCACTCATGGCGCGTCAGCTTCATTTCATCCGCCTTCGGCTCATAGGCCAGAGCCTTTGCGCGGTCCGGGATGTACACAAGCCGCTTTTTCCCGTACCTGGTGCAGATGTCCGTGCACAAGGCGACGAGCGCCTCGAACGCCTTGTCGCTGATCGGCCAGCCGTCCTTCTCCCATCCGCAGTTGCAGACCTCGAACGTGATCGCCCGGTTATCGTTCATGCTCGAGGAAGAAGTCCACGGCCGGTTCGCCTCGTCCACGCCCTGCTCGATGGTTCCGTCAGAACCGATCCCGTAGGTGCAGCTCGCGCTTTTCGTCCCGGTCCGGAACCACTCCAGCAGCGCCCGCACGCTCAGCACGCCGGCGGCGTGATGCGGCGTCAGCGTGTCGATCGCGTGATTTCTCGGCGTCGTGCAGTTCGGCGAAAGGATCTTTACCGTTGCAAGCGGAGAATTGGAAAAGCCCTTCGAGTAGACCTTCCCCGCGATCCTCGCGCCGAGCCCGGTCATCTTTGCCGAAAACCGGTTCTCTTTCGGATCCAGACCGTTTGACAGCTCTGCCAGCGTTTCCGGCGGAAGCGATCTCAGCTCCCGTTCGATATCGTCCATACAGAAACCTCCTAATTCTGAAAACGGGAAGCGTCGGCTCCCCTCTCTCTTATCGTAGGACAGGCGAGGGTCGTTTTTCCGTCAATAGGAAAACCGCCGCGAATCTCGCGGCGGTTCCTGTTCAATCTTCACTCAGCAGTCCGGAGTAACGATGCTCGTCGATCCAGATCGGCTCAAACTGCGGCTCCTCTGCCTGCTCTTTCTTTTCATCCTCGTCCATGGCTTGTGCACCTCCAAGTAAGGAATTGGTTGGCTCGGACAGATCAGTTCAGCTTCTTAGTCATTCTCCCGCCTCCTCCGGCTCGACCCACGCCGTTTTCAAATGCTCCTTCTCGAGGATCGTGCCCTCCGAATCGATCAGCATCAGCGTGACAGACGGGAAGAGCTTGGTCCCCGCCATTTTGCTGCAGCGCTCGTAGAAATAGGACAGACCTGTCTCCTTGCTGTTGCGCGTTTCGATGGCCAGCACATTGTTGATGCCGTCCGCTCTGTTTTGGATCTCAATAATGTGATATTGCACGCTTGTCATGGTTTTCTCCTTTTCCGAGCCTTCCGGCTCTCAAATTCAATTCTTGCTGCCACGCGAAACGGATGGTTTTCCGCCCGCGGCGCGGTGCTTCCTTGCCCGCCGTATGTCTTGGATAGACTGACGAGCTGGCGATCATAGCACTTGCTGCACAGCTTGAATCCTGGCTTCACTGGCTCCTTGTTGCATTGCCAACAAATCCCGTTATCGCCTCTTGGCCAGTTAATCTCCGGGGATCTATTGGCGGCGTAATTGTTGCGGCGTTTTGCCAGGCAGCGCCTGCACTGCGAAAAACCGTCTTCCGTCGGTCTGCCGCAGGATGTGCACTTCCCTGCAGCAATCAAAGCATTGCGCCTCTCGTTAGCTCTGCGGTTGAACTTCTGCCGATT
>JBGUHV010000114.1:0-2758 GCA_045112425.1 Oscillospiraceae bacterium
CCGTTCGGGAGGGGTCATTTGATTTACGCTTCCGTCTGTACGCGGCGGAGAATCTCCGTTTCCGCTTTGCGGAGGATCATCTCCACGTCCGCGCCGCGGAGGTCGAGGCCCAGAGCGCGGATGAGCTTCACATCCGGAATGCCCCAGTAGCTTTTCGCGAGCGCCTCCACATAGCCGAAGCCGAACTGCTCGGGGCAGAAGTCGCCCCCGGCGGTGGTGACGTACCAGAGCCTTTTCGCCCGGCAGAGCCCCTCCGGAACGCCCTCCGGCGTGTAGCGGAAGGTGATGCCGACGACGTTGATCTGCTCGAGATATGCCTTCAGCGCCGCCGGGAACGAGAGATCCCAGTAGGGCGCGGCGATCACGATTTCGTCCGCCGCGGCGAACTGCCGCGCGAGCGCGAACATGGGATGGTCAAATTCCTGTGCCGAAAGAAGCCGGTCGCGTTCGCGCAGGAAGGCCTCATCGACCGCCGGAAAAGGCAGATCCGTAAGGCGCAGCTCCGTCACGCGCCCGCCCAGCGCGGAGAGCAGGCAGTCCGCCAGACGCTTCGTGCGCGAATCGGCGCGGGGGCAGGCGTTTACAAACAGCAGCATGGATGATCCCCCTTTTACTGGATCTGATAGACGAAGACCTCGTGGATCTCCTCGTCGTAGCCGTCATAGAACCCGCTCGGCATACCGGCGATGATCCTGGCGCCTCGGTTATACAGCAGGAGAAGCTCGCCGCGCGCACGGTCGAAGGTCAGCCCTTCGATCTCGCCCTGCCGGGTCACGTCGTCAAAGGTCTTTTCCTGCGTGACGGCGCCGGTGGCGGGATCGACCCGGTACAGATGATCCGGCGCGTCGTCATCCGCGTCGCCGTCGTCGCTCGTCACATAGAGCATTCCGCTGTCATACGCCACGCCCTGAATCCACTTCGGCGCGGGCTTCATCTGCAGCTTCCCTTTATAGTCGCCGGAATCGAGATCATACATGTAGAGATATTCGCTCGACGGATCGTCAATCCAGGAGGACAGATAGACCGTGCGGGAATCGGGATCCACCGCGACGCCGCTGCACTCCAGCTGCCCGGTGTCCGCGCGGAAGGGGAAGACGCGCTTGAGCTCCAGCGTGTCGCCGTCATAGACCGCGACCTGAATGTTCTTCCCCGCGCCGTCCATGAAATACTCCACGCCGAGATAAAGCTCGTTCTGATAAACGTCGATATCGCCGATGTGGTTCACCTCGAGCGCATAGCCCCGGAACGGCTCGGTGTTCTCCGCCGTCACGTTCCAGTCGCGGTCATATTTCGTCAGCGTCGTCGAGCCGCTGACCCAGAAGCAGTCGCCCTCGGCGCAGACGCCCTGTCTGCCGCGCACCGGGTGCACCGCCTGCAGCACATACCTCGCCCCGGCAGCGCAGCCGCACAGGAGCACGGCGGAGAGCAGGGCCAGCAGCGCTTTTGTTTTTCGTTTCATCGGTTTCTCCTTTTTTGACACAAGCGTTCCCGCCGAAATGTGGCGTGAGGCCCGAAGGATCGCTTTCAGCGTTTTCAGTCCGCTCCTTCGGGCTTGGTTTCATCATACCACAGGCAGATCGGCGTGGCAATTGATTTCTGAGCTTTCCGCTGCACGGCAAAAGGAACTGCCGCAGAATGCAGCAGTTCCTTTTGCGTTATTGCACGCCCGAAAAAGCGTGTCATTCTGAGCGAAACGAAGTGGAGTCAAAGAATCCTGGCAGCGAAGATGGACAGACGCTGACGGTTCTGTATCGCTGCTCTGCCGAGATCCTTCGACTTCGCGCTGCCGCGCTCCGCTCAGGATGACAGGATGATGACCGCGTACAGTCTTCTGTTTTCAGTCCACGAAGAGCTCGTCGATGGAATAGAGCGCGGCCTTGCCGGCCATGAAGATCTTCTCGCCCTCCTGGCGGCAGTAGAGCGTGCCGCCGCGCTTCGAAGCCTGATAGGCCACGAGCTCGTTCTTGCCGAGCACGTCCTTCCAGTAGGGAATGATGTGGCAATGGCCGGAGCCGCAGACGGGATCCTCGGCGACGGCGAGCTTCGGCGCGAAGCTGCGCGAGACGCAGTCCTCCTCGGCGCCGCGGGCCGTGACGTGCACGAGCAGGCCGTCGATCTGCTTGATCTTCTCGAGATCGGGCACGAGGTCGCGCACCGTCTGCTCATCGTCCACCACGCACAGCAGATCGCGGGCGAGATAAGCCTCCCGCACCTTCACGCCGAGGGCGCCCTCCATCGCGGCGGTGACTTCCACCGGCTTGAGATCATAGGCCGGGAACTCCATCTCATAGAGCTCGCCCTTTCGCGTGACGATCAGATCGCCCGACATCGTCGTGAAGACGACCTTTTCGGCGTCCTTCTCATAGTAGTTCAGCAGCACGAAGGCCGTGCCGAGCGTGGCGTGGCCGCAGAGGTCAATCTCGCCCCCGGGCGTGAACCAGCGCAGGTGCCACTTCTCCCCCTCCTGCACGGTGAAGGCGGTCTCGGAGAAGTTGTTCTCGCGCGTGATGTTCATCATCAGCTCCTCCGGCAGCCATGCGTCCAGCACGCAGACGGCGGCCTGATTGCCGTGGAAAACCTTGTCGGTAAAAGCGTCCACAACATACTGCTTCATGTTTGCTCCTCCTTGTGTTTTGGTTGGCTTTATTATATACTGGGCCTGAAAATAAGTAAAACAAATATTTTATATATTCACATGCAGGAGGCTTATTTGAATTATGAACCGATATCTGGCGTTCCTGAAGGTGGTGGAGGTCGG
>JBGUHV010000115.1:0-4661 GCA_045112425.1 Oscillospiraceae bacterium
CAATGACATGCTTTTAGCGCGCCAAATGGCATCCGCTTCCTGCATCAAAAAAAACAGCTTGTCTGCAAGAAAAACGGCAGACAAGCTGTTTGCTCATTCAGATAATATTCGCGTCGACGACGGCGTCGGGGTAGTCGCGCTTGTGACAGGTGAAGAGAATGACCTGCCGCTCGCGGCTGATCTCGTAGAAGAGCTCCATGGCGCGCCTGGCGCGGGCGTCGTCGAAGTTCACGAGCGTATCGTCGAGGATGATCGGGCAGGGATCGTCGCCCGTGAGCGTCATGGCGCACATGGCAAGGCGCACCGAGAGATATAAGAGATCCGCCGCGCCCGCGGAGAGATAGGCCGCGCTGCGGCCCATCAGATCGTCCGCGCGCTTGGCGGAAGCCGCAAAGTCGCGCGTGAGCGCGACACCGTCGTATCTTCCCTGCGTGAGATAGTCCATATAGTCCGCGGCCTTGGCGGCGAGCTCGGGGGAAAAGCGCGTCTGAATCTCGCCGTCGGCCTCGCGGAGCGCGTCGACGGCGAGGGCAATCGCGTCATACTGATCCTGCAGCTCGTCTCGCCGGGTGCGGAGCGTCTCAAGCTCGCTCTCGAGCGCCATCGGGTCGCCGATGGCGCGCACCGCGCCGGCGAGCTCCGACTGCTGCGCGCGCAGACGCTGTGTCACGCGCTCGAGCGCCTGCTTCTGGCGGAAGTAGGTGGCAGCCTCACCGTCGCCGCGCTCGAAATCGAGCTGGCGCAGGAGGCGCTCGTGCGTCTCGGCCTGATGCTCGCGGGCGTCCTCGGCGCGGTCGGAGAGCTCGCGCTCGGTCTGCATGGCGGCGCGGCAGGCACGATACGCCGCGCGGTGCTCCTCGGCAAGGCGGAACATGTCGTTGATGCTGCGGGCGTCATACTCCTGCAGGATGGCGAGAAACGCCGCATGCGCCGCAGCGGCGCGGCGATTCTGCACGATCTGCCGGACGGCAAAGCCGACGGCGGCGAGCACGCAGACGGCGGCGGCATAATAGAGCGCGGGGTTCACGAGATAGCCCAGCACGGCGCAGAGGGCGGCGAGCACGAGCGCCGCGATCCAGAAATACGGCCTGCCGACACGCTTGGAGGCGCGAAGGCTCTCGCGGGCGGTCTCGGCGTCGCGCTCGAGCGACTCTGCCACGTCGTCCGGATCGGCCACGCCGAAGCGCGTCTGCTCCAGCGCGGCGCGCTTTTGCGCGGCGTCGCGCCGCGCGGCGGCGAGCTCGTCCTCCACATGCTGGAGGCTCGCCTTCTCCTGCCCCATCTGCGAGAGCGCCTCGCGGCGCTGGCGGGCTCTGGCCTCGTTCATGCCGGCGGTGAGGCGGGCGATCTCGGCTTCGTTCTCCTCCAGCTCCTGCTGCAGGAGCGCCTGCTTCTGCCCGCTCTGGGCGACGATTTCGAGCTGCTGCTCCAGGTCGGAGATCTTCCGGTCGATGGCGGGAATCTCGCCGCGCGAGACGTTCTGCCGCTTGCGCTGCCAGGCGCGAAGCTGCCCCTCGGCCTCGGTGAAGGAGGTGGTCTCCTCCCCCGCCGTGACCATGGAGGCAATGCGCCGCTCCAGCTCGGGCGTGCCCGTGACGGCGACGCTCCCCTGCCCGATGAAGGCTGTGCGCGCAAAGACCGGCGCGCTCACGCCGGTGAGCGTCTGGCCGACCGTCGCGGCGTCCAGACCGGGCACGGGCTCGTCCGTGCCGGTGTAGACGGCGGCAAAGTCGCGCATGGGCGCCTTCTCATTCGGCGTGGTGCGGCGGAGCGTAAGGTTCTTGCCCGCGTGCTCGAGCGTGATTTCGCCCTCCATGGGCGCGCCGCTCCACGGGGCGTATTTTGTCTTGACCGGCAGCTGGCCGCCGCGGGCGCGCTCGGCGGTGTCGACGCCGTAGAGCATGGCGCGCAGGAAGGCGCACCAGGTGCTCTTGCCGCTCTCGTTCGGCGCGTAGATGATATTGAGGCCGCGGTCGAGCTTGAGCTCGTCTCCGGCGAGCGTGCCGAAGGTGGCCTTCATGGTTCGGATGATCATAAGGGATATACCTCCTCATCCCGGTCGAGCGCGGCGAGCCCCCAGCGGGCCGCCTGCGTGATTTTTTGGCGCTCGGACGCCGTGGCGGCGGCGTCATAGCGGGCTTTGAGCGCGGAGAGGAAGAGTCCGCGCAGGGTATCCTCGCCCGCGCCGGCCCAGAGCGACTGCCGCAGGCGGGTTTCATCGCGCAGATCCAGCGCAAAGGTCATGCCCTCGAGCGCGGCGCGCAGGGCGGTGAGATTCGGCGCGCGCTGCGCCTCGCCCTTCAGAACGACGCGGAAGATGTGCCGCGGGCTGTCCTCCGGCAGGGCGGCGAGCACGGCCTCGAGCGGAGGCGCGTCCGTGACGTCCACGGGCAGGATCTCATAGCGCCGCCCGTCCACGGGCAGAAACTGCACCCTCGCCGCTCCGCGGTCAACCTCGGCGAGCAGGACGCCCTTCTCCCCCGTCTCGTCAAAGCCGCGGCCCTCCATGCAGCCGGGCCAGGCATAGGTCGTGTTTCCGGCCTTCTGAACGCCGCCGAAGCGGTGCACATGGCCGAGCGCGGCATAGTCCACGCCGCAGACCGAGAGCTCCTCGGCAGTGATCGGGTTATAGGGCGAGGCGGCGTTTCCGACCTCGCCGTGGACGCAGAGCAGCTCGATCTGCCCTGCGCGCGGGCAGCGCCAGCCGCGCAGCAGCGGCACGCTCCGCCGATCCGTGAAGGCCGCGCCCCAGACGCGCACGCCGAGCGCGGGCAGCTCAATGGGCGTGAGCCGGTTTTCGCGGAAGATATGTACGTTCTCCGGAAAGCGCAGGCGGGCATAGGGGCTCTCCGGCGTGTAAAAATCATGGTTGCCGGGGGCGATGAACACCTCGCAGCCGCAGCCGTCGAACGCGTCCGAGAGCGTGCGCGCCGTCTCGCCGAAGGCGCTGTCGGAATCGAGCAGATCGCCGGGCAGGAGAATAATCTCCGCGCCATATTGCCGCGCCAGCTCCGGCAGAGAGCGGAGCAGGTCGCGCTGCTCCTGCCGCCGCCGGGCGGCCTTCTCGCCGGGCAGGGCCTCGAAGGGCGAATCGAGATGCAGATCCGCCGCGTGGAGCACTCGGACGCTCATCGGATGCGCAGCGCCTCCGCGCTCCGGCAGAGCCCGGTCTCGCAGTCGATGGTGAAGATCGCGCCCTCCAGCTTGCACCTTCCCGCCGCCGCGTCATAGCGCCGGGGCGGATCGCCGAGAAAGCGCCCGATGCTCTGCTCCGGCTCGATGCCGAGGACGGAGTTGGCCGGCCCCGTCATGCCGAGATCGGTGATATAGCCCGTGCCGTCGGGCAGCACCTCGGCGTCCGAGGTCTGCACATGCGTGTGCGTGCCCCAGACGGCAGAGACCCGCCCGTCGAGATAAAAGCCCATGGCGCGCTTTTCGCTCGTGCCCTCGGCGTGGTGGTCGACGAGGACGACCTTCGTCTGCACCTGCTCGAGGATCTCGTCGGCCACGAGGAAGGGATTGTCGGTGTTCACGTCAAGCGTGAAGCGGCCCATGAGGTTCACGACCGTGACGGCGACGCCACTTTTCGTTTTGAATTCGCCCCAGCCGCGCCCCGGGCACTGGGGGGCAAAGTTCGCCGGGCGCAGAATGCGCTTGTGTGAATCCAGATAGGGCTGGAGCTCATAGCGCACCCAGGTGTGGTTGCCGAGCGTGATCACGTCCGCGCCGGCGGCGAAGAGATCGTCCGCCTGCCGGGGCGTCACGCCGACGACGTTGGCGTTCTCCCCGTTCACGACGCAGAAGTCGATGCCGCGCTCGAGCTTGAGCGCCTTGAGCCGCTCGGTCAAAAACTGCAGGCCGGCCACGCCGCACACGTCGCCCACCGCAAGCACTCGCAGATCCATAACAGACCTCCTGATCAAACATATTTCGACATTTTATTATATCACAGGAATTGCGGATGATTCAATCCACAGTTTGACAGCGCTCCGGAGCACATGTCATCCTGAGCGGAGCGCGTCAGCGCGCAGTCGAAGGATCTTGGCTGCGCAGCACGAGAGAACAGCCTGCGTCTGCCTTTCTGCTCTGCCAGGATCCTTCGACTTCACTTCGTTCCGCTCAGGATGACAGGGATGGTGCATGATTCCGGTCTCATAGGGCATACTGAAGCCGGAGGCGATGAACGATGAAAATGATGAAGCACCTGCTGCTCGGCATGGGGCTCGGCGCCGCCGTGATGACCGCGCTCTGGAAAAACCCCAAGAGCCGTCAGGCCATGAACGACGCCATGCAGACCGCCGCGGACAAGGCCGAGGATCTGAAGAACACGCTGGAGATGTGAGCGGAGAAAAATCCAGTTTCTGACTGAGAAAAATTTTTTCAAAAAGGGCTTGCATTTCCCATCCGGCTGTGCTAATATACTAAGGCGCTTGAGCGCCGTTAGCTCAGCTGGATAGAGCGTCTGGCTACGGACCAGAAGGTCAGGGGTTCGAATCCCTTACGGCGTGCCAGGAAAGAGGTAGTCCCATCGGGACTACCTCTTTTCTTATATTCTGCAAAGATTCGAACCCCTGACCTCCAAAAATGCGAAGCATTTTTTCGAGCGAAGCGGATCAGGCGGAGCGCATGCCGCGAAACCAAATTGCGCAGGCCTGCGGCAT
>JBGUHV010000116.1:0-4407 GCA_045112425.1 Oscillospiraceae bacterium
AAGCGCAGCACCTCGTCCACACCCGTGACGGTGAGCTTCGAGCGCTCCGAGAGCGAGAGCGCATGCGGCTTCGACGGAGAAACCGCCGCGCGCTTGTCTTCATAGGCCATATGGGTACCTCCTGCTTGTGATGTGATATGGCAGTGTATGCGGAGAATGGAGATGATATGAGTTAGGAGTTAGGAATTAGGAGTTGACAAAAGGTTACTGTGCAGCAAAAAAGCGTGTCATCCTGAGCGCAGCGAAGGATCTTGGCACCCAGAACAGCCAGCGCTTGTCCAACCGCTCTGCCAAGATTCTTCGACTCCGCACTTCGTGCTCCGCTCAGAATGACAAACTTAGAAAACTCCTAGCTCCTCACTCCTAACTCCACACTATTTACAATATGCATCTTTTTGTGGTATGATGAGATTTGTATGCGAATCAATCCGAAACGGACGGTTTTTCTATGAGTCAGAACAAATACAAAACCCTCCTGTCGAACACCATGCTCATCAGCCTCGGCACCTTTGGCTCGAAGCTTTTGGTGTTCTTCATGGTTCGGTTTTATACCGGATATCTCACCACCGCCGACTACGGCACGGCGGATCTGATCACGCAGAGCGCGAACCTCCTTTTGAGCGTCATTTCCATGGGCATCACGGACGGCGTATTCCGCTTCGCGATCAACCATGTGAAGCACCGCAGGCGCATCTTCTCCATCGGGCTTTATACGATCACGCTCGGCGGGCTGCTGCTGTTTGCCATTCTGCCGCTGCTGGGTCTTGTTCCGCAGCTGCACCCCTATCTCTGGCTGATCGGTCTCTACATCATGGCCTCCTGCTACCACACGCTCTGCGCGCAGTTTATCCGCGCCGAGGGCAAGACGGCGCTCTTCGCCGTGCAGGGCATGATCAACACCCTGCTCGTGATCGTGCTGAACATCCTCTTCCTCGCGGTGCTGCACATGGGCATCACGGGCTATGTGCTCTCGATCGTGCTGGCGGACGTGTTCTGCGCGCTGCTGCTGTTTATCCGTGAAAAGCTCTGGCGGCAGGTCATGCTGCGCCCCGGCTGGGCCTACTGGAAGGAGATGCTGCTCTACAGCATCCCCATGATCCCCGCGACGGTGTTCTGGTGGATCACGAGCGTGTCCGACCGCTATATGGTCACGGGCTTCATCTCCGAGAGCGCCAACGGCATTTACGCCGTGAGCTACAAGCTGCCCACGATTCTCACGCTCGTCTCCGGCATCTTCATGGAGGCGTGGCAGTTTTCCGCCGTGTCCGAGTCCGTGGGCGACAAGCGCGAGCACACGCGGTTTTTCTCCCGCGTCTGGTGCGCGTTTCAGGCGGTCATGTTCCTCGCGGCGGCGGGCATCACGGCGCTGGCAAAGCCGGCGGTGCATGTGCTCGCGGCGCCGAGCTATTTCGAGGCGTGGAAGTATGTGCCCGTCCTCTCGGCGGCGATGGTGTTCTCCTCGCTCGTGAGCTTCCTCGGCAGCGTCTACATGGTGGAGAAAAACTCCATGCGCACCTTCCTGACCGCCATGGTCGGCGCGATTTTGAACATCATTCTGAACCTGATCCTCATCCCCGGCCCGCTCGGCATTCAGGGCGCGGCGATTGCGACCTGCGTGAGCTACCTCGTGGTGTTTCTCATCCGCGCGGCGGACGTGCGCCGCTTCATCCCCTTTAAGCTCTATACGCTCGGCATCATCGAAAACTGCCTGATCCTCGCGGTGCAGATCGTCTTCATGGTGCTGGAGCTGCCCGGCTGGATCGCGGTGCAGATCATCGGCCTTGCGGTGATGCTCTGGCTCAACCGCACGCCGCTTCTGAGCACCTTCAAGCGCGTGCTCAGCATGAGAAAGAAATAAGAAAGAAGAACCAATTCTATGAATCTCTGGAACAGCTTTTTCGGCAAGCTCGTCATGACCTTTCTGATCTCCATGGTGCCCGTGGTGGAGCTGCGCGGCGCGATTCCGATCGCATGGGCACACGGTCTTCCCTTCTGGTGGGCGATCCCCGTGGCGATCATCGGAAACCTCGTGCCGGTGCCGTTTATCATCATTTTCATCAAGAAAATCTTCGCGTGGCTCCGCACGAAGAGCCGCTGGCTCGAAAACCTCGTGTCCAAACTCGAAAACCGCGCCATCGGCAAGATCGACACCGTGAAGAAATACGCCTTTTGGGGCCTGTTTCTGTTCGTCGCCATTCCGCTGCCCGGCACGGGCGCGTGGACGGGCTCGCTCATCGCCGCGATGATGGACATGAAGGTCAAGGAAGCCTTTCCCTCCATCCTTCTCGGCGTCGTGACGGCGGGTATCATCATCGCTTTTGTGTCTTATGGCGCAGGTTCGCTTATCTGGACGCTGATTGCCGGCTGACACGGACGATTCATGAATCGTCCTTACATTCCTCATTAAAGCGAGGCTATCACATGAAACTCAAACGAATCCTTGCCCTCCTGCTGTGCTGCTGCATGGTTCTGCCGCTCTTTGGCTGCGGCAAGCAGGTCGGCAATTATCAGATCGTGCGCACACTCGGCGAGGAGAGCTACTGCATCGGCTACCGCGTGGGCGACCAGATCGCGCTCTATGTGGACGCGGCGCTGCGCGAGCTCACGGCGGACGGCACGGTGCACAATCTCGCCATGCAGTGGCTCGGCGCAGACAACACCGCCATGGAGGCCGACGAGCACGCGCTCGAGAGTCTCGGCAAAATCCCGCGCCGGACGCTGATCGTCGGCGTGAACGAGAGCTGCTTCCCGCTGAGCTACTATGACGGCGAGGCCTTCGCGGGCTTCGACATTGCGCTGGCGGAGGCCGTGTGCCACAAGCTCGGCTGGCGCGTGAAGTTTCAGGCCGTAGCCCGCAGCGACATTTACGTCCAGCTCACGAGCGGCAACGTCGACTGCATCTGGGGCGGCATGCCGATGGACGACATCAACCTCGACGAGAAGGGCAATGAAAAGCCCATGAGCCAGCAGCTCGCGGTCTCGGAGCCGTATCTCGACAATGAGATCGTGCTCGTCATGCGCGCCGACTCCGACGGGAAGCTGAGCGGCGCCACGCTCATGATGGACTCCGGCCCGCAGTACATCGAAGCGCTCGACCGCAACAATCTCACGAGCCGCTTTTCCGAGGTGCAGCGTGTCAACGGCGGCGCACAGCAATGCTTCGACGCGCTCAACTCCGGCCAGATCAACGCCATCCTGACCGACAGTGTGGCGCTCGCGTACTACACGAAATAAAAAACCGCGAACCGGTTGGTTCGCGGTTTTTTATTTCAGAACACTCCCATGCTTTTGAACAGCCAGATCCAGAGGAAAAACGAAACAACGCTCACCGCGCTGGTGGCGATGACGATATCGCCTGCGAGCTCGGCGTCGCCGCATTCCATCTGCTGCACCATGGTGAAGGAGTTGACCGCCGTGGGCGAGGCGAAGACGCCGATGAGCGCCACGAACTCCACGCCCCGAAAGCCGAGGGCGCGCGCGAGCAGGAGCATGACGGCGGGCGTGACAAAGAGCTTGATGACGGTCACGACGGCGAGGGGCTTTTTATAGCGCGCGAGACCCTCAAAGCGGAAGAACGCGCCGAGGAGAAACAGCTGCAGCGGCGTCGCCACCGCGCCGAGACCGGAGACAGCAGATTCCACCACCGACGGCAGCTTGATTTTCAGCAGCAGACACAGAATGCCGAGCACGGACGAGACGACGAGCGGGTTTTTCGCGATCTCGAGCAGCACCGTGCCGGGTTTGACCTTCCCGCCGCGAAACGCTTCGAGCACGGCGACGGCGAGGAAGTTAAACAGCGGCACCACGATGGCGATCAGAATGGCGATTGGGCCGAGATTCCCCTCCCCAAGCAGAGCCTGCGCAATCGGGATGCCCATGATGACGTAGTTGCTGCGGAAGATGCCCTGCGCAATGACGCCGCGGCGATCCGGCTCGGGCACAAGGCGCAGCACGCCGAGGATGGCGAGCGCCGCCACGACGAGCACGCCCGCGACGGCAAACACAATCAGCCGCGGGCGGACGGCGGACGAGAGATCCGAGACATAGACGTTATAAAACAGCAGGCACGGCAGAAACACGCGAAACGCCACGCGGTTGAACCGCGGCACATCCTCGCGCGAGAGTACCCCGAGACGCCGGCAGAAATACCCCGCCGCGATCATGAGAAACATGGGCAAAACCGCGCGGGCGGAGAGTAAGAAATTTTGCATGGATATACCTCTCAATCAGAGTGGAACGTGGAGAGTGGAGATGCCGGCCGGCTGCTGCGCAAAACCCATTTGTCATCCTGAGCGCAGCGAAGGATCTTGGCACCGCAGCAAAAAAGAACTGCCAGCCACTGTCCTGCCTCGCTGCCAAGATTCTTCGACTCCGCACTTCGTGCTCCGCTCAGAATGACAGGTTTGG
>JBGUHV010000117.1:0-3833 GCA_045112425.1 Oscillospiraceae bacterium
CGCGGAAAACCGCGCCTGAACCGGAAACTACCATTGGGAGGTGTCGCCTTGCGAGCGTTTTCCGTCTCGGACAAGGGGCCTGTCCGCAAAGAAAATCAAGATCACGCCGAGGCCGTAAGGATTCGCGCGCCGAGGGGAACCATCCTTCTCGTGTGTGACGGCATGGGCGGCGCCAACAGCGGCGCCCTGGCCTCTACGCTCGCCGCCGCGAGCTATCTCGAGCGGCTCAAGAGCCTGCTCTCCGGCAGCAAAAAGAACGCAGCGTCCGTGCCGGATTGGATGACGGAGGCCTGCGACGCTGCCAATACTGCGGTCTTCGCCCGCGCCGCCGCCGATCCGGCGGACGCCGGCATGGGCACCACGCTCGTCTCCGCCGTCGTGCTCGGCCGCCGGGCCGAGCTGATCAACGTGGGAGACAGCCGCGCCTATCTCATTCGGGATCATGCGCTCGAGCAGATCACGCGCGATCATTCCGTCGTCGCGGAGCTCGTCGCCCTCGGTGAGATTACGCCCGAGGAGGCGCTGCACCACCCGAACCGCAATCTCATCACCCGCGCCGTCGGCGTGGAGGAGCAGGTCAAAAGCGACCTGTTCTCCCTGCAGCTGCGCCGGGGAGACCGCCTGCTGCTCTGCAGCGACGGGCTTTCCAACACGCTCTCTGAGGAAGAGCTGCTCGCGCTCGCCGGCGCCGGACGCAGCGCCGCGAAGGTCTGCCACGCGCTGGTGAACCGCGCCGTGGAAAAGGGCGCGCGGGACAACGTCTCTGCCGCAATCGGAATCTTCTGACCCCACCGTGGAGGAATCAAATGGATCAGTCTCAGAACAAATTTATCGGCCAGCTGCTGGATGACCGCTACGAGCTTCTCGAGGTCATCGGCTCCGGCGGCATGTCCGTTGTCTATAAAGCGCTCGACTACCGGCTCAACCGCTACGTCGCCATCAAGATGCTGCGCGAAGAGATCTTCTCCGACCCGGAGCTCAAGGCGCAGTTCCAGGCCGAGGCGCAGGCCGTCGCCATGCTCAGCCATCCGAACATCGTCGCGGTGTACGATGTGAGCCATTCGCTCACGATGGAGTATATCGTCATGGAGCTCATCGAGGGCGTCACGCTCAAGCAGTATATCACCGGCAAGGGCAGGCTCACCACGCCGGAGACGCTCTTCTTTGCCTCGCAGATCGCAAAGGCGCTCCAGCACGCGCATGAGCACGGCATCGTCCACCGGGATATCAAGCCTCAGAACATCATGATCGACCGCGACGGCGTCGCCAAGGTGGCCGATTTCGGCATCGCCGCCCTCGAGCACGAAAACGGCGGCGGCCGTTCCGACACCGCCATCGGCTCCGTGCACTATATCGCGCCCGAGCAGGCGAAGGGTCTGGAGGCGGACGCCCGCAGCGATCTCTACTCCCTCGGCGTCGTGCTCTATGAGATGCTCACCGGCACGCTGCCCTATGACGGCAAGACGACCGAGGAGGTCGCGCTCAAGCACATCTCCGGTCTCGCGCCGGGGCCGCGCACGCTCGTTCCGGAGATTCCGGAGAAGCTCGATGCGCTCACCATGAAAGCCATGTGCTCCGATCTCAATCAGCGCTATCAGTCCGCCGAGGAGCTCATCCGCGACCTCGATTCCTTCCGCCGCAGTGCACAGAGCGAGTCCACGCGCCGCGTGGAGCTCGAGCAGGAGGCGCAGGCGGAGCTGGAGGAGACCCGCCCCGCCCGCCGGGAGCGCAACCGCTTCCTCGGCGTCGGCAAGGATCTCACGGACGAGCAGTATGCCCGTCGCCGCAAGCGCTCCCGCCGCGTCAGCTTCTTCACGGGCATGTTCGCCGTCGCGCTCGTGGCGCTGGGTCTGTTCACCTTCCTCTGGAACTACATGCTCAGGGACATTTTCTCCGTCGCCGAGCGCATGGAGGTTCCAGACTTCACGAAAAAGGAATACGAATCCGTCATCAACAGCGATGAATATAACGATTTCCGCTTCACGGTGGTCTATGCCATGGATCCCAACGTGGCCGAGGGCGTCGTCATCTCGCAGAAGCCCGAGCCCGGCAAGAGCATGATGAAGGTGCCGGAGGGCATCCGCGTCCAGCTCACGGTCTCCAGCGGCATCGTCATGACCGAGGTGCCCTATGTCATCAACTGGGAGGCCACTGAGGCCACCAATGCGCTCACCGAGGCCGGCTTCGTCGTCCAGACGGAGGTGCAGGCGTCCAAGGAGATCACCAAGGACTATGTCATCGCCATCGACCCCGAGGCGGGGCAGAAGCTCGCCGCGGGCTCCAGCGTCAAGCTCATCATCAGCGGCGGCCCCGAGCTGCGCACGGTCAAGGCACCGGATCTGATGGGGCTCACCGAATCCGCCGCCATCATCCGCATCGAGAGCCAGGGCCTCACGCTCGGCACGATCTACCGCGAGACGAATGACGCCCCCGCCGGCACCGTCTTCCGCCAGAGCACCGCCGCCGGAACGGACATTGCGGAGTTCTCCAAGATCTATCTCTGGGTCTCCGCCGGGCCGGAGGAGACCACCCCGCCGGCAGCTCCGGCGCCCTGAGGGAGGAACCATGGCACAAGGCGTCATCATCAAATCCCTCAGCGGATTCTATACGGTCGCGGCCGGGGAGGAGCTTATCACCTGCAAGGCCAGAGGCCGCTTCCGCCATGACGGCACCAGCCCCCTCGTCGGCGACCGCGTGGAGGTCAGCACGGACGCACAGGGGAGAGGCAGAGTCGATTCCGTTCTGCCGCGCCGCAACCGCTTCATCCGCCCCGCCGTGGCGAACGTCGATCAAATCGTCATGTTTGCCGCCGGGGTGAATCCCGTGAGCGACCCGTTTCTCATCGACCGCGTTGCCGCCATCGCAGAGCTGAACGACTGCGATACCGTCATCTGCATCAACAAAACCGATCTCGATCCCGCCGAGCATCTGCGCGAGATCTATGAAAACGCCGGCTTTCCGGTCGTCTGCTGCAGCGCGGAGACCGGGCAGGGCGTGGAGGCGCTCCGCGCCGTCATCCGCGGCAAGACCAGCGCCTTCACCGGCAACTCCGGCGTCGGCAAAAGCAGCATCCTGAACCGGCTCCTGCCGGAGCTCGCCCTCCCGACAGGGGAGGTGAGCGAGAAGCTCGGCCGCGGCCGCCATACCACGCGCCATGTGGAGCTCTTCGCCCTCGGCGAGGAGACCTATGTGGCCGACACGCCGGGCTTCGCCTCCTTCGAGGTGGAGCTGCTCGAGCCGATCCGCTGTGAGGATCTGCAGCACGCCTTCCGGGAGTTTTCGCCCTATCTCGGTCTCTGCCGCTTCCCGGACTGCCGCCATCTGAGGGAGCCGGACTGCGCCGTGCGCGCCGCGCTCGAGGCGGGCAAAATCGCCCCCGAGCGCTACCGCAGCTACGAGCGGCTTTATGAAATCGCAAAGAGCATCCCCGAGTGGGAGAAAAACAAACAGGAACCCAAATGAGCACAAAACCACCGCCTCCGGCATAGGATGGAACAGCATCCTGTCGAAGGCGGTGGTTTTTTTTGGGCAGAGGGCGGCGGAGATGGAGTCTGCCGGGGCTGATCTGCATTGCCTTGGGCACGACGATCATCCTCGGCATGATCCTGCCCAAGGCGTTCTGGTGGTTTGTGCTCGGAATGGCTTTGATTGCGCTGGGAATCTGGCTGATCCGATGCTGAATGCCTGTCAAAGACGATGTTCTTTGACAGGCAGAAAAGAGACCGTGCAGATGCACGGTCTCTTTCATTGGCTCTTTAGAGACAAATAAACCCCCAGCTCAGCTGGGGGAGTGAAAACCTTATAGGTGGAAAAGAAAGACCTCCAATGATAGG
>JBGUHV010000118.1:0-2107 GCA_045112425.1 Oscillospiraceae bacterium
TCTGATTTTGTTTCATTGGTACCATTCCTTTCGTGCACGGCGCCATGATAGCAAAGCTGATATTGTTTGTCAATAGAAATATATCGAAAAACAATAATTTCGTAGAAGGAACTTGCGCGTCACGGCATGCTGAGAAAGCGGATTGTCTATTGCAACGAAAATGTGTTGATGATAAAATAATCCGCATAGGATAGGAACTTGTGCCAAATTTCGATAAAGGGAGCATAAACGATGAAGTATCAGTTTGAGCAGCGCAATCTCTCTATGGTCATGGATTTTTATGAGATGACCATGTCCAACGGCTATTTTCAGGCGGGCGACACGGAGACCACCGCCGTTTTCGACGTGTTCTTCCGCAAGAATCCGGACAACGCCGGCTTTTCCATCTTCGGCGGTCTGGAGCAGATTCTCGATTACATCAAAAACCTCCACTTCGACGCGGAGGACATTGCGTATCTGAGATCGCAGAAGCTTTTCTCCGAGGAGTTCCTGCAGTATCTGAGCAACTATCGCTTCCGCGGCGATATCTACGCCATGCCCGAGGGCACGATTGTCTATCCGAATGAGCCGCTTGTCACGGTCGTGGCCCCGCTGATCGACGCGCAGCTGATCGAAACGGCGCTGCTGCTCGAGGTGAACCATCAGAGCCTGATTGCCACGAAGACCAACCGCATCGTCCGCGCGGCGGAGGGGAGAGCCGTCTCCGACTTCGGCGCCCGCCGCGCGCACAACGTCGACGCCGCGGTTTACGGCGCCCGCGCGGCCTATATCGGCGGCGCCGTCGGCACGGCCACGGTGCTCGCCGGCCAGATGTTCGACATTCCCATCTCCGGTACGATGGCGCACAGCTGGGTTATGTTCTGCGAGGATGAATATTCCGCCTTCAAAAAATACGCCGAGACCTATCCGGACGCGACGGTGCTCCTCGTGGATACCTATGATGTGCTCAAGAGCGGCATTCCGAACGCCATTCGTGTGGCCAAAGAGGTGCTCGAACCCATGGGCAGGCGCCTGCGCGGCGTGCGCCTCGATTCCGGCGACCTCGCCTATCTCTCCAAGGAGGCGCGCCGCATGCTCGATGAGGCGGGCCTGCAGGACTGCATCATCGTCGCCTCCAACGGGCTGGACGAATATACGATCCGTTCGATCATCCAGCAGGGCGGCCGGATCGACAGCTTCGGCGTCGGCGAGCGGCTGATCACCTCGGCCTCCAACCCCGTGTTCGGCGCGGTCTACAAGCTCGCCGCCATCGAACAGGACGGCAGGCTTGTGCCGAAGATCAAGGTCTCCGAGACGCCCGAGAAGATCACGAACCCGGGTCTCAAGCGGGTCTATCGCGTTTATAACAAAGAGGGCAAGGCCGTGGCCGATTATCTCACCTGCTTTGATGAGGAGATCGACGTCTCCGCGCCCGTGCGCTATGTCGATCCGCAGAGGTACTGGGAGAATCGCAGCTTTACGGACTGCACGTTCAAGCCTCTGCAGGTCAAGGTCGTGGAGGCGGGCGAGATCATCTATGACTGCCCGACGGCCGATGAGATCCGCAGCTATGTACACAGCCAGCTCACCGGAGAGATCTGGGAGGAGGAGCAGCGCTTCGAGAATCCTCACACGCATTATCTCGATATGAGCCCCGCCATGTTTGAGCAGAAGATGGGGCTGCTCTATGCCCACGGCAAGGCCGGAAAGTGAGGCGCCTGTGGCTGATCTCTATCTGATGTGCGGCATCTGCGGCAGCGGCAAGTCGTATTTTGCCAGGCGCTTTGCCGAGCTGAACGGATTTCGCTATCTCAACATCGACGACTGCTACGCCGTGATGAACGGCGATGAGCGCATTCACGAGAACAAGTTTGACGTCTGGCAGCTCTACTACAGACTAATCTATCAGGCAAACAAGCTCGGACAGACCGCCGTCGTCGACACGAACGCTCCCTACCGCAGCGACCGCGAGGAGATCCTCAACTGGTTCTCCGGCTTTGACAGGCACCGTCTGATCTGGGTGAACGCCGACGCGGAGCTGGCCTGGCGCAACAACTGCTCCCGCCGCCGCGTGATGCCGCGGCAGAGCTTCGATAATGTGCTGAAGAGCTTCTGCCCGCCCGACCAA
>JBGUHV010000119.1:0-8111 GCA_045112425.1 Oscillospiraceae bacterium
TCTGCGCAAGCTGGGCTTCCCCTGCGAAGCGGAGAACGTGTTCACCTCCGGCATGGCCACGGGCGAGTTCCTGAACCAGAACTACCCCGGTGCGAAGGTCTATCTCGCCGGCACGAAGGCGTTTTACCGCGAGCTGCAGAGCTACGGCATCGACCTCGTGAACGATGAAAACGGCCATACTGACGTGGACACCGTCGACGTCGTGGTGCAGGGCTTCGACACCGAGCTCGTGTATGAGAAGCTCGATCTCGCCTGCCACTTCCTGCGGCGCGGCGCGAAGTTCATCGCCGCGAACCCCGACTGGGTCTGCCCCATGCCCGCCGACGAGGTGCTCCCCGACTGCGGCAGCATCTGCGCGCTGCTGACCGCCGCCTCCGGCGTGAAGCCCGAATACATCGGCAAGCCCAACCGCAACATGATCGACGTCGTGTCCAAGATGACCGGCGTGCCGAACGAAAACATCTGCGCCGTGGGCGACCGGCTCTACACCGACATCGCCGTGGCGAAGAACGCGGGCAGCGTTTCCGTGTGCGTCCTCTCCGGCGAGAGCAGCGAGCAGGACATCGCCGAGAGCGATATAAAGCCCGACTACGTGCTGCAGAACGTGGCCGAGATCGCCAAGATTCTGCGCGCAGCGGAGAAGAAGTAATCAAAAAAGGACATTGCCCCGGATTCCATTGGAATCCGGGGCGATTGTCTTTTACAGCAGATGCTTATGAGATTCGTAGAACTCCCGATAGTCTTTCAGCATGTACTTTAAGAGATTCGGCGTGTCGAGCTCGTAGGGGCATTTGCTGGCGCAGCTGCGGCAGCCGATGCAGTCGTTGATCTTCTCCATCTTGGCCTGCCATTCCGGCGTCATATACGGCTGCCACGGCGAGCGGCGCAGGAGCATGTTCATGCGCGCGCACTGGCGGATCTCGATGCCCATCGGGCACGGCATGCAATAGCCGCAGCTGCGGCAGAACGAACCGGAGAGCTCGCGCCGCTCCTTCTGAATGAAGGCGTCGAGCTCGGCGTCCATGTGCGGGTCTTCTTCGGCCATCTGCAGCCATTCCTGGAGCTCCTCCATCGTCTGGATGCCCCAGATGGGAACGACGTTGTCATAGCAGTTCATGAAGGCGTGGCAGGCGCGGGCGTTCGTGAGCATGCCGCCGGCGAGGCCCTTCATGGCGATGTAGCCCATGTTCGCCTCTTTACACTTCTCTGCCAGCGCGAGATCGCGCTCGGCGGAGATGTAGCTGAAGGGGAACTGCAGCGTCTCAAACAGCCCCGACTCGATGCACTGCTCCGCCACGGCGACGCGGTGCGTCGTGACGCCGATGTGGTCGATCCAGCCGCGTGCCTTCGCTTCCATCGCGCCGGCATAGGCGCCGTCGGGGTCGTTCGGATCGGGCACCTCCGGCACCTGATGGAACTGGAAGAGGTCGATGTGGTCGGTCTTCATCATCCTGAGGCTGTTTTCAATGTGCGCGAGCACGCCCGCACGCGTACGGTCCGCACTCTTGGTGGAGATGACGATCTGATCGCGCACGTCCGAGAGCGCGAGGCCGATCTTCTCCTCGCTGTCGGTATAGGCGTTGGCGGTGTCAAAATAGCGGATGCCGCCGTCGAAGGCCGCGCGGAGGAGCTTCACGGCGTCCTCCATCGAGCAGCGCTGGACGGGCAGGCAGCCCATGGCGGTCTTCGTGACGACGAGACCGGTTTTGCCGAGCGTCAGGGTTTTCATCTGCATTCCCTCCTGGTTTCTGGTTTGGGACATTGTACCATAGTCTGAGCAAAAGCGAAACCCCCAAACGAGTACAAACATTGCGACTCGATTGGGGTTATGATACAATACAGAAAAACGAAACGACGGGAGGGATCTCCATGCTCCAGATTCTGTTCGGCGCGCCGGGCTCGGGCAAGACGGCGGCGCTGATGCGCAGCATCCGCGAGGGCGTTGAGGCAAAGCAACCCGGGCAGCTGCTGATCGTGCCGGAGCAATACAGCCATGAGGCCGAGCGCGAGCTCGGCGCCGTCTGCGGGGATGCCGCGCCCCTGTACGCCGAGGTGCTGAGCTTCACGGGGCTTGCGCGTAAGGTGGCCGACGAGGTGGGCGGCTCCTCCGCCCTGCCGATGCTCGACAAGGGCGGCAGACTGCTCTGCATGGCGCGGGCGATGAGCCAGATTGCGCCGCGGCTGCAGGTCTTCTCCGGCGGCGGGCGCAGCGCGCAGCTGCAGCAGGCGCTGCTCGCGGCGGTGGATGAATGTAAGCTCGCCTGCGTCTCGAGCGAGACGCTCGCCTCCGCCTCGGAGGCATGCGGCGGCTATCTGGGGCAGAAGCTCTCGGATCTCTCGCTCATTCTCTCGGCCTATGACGCCGTGGCGGCCAACGGCAGCGCCGACCCGACCGACCGGCTGACGGTGCTCTCCCGGCAGATTCCGGCGAGCAGTCTGGATCGCGCGCGCATTTTCATCGACGGCTTCACGGACTTCACGGCGCAGGAGCTCGGCGTGATTCACGCGCTGCTGAAAAAGGGCGCGGAGGTGACGGTCTGTCTCACGCTCGACACACTCGGCGCGGGCAGCGAGCTCTATGCCGCGCCCCGGCGGACGGCGCATCTGCTGCTTGCGGCGGCGGAGGAGCTGAACCTCAAGCACACCGTGCAGGAGCTGCCGCAGGCGGCCTCGGGGCGCAATGCGGCGCTGCGCATTCTCAGCGAGCACCTGTTCTCCTACACCGGCGAGACCTTCGACGATCCGGAGCACGCGCTCTCGCTCTGGGAGGCAGACGGGATCGAAGCGGAATGTGAATTTGCCGCGGCGAGGGCGCTTTCGCTCGTGCGCGGCGGCTGCCGCCGGCGGGATATCGCCATTGCTGCGCGGGGCTTTGAGAGCTATCAGGGCACGCTGGAGCGGGCGTTCGCGCATTATGGCGTGCCGCTCTACTGCACGCAGCGGACGGATCTGCTGCAAAAGCCGCTCGGCGCGCTGATCAGCGCGGCCTATGAGGTGCTCTCCGGCGGCTGGAACAGCGAGGACGTGATCGCGACCCTCCGCACGGGGCTCACGGCGCTCACGCCTGAGGATGCGGACACGCTTGAAAATTACACGCTGCTCTGGTCGGTGCGCGGCTCGATGTGGACGCGCAGTGACCCCTGGACGCAGCACCCGATGGGCTACGGACAGGAGGAAACGGACGATAGCCGCGCGCTGCTCGAGCGCATCGACAGTCTCCGGCGCGAGGCGGCGCGGCCGCTGCGCGTGCTGGAGCTGGCGTCCAAGGAGGCGACGACCGCCCGCGGGCAGGCCATGGCGCTCTCGCGGTTTTTCGAAGCGCTCGGTCTGGCCAACCGGCTGGAAACACTGGCAGAACAGATGCGAGCGGACGGGCGCGAGGCGCTCGCCGCCGAATATGAGCAGATCTGGGAGCTTCTCATCGGTGCGCTCGAGCAGTTCGCGGCGATTCTCGGCGAGACGGAGATGGACGGGGAGGGCTTTTCGCGGCTCTTCCTGCTGATGCTCTCGAAATACGACGTGGGCACGATCCCCGTCTCGCTCGACCGCGTGACGGCGGGCGAGCTCGACCGCATGCGCCGCCGCGGCGTGAAGCATCTCATTTTCCTCGGCTGCACGGACGACCGCATTCCCCGCGCGGGCGACGCACCGGGCGTGTTCTCCGTGGAGGAGCGACAGGAGCTGCTGAGTCACGACGTGGACATCGGCGGCGGGCGCGAGGAGGATCTCTGGCGCGAATACGCGCTCGCGGCGAGCGCGCTCTCCCTGCCGGAGGAGAGTCTCACGATGGTGTATTCCGCCGTCGGCGCGGAGGGGCAGCCGCTGAGCGAGGCGTTTTTCGTCGCGCGGGCGAAGAAGCTCTTCTCCCTGCAGGCGCGGAAGATCGAGCCGCTCCGGTGCAAGGCGGCTGCCGCCGCCCCGGCGCTCGAGCTTGCGGCGCGCGCCATGCGCGGCGCGGAGGACGCGGGCTCTCTGGCCGCCTACGCCTGGTATGCTGAAAAGGCGCCGGAGAAGCTGGCACAGTTTCGCCGCCGCGCCGCCCTGCTGCGCTCCTCGCTCTCGCCGGAGCGCTCCGAGGCGCTCTTCGGGCGGCAGACGAGACTTTCCGCCTCGCGCACGGAGCGCTACGCCGCCTGCCCCTATGCGTTTTTCCTCGAATATGGGCTCAAGGCCAAGCCCCGGCGGCAGGAGACCTTCGCCGCGCCCGAGATCGGCACGTTCATCCACGCGGTGCTCGAGCAGGTGGCGGGCGAAGTGATGCGGCGCGGCGGCTTCAAGCGCGTCTCCGACGAGACGCTCCTTGCCCTCACGGACGAGGCCGTGGAGCGATACATCGAAACCGAACTCGGCGGGCTTCAAGACCGCTCGGCGCGCTTTGCCTATCTCTTCCGGCGTCTGACCGCCTCGGCGCGGCAGATTGTGCTGGACATGGCGGGAGAGCTGCGGGTGTCGAAGTTTGAGCCGCTCGACTTTGAGCTGAACTTTGCCGATCCCCAGTCGCTCCCGCCCGTGCGCCTCTCCGACGGGGAGACGACGCTCACGCTCACCGGCATTGCCGACCGCGTGGACGGCTGGGAGCACGACGGAAAGCTCTATCTGCGCGTGGTGGACTACAAAACCGGGCGCAAGGCGTTCTCGCTCTCGGACGTGTATTACGGGCTGGGGCTGCAGATGCTGCTCTATCTCTTCGCGCTCGGGAAAAACGGCGGGGAGCGCTATCACATGGAGATCGTGCCGGCGGGCGTGCTGTACCACCCGGCGCGGGATACGATTCTCTCCTTCGACGGCGACGCCGAGGAGGGCGAGATTCAGAAAAAGCGGCTCTCGGAGCTGCGGCGGTCGGGTCTCGTGCTCGACGGCGACGGCGTGCTCGACGCGATGGACGAAGAGGAGACCAAGCAGTATGTGACGCTGCGGCGGGCCGGAACGGTCTCCGGCAATGGCGTGGATCTCGCAAAGGCGGAGGATCTCGGGAGGCTTGCGCGGCACATGGAGGAGACGCTCCTTACGCTCACGAAGGCGCTGCGCGAGGGCGAGATTCCGGCGCAGCCGATCTGGCGCTCGCCGACGGATCACGCCTGCCAGTTCTGCGACTACACGCATGTGTGCCACTTCTCCCCCGGCGAGCGGGGCGACGAGGCGCGCGTGCTCACACCGATGAAGCCCGACGAGGTCTGGGCAAAGCTGAAGGACAAGGAAGGAGGCGGGGAGCTTGGCTGACATGACCTTTACCCCGGCGCAGCAGTGCGCCATTGACAGCCGCCGGAGCACGGTGCTCGTGTCCGCCGCGGCGGGCAGCGGCAAAACCCGCGTGCTCACCGAACGACTCATGGCCTATCTGACGGATGAAACGCACCCGGAGGACATTGACCGCTTCCTCGTGATCACCTTCACAAAGGCGGCGGCGGGGGAGCTGAGAAGCCGCATTCTCTCCGGCATTGCCGCCGAGACCGCAGCGCACCCCGAGCTCCGGCGGCAGACCGCCCTCTGCGCCCGCGCGCAGATCGGCACGATCCACTCCTTCTGCGGCAATCTTCTGCGCGAGCACTGCGCCGCCGCCGCGCTGAGCCCGGACTTTCAGATTGCGGACGAAAATCAGACGACAGCGCTTAAGGCCGCGACGCTCGAGAAGGTGCTCGAGGCAGCCTACGCGGACATTGACACGGACGAGGCGCTGCGCGCGCTCGCGGACACCGTGGGCGCCGGGCGCGACGACAAGCGGCTGGCGGAGCTCATTTTTCAGCTCTATGAGAAGATGCAGAGCCACGCGAGACCCGAGCAGTGGGCAGCGCGGCAGATCGAGCTGCTGGATTTGACCGGCGTGACCGACATCGCCGAGACGCCCTGGGGCGCGCAGCTGCTCGAGGCGGCAGAGCAGACGGCGGACTACTGGTGCGATGCGCTCGACCGGCTGCGCGCGGACGTGGCGAGCTATGACTGGCTGGAGAAGGCCTACGGCGCGAGCCTCGACGAGACGGGCGAGACCCTCCGCGAAGCGCGCCGGGCGATGAACCGCGGCTGGGATGCAGCCGCTGCGGCGCTCGCGGCGGTGACCTTCCCAAAGCTCGGCTCGGTGCGCAATCCGCCGGAGCCGGAGGCGCGGGATCGCGCGAAGGCCGCAAGAGAGAAGTGCAAAAAGGCCGTGGAGAAGCTGCGAAAGCAGTTCTCGCAGAGCTCTGAAAAGATGCTCTCCGATCTGCGTGACGCCGCGCCCGCCATGGTGCGCCTGCTGCGGCTCACGATGAAATTCACCGACGCCTACGCCGCCGAGAAAAAGCGGCGCGACCTCGTGGACTACGCGGATCTGGAGCACATGGCCGCCCGCCTGCTGACCAATGAGGACGGCACGCCGAGCGCGCTCGCCAAAACCGTGTCGGAGCGGTTTCGCGAGATTCTGGTGGACGAATATCAGGACGTGAGCGAGGTGCAGGATCTCATCTTCCGCGCCGTGAGCCGAGACGAGAAGAACCTCTTCTTCGTCGGCGACGTGAAGCAGTCGATCTACCGCTTCCGGCTGGCCGACCCGGGGCTGTTCCTCGCAAAATATGACGCGTTCACCCCCGCTGAGCAGGCCGTGGGCGACGAGAGCCGCCGCATCCTGCTGCAGGAAAACTTCCGCTCGCGCGGCGCGGTGCTGAATGCCTGCAACCACGTCTTTCGCAGCATCATGTCGCGCGCGCTCGGCGAGCTGGACTATGACGACGACGCCGCGCTCAAGTGCGGTCTCGCCCAAATGCAGGGCGGAGAGAAGGCGGAGCTCTGCCTCGTGCAGCTGCCGGATCCCGCCGAGGGGCCGGGGCCGCAGAAGACTGCGCTGGAGGCAGCCTATGTCGCCGAGCGGATGCTGCAGCTGAACCGCGAGGGCGTGCCGTGGGGCGACATGGTGATCCTCCTGCGCAGCGCCAACAGCATCGGCCCGGTTTACCGCGAGGCGCTCACGGCGCGGGGCATCCCCGTGCAGTCAGAGCAGGGCGGCGGCTTTTTTGAGAGTCTGGAGATCTCGATGGTGCGCGCGCTGCTCGCCGTGACCGACAATCCCCATCAGGACGTGCCGCTTGTGGCCGCGCTCACCTCTCCCCTCTTTGGCTTTGACGCCGACGCCCTCGCCGCCGTGCGCGAGAGCGACCGCGAGCATGATTTTTATACCGCGCTCTGTGAGCGCGCCAAGGCAGACGACGCGGCGAAATCCGCCGTGGAGACGATTGCGCGCTACCGCCGGCTCGCGCCGGACAGCACGCTCACGGCGCTGCTCTGGCAGATCTATGACGACCGCGATCTGATGGCGCTGTGCTCTGCCATGCCGGACGGGGATCAGCGACGCGCGCGCCTGAACCGCCTGCTCGCGCTCGCGGAGACCTTTGAGCGCACGGGGTATCAGGGGCTGCACCGCTTCACGCAGTGGCTCGATCAGCAGGAGGCGCAGGGGCGCGAGCCCGGCGCGCCCTCGAGCGCGCAGCAGAGCGTGAAGATCATGAGCATCCACCGCTCGAAGGGGCTGGAGTTCCCGGTGGTCTTCCTGTGCGACTTAAACCGCCGCTTCAACAAATCCGACAGCACCGCCGCCGTGCTCGTGCACCCGAAGCTCGGGCTCGGGCCGAAGCGGTATGACCTTGCGCGCGGGATCTCCTATCCGACCTTCGCCCGCAGCGCAATCGCCCAGCGGCTCGACCGCGAGACGCTCTCGGAGGAGATGCGCCTTTTATACGTCGCCATGACGCGCGCGAAGGATCGGCTGATTCTCACCGGCACGCTCGCGGACGCGGAGGGCACGAAGCAGAAGCTCGCGCTCGACGCTGCGTCTCCCCTGCCGCCCGAGGTGCTGCAGACGGCGGCGAGCCCGCTCAGCTGGCTGCTGCAGGCGGCGCTTCTGCCCGGCGGCGAGGACGTGTTTGCCGTTCAGATCGTCGAGCAAGAGGCGGCGGCGGAAATCTCGCGCGCCGACGCGCTCTGCACGCCGGAGGACGCCGCGCCCGAGGCGCTCGCGGCGCTCGGGGAGGCGCTGACCTTCTCCGATCCCCACGCGGCAGCCGCCGCCCTGCCCTCCAAGGTGACGGCGACGGAGCTCAAGCGCGAGGGCTTTTCCGATCCAGAAACGGACGGCGCGGCGCTTC
>JBGUHV010000120.1:0-3013 GCA_045112425.1 Oscillospiraceae bacterium
TCGATGAAGACGCGGGCCACATCGCCCTTCGCGTCCTTGACCATGATGGTCTGAACCAGGCCGTTTTCGAGCTCGAAGCTTTCAACCGTGCCCTTGAGGGTGATGAGCTTGCCCTCGACCTCGCGGTTCATGACGGCGGCAGCCGTGACCTCCTCGGGCTCGACAGGAGTGCCGTCGCCCAGGAGACTGATGCTGATGACCTGCAGCTCAGGCTCGCCCTGATAGAAGTCGGTCGTGCCGGTGATGCGCACCTTGTCGCCGACCTTGAAGTTGCCTGCGACCGGGAAGCAGCAGATGCCGGCGGTCTCATCCTGCACATAGATGCAGTCGAAGAAAGCGGTATCCTTGTCATAGCCGGAGGCGTTGGAGGTGACGACGCCCTCGATCGTGAACTTGAAGCCCTCCTCGGTCACGGCGCGAACCTCGGCAATGGTGGAGACCTTCGCCGTGTTCATCGGGCTGACGAGGTTCTGGCAGACCTTGTAGTTGGAGTAGTTCTTCTGCGTGTCGGCGTCGGTCGAGCCGCTGGAGGCGGCAGCCTGCACCTCGAAGTTGGAGAGGAAGGCTGCGCCGGAGACGACGATCAGGCCCTTGCCGGGAAGCTGCTCGGTCGCCATGACAAGCAGACGGGAATCATTCTCGGCAACGGGGTACTTCGGCACGCTCGCGCCGCCGAGGCCATCCGTGTCAGAATCGGCGGAGTAGGTGGAGCTGTGGCCGTAGACTGCGGGGCTGACCGTATCGGGCAGCACAGAGCTGGGTGCGCCGGAGGCGTCGATGGCGTAGATGGAGGCGCCGCCGTAGTGGCTGAAGACCTCGCTGTAGGCGCGGTCGTTCGGATGCTCCGGATCAAGCTCCACGCCCGCGAGCAGCGGGTTATCGAGATTGTAGGTGCTGAAGTAGAGACGCGGGGTCTGGCCGCCGTTGAGCTCATTGTCATTCGTGCCGTCGTCCGCGATGCGCAGGCTCGAGCCGAGCGCGGCGAGCAGCTTGTTCTGCTGCGCGGCCATATGGTCTTCCGCCGGGAACTCAGCATAGTGCTCATAGTAGTCCGACCAGCCGGTGACGATGACGGTGCCGCCGCCGGCGTTGAACGCCGCGATGGCCTCAATCTCGCTGTCACTGTAGGTGGCATAGGGGCTTCTCAGGTTCGATCCGTCGCGGCGGGACGGCGCGGTGAGCACGATGGCCTGGAACTTCTCATTGCCGCAGGCGGCGATGAGCTCATCGCTCGTCTTGAGATAGACCGTGCGGACGGCATACTCGGAGGCGAGGGCCGCGAAGTTGCTCATGGAGTCCTTGTAGTTGCCGGCGACGTACTCGTTATAGTGCGAGGCGTCGATGCCGATATAGACCAGCTCCTCCGCCTGCTGCACGTCGAGCGTGAGATCCTTCGTGAAGGTATATTCCTGTCCGCCCTGCTCCATGACGACGGTGGCAGTCACGGTCATGACCTTGGCGACGTCGGGCGTGTACTGGAACGGGATGGCGAGGGTGCCGTTGGCGGGAACGGTGTAGCCCTTGGTGTCAACGCCGAGAACCTTGGAGCCGCTCGTCGTGTAGGTGATGCTCTTGACGGCGGCCTCGGCGGCCTCGCTGTTATAGAGCGTGGTGGTGAGCGTGAGCTCCTCGCCGGTGACGGGCATGGCCGTCTCGCTCTCGAAGGCGGAGATGCCGAGCTTGAGCGTCTCGCCGACCCAGACGGGCGCGGTGACTGCGATGTCGCCGTCACCCTCCGTGACGCGGATGAAGTAATAGCTGTAGGTCGGGTCGAGCGTGACCTTCATGCTGCCGGAATTGATCTCCGCAAGCGGGAAGCTGTGAACCACCTTGCCGGAGTTGACAACGACCTCAACCTTGCTGATGGAATCGCTCTTGTCCGGATCGGAGACCTGCACGTTCACCTCGAGCTGCTCGGGCACCTCGGAGAGGATGCTGCCGAGAGGCTGATCGTTGACGGTGTAGTAGATCTCGAGGTTCTTGTCCTCGGTGGCGTACATGCGCATGGCGCGGATCGCGTCATAGATGCCCTGCTCGGAGAAGTCGTCCGTGAGGATGACGTCGCGGGCGTCGTTGGCGTTGCCCCAGCGGCCCTTGTGGTTGTCCTGGTTGTTCGTCGGGGCGACGTGCCAGCCCTTGTCGAGCGCCATGATGTACTGCTCGTAGCTCGGGTAGTAGCCGCCGGCGCCGATCTGACCCTCGCCGTTGCCGACCTCGACCATGAACATGCGGGAGTCGGTGACGGCATCCCAGTAGCTGAAATCGGTGAAGTTGCCGAAGGTCTTGCCGGGGTGGTTGAACTGGCTGAGCGTATTGGCGCCCTCCTCGCGGTCGAGGAGCGCATAGTAGGCCTTCATGCCGGCATCGTTCGTCTTCTGGTTGAGCGTGGCGTTATTGCGCGAGACGATGCCGGGGCTGTTGAAGGTGTTGATATGACCCGGGCCGCCGGACCACGTCATCTCAAAGCCCGCGAGGGCGATGATATCCGCCTGCGCGGCGTTGAAGTCCGCGACGGTCTGGCGGTATTCCTTCCAGAGATTTTGGCTGCTCTGGGAGGCGAGGCTCATGTCATAGAGCGCGCCCTCGGGGTTGGCCGCGGAGGTGGAATCAAAGTAGTTGGAGTGATCCGTGAAGGCGACGAACTGCACGTTCGCGCTCTCGGGCAGGCCCTTGATGTAATCGAGCGCTGCGGTGAGCGTGCCGGAGCCGTCGGAATATGTGGTGTGGCTGTGGAGCTGGCCGAAGTAGAGCCGAGCGCCGCCCTCGCCGACGGTGAAGCTCCAGGTCTTCTCGCCGGTGACGCCGTCGGCACGCTTTACCTCAACCTTGACAGAGACGCGGCCCTCCGGCAGCGGCTCGGTCGGTGTGTAGGAGATGCGGCCGTTCACGATCGGCACGGAATATGCCTTGCCGTTGACTGTGATCGAAGCCTGATCCGTGTCGAGCGCGTTGAGCACTTTCGCGGAGTTGCGCGGCATGAGATCATCGCCGGTTTTGCTGCCGGGCGCAGGCG
>JBGUHV010000121.1:0-7075 GCA_045112425.1 Oscillospiraceae bacterium
TCATCACCGAGAGCGGCAGCCTTGTCGGTCAGGTCATCGAGGTCGGCTCCGGCTGGTCCACGGTGCGCACGATCATCGACGTCGATATGAACGTCGGCGGCTACGTCTCCAACTCCGGCGCGACCGGCATGGTCGTCGGTGAGTATACGCTCATGCAGGAGGGGCATGTGAAGCTCGGCTATCTCGCCGAGGGCGTCAGCCTCTTCGAGGGCGACACGGTGCTCACCTCCGGCAAGGGCGGCGCGTTCCCGTCCGGCCTCGTCATCGGCTCGGTGGCGGAGGTGCGGTCGGACGCCGGCGGTCAGGAGACCTACGGTGTCATTCAGCCCGCCTGTGACCTTGCGAACATGGTGCAGGTATTCATCATCAAAGATTACAAAATCGTGGAGTAACTATGTGGCGTGATCTCATCCGAAAAGATCGGCTCCGGAGCATTCTGCTTTTGGCGCTCTATCTCGCGCTGACGCTGCTGGCGCAGAACACGCTCTTTGCCAAAATGCGCATCTGGGGCGTGCATGTCATCGTGCTCCCCGCGCTCATGGCGGCGGTGGGCATGTTCCGCGGCCCCGTCTGGGGCGGCGTGTTCGGCATCTTCGCCGGCGTCTTTGCGAATATGGGCTATCCCGAGTCGATTGTGCTGTTCATTCTGCTGCTGCCGCTCATCGGCTATGTCGCGGGCATGCTCTCGGAGCATCTGCTCACGCGCACGCTGGTCGCGTTTCTGTGCATGACGCTCGGCGCGCAGCTGCTCACGGCGCTCTTTCAGCTCTTCCGCCTCTGGGTCTTCCAGGGCGCGGACCTCTCTGCGCTCCTCATCACCGGTCTCAAGCAGACCGCGGTCAGCCTCCCGTTCTCCGTGCCGTTCTATTACATTTCCAGAGCGGTGAACAGGAGAGAGCGGGCAGTGTAAAAATGATGTGTGCCCTTCGGCACATGATGGAATGATGCCGCGCTTCGCGCAATGATGTGCGCCTTGCGGCGCATGACAAATCATTTGCGCAGCATACATCATTGCGCAGCAACATCATTTCTCATCGGTCGGCAGCATCGACCGACATCATTCAGTTTCATCCCGGTTTGGATACAAAGAAGGAATTTTACCTATGGACAAATCAATCCGCCCCGGGCGGATCGCCGTGCTGGCGCTGCTTCTGGCAGTGCTGCTGGTGGTCTTCATCGTGGCTATCTATAAACTGCAGATCATCGAGGGCAACGAGTATTACGAGGAGAGCCTCAACAGCGTCACCACGACGCAGCGTGTCCGCGCCGCCCGCGGCAACATTCTCGACCGCTACGGCCGCGTGCTCATCTCGAACACGAGCGCCAACAGTCTGAAGCTCAACTACTCCGACCTCAAGGCGCAGGAGGACCCGAACGCGGCCATTCTGCGCATGGTGCAGCTCGTCGAGGAGGCGGGCGATGAGTATAACGACGATCTGCCCGTCACCATGTCGCCGCCCTTTGAATATACCGACATGACCGCCCTGCAGCGCATGCTGCTGCGCGGCTATCTCGAGGATGCGAAGCTCGCGGAGGACGCCTCCGCGGTCGAGCTCATGAGCAGCTTCCGCAACCGCTTCAAGATCAACAACAACTACACCGCCGAACAGATGCGCGTCATCGCCGGCATTCGCTACGCGCTCGAGGTGCGCACGATTGTCAACACCGCGGACTACATCTTCGTGCCGAACGCCAGCATGGATCTCATCACCGCCCTGATGGAAAACGGCCTGCGCGGCTTCGAGGTAACGACCTCCTATCAGCGCGTGTACAACACCACCCTCGCGCCGCACATCCTCGGCTACGTTCGGCCCATGACCGCCGAGCAGTACGAGGTTTACGGCAAGCAGGGCTATCCCATGGACGCCGAGGTCGGTCAGGCGGGCGCGGAGCTCGCCTTCGAGCAGTATCTCCACGGGCAGGACGGCGTCGCCGTCATCACGAAAAACGCCGCCGGCACGATCACCGGCCGCAGCTATACCACCGAGCCCATCCCCGGCAACAATGTCTCCCTCACGATCGATCTCGATCTGCAGGAGGCTGCGGAAAAGGCGCTCTATAACGGCATCATGGCCGTGCGGGCCGACGCCGAGTACAAACCCAACATCGCCACCGCCGGCGCGCTCGTCGCCGTCGACGTCAAAACCGGCGAGCCGCTCGCCATGGCAAGCTTCCCGACCTTCAACCTCACCACTCTCTGGGAGGGGAACAATTACGAGACCATCTCGGCCGACGAGTCCGGCCCGATGTATAACCGCGCGACCATGGGTCTCTACGAGCCCGGCTCCACCTTCAAGCCGTGCACGGCCATGGCGGCGCTGACCTCCGGCGCGGTGAGCACCGGGGAGTACATCACCTGTGACGGCCCCTTCACCCGCTATGCCGACACGGGCTACAGCCCGACCTGCTGGGTCTATCCCGGCGCCCACGGCGCGGACAACGTCACCGAGGCGATCCGCGATTCGTGCAACATCTTCTTCTACACGCTGGGCGACCGCATGAAGATCGAAACGCTCGATAAGTTCGCCGCCGCCTTCGGTCTCGGCGAGCGCACGGGCGTGGAGCTGCCGGAGAACACCGGCCGCATGGCCTCGCCCGACGGGAAGAAGCAGCTTGAGGGCGCCAGCTGGTACGCCGGCGACTCCCTGCAGGCGGCTATCGGCCAGTCCATCAGCCAGTTCACGCCGCTGCAGCTTGCGGAATACTGCGCCACCGTCGCCAACGGCGGCACGCGCCACTCCGCCAGCATTCTCAAGAGCGTGCGCAGCTATGACTATTCCGAGCAGATCGCCGAGGCGCAGCACGAGGTGCTCAGCACCGTCGAGTCCGACCCTGCCAACTGGCAGGCTGTGCAGCAGGGCATGTACCTCGTCGCGAACCACCCCTCCGGCTCCGCGTATAAGACCTTCGGCGACTATTATCCTCGCGTTGCCTGCAAAACCGGTACCGCCCAGCTGGGCGACAATAAGGCCAACAACGCCGTCTTCATCTGCTACGCGCCGTATGACGATCCGCAGGTCGCCATCGCCGTCGTCGTGGAGCGCGGCTCCGCCGGCGCCAACATCGCGCCGATCGCGCGAGAATTTCTCGATGCGTACTTTACCGTCAAAACGGTGGACTTCTCGGTGCAGCCCGAGCTGGCCATCCTTCCGTAAGCCGTTTCCGAACCCGAAGAGAGGAGAGAAAACATGAACATTGCACTCATCGCCCATGACCGGAAAAAGGAGCTCATGGTTCAGTTCTGCATCGCTTACTGCGGCATTCTGGCCAAGCACAACCTCTGCTCCACCAGCACGACCGGCAAGCTCATTGCCGAGGCCACGGGCCTGCCCATCCAGATGTATCTGCACTCTGCGCAGGGCTGCCAGCAGATCGACGCCCGCATCAGCTATAATGAGATCGATCTCGTTCTCTTCTTTGCCGACGCTGACCACGAAAACGGATTTGACGAGGTCAACCGCATGGCGCGTCTGTGCGATCAGCGTCAGATCCCCTTCGCCAGCAACGTCGCCACCGCCGAAGTCCTCATCCTCGGCCTCGCCAGAGGCGACCTCGATTGGAGAGATATTGTCAATCCCAAGAAATAAAAGTGTGGAGTTTGGAGTTTGGAGTTTGGAGTTTAAATGGATCGCCTAACGGCGATGATTGATTTTCAATCGTTTGCGTCAGCAAACACCATCAACTCCACCCTCCACCCTCCACACTTCAAACTTCTAATCATTCCATAGAAAGAAGAGCATGAACATGTTTCAGAATCGTACCCACAACTGCAATGAGCTGCGCATGGAGCACGTCGGCGAGCGCGTCCGCCTGGTTGGCTGGATGGAGAACGTCCGCGAGGTCGGACAGAACTTTGCCTTCGTCGTCCTGCGCGATTTTTACGGCACGACGCAGATCGTCATCGAGACCGAGGACATGATGCGCGTTGTCAAGCCCCTCAACAAGGAGAGCACCATCGCCGTCGAGGGCGTCGTGCGCGAGCGCGCGAGCAAGAACCCCAAGCTCCCCACCGGCGACATTGAGATCGTGCCCGAGAAGATCGAGGTGCTCGGCAAGTGCATCTATAACGAGCTGCCGTTCGAGATCAACCGCAGCCGCGAGGCCGACGAGGCCAACCGCCTCAAGTATCGCTACCTCGATCTGAGAAACCCCGCCGTGAAGCAGAATATCATTCTGCGCTGCAACGTCGTCGCCGCCCTGCGGCAGGCTATGACCGAGCACGGCTTCCTCGAGATCACGACGCCGATCCTCACGGCCTCCAGCCCTGAGGGCGCGCGCGACTATCTCGTGCCCGCGCGTAAGCATCCGGGCAAGTTCTATGCCCTCCCGCAGGCGCCGCAGCAGTTCAAGCAGCTTCTGATGACCGCGGGCTTCGACCGCTATTTCCAGATCGCCCCCTGCTTCCGCGATGAGGACGCGCGCGGCGACCGCAGCCCCGGCGAATTCTATCAGCTCGATATGGAGATGGCCTTCGCCGATCAGGACGACGTTTTCTCCGTCCTTGAGGACGTGCTTCCGCCGATCTTCGCCAAGTTCGGCAAGTATGATATCGCCTCCGAGGCGCCCTTCAAGCGCATTCCGTTCAACGAGGCCATGGAGCGCTACGGCTCGGATAAGCCGGACCTCCGCATCGACCTCGAGGTGCAGGACATGACCGCCCTCGTCGAGGGCAGCGAGTTTGCGCCCTTCCAGAACGGCGCCGTCGTCAAGGCCATCGTCGTCACCGACTGCAGCCTTGCCCGCAAGGCCGTCGATAAGCTCTGCGCCGACGTCGAGGTGCAGGCGGGGCAGAAGCCCTATTGGTTCAAGGTCGACGAGCAGGGCAATTTCGCCGGCGGTATCTCCAAGTTCCTCACGGACAAGCACGATGAGATCGTCGCGGCCCTCGGCCTCAAGCCCGGCTGCTTCGTCGGCGTCACCGCCGGCAGGAAGGGAGAGGCCCAGAAGACCGCGGGCGTCCTGCGCAAGATGCTCGGCGCCGCCGTGCCCGGCCATATGGACGTCGAGCGCTATGAGTTCTGCTGGATCGTCGACTTCCCGATGTATGAGATCGGCGAGGAGTCCGGCGAGCTGGAGTTCTGCCACAACCCGTTCTCCATGCCGAACGGAGGCCTGGAGATCCTCGAGAAGGCGGAGCGCGGCGAGGTCGACCCGCTCGATATCTATGCCTTCCAGTATGACCTCGTCTGCAACGGCGTGGAGCTCTCCTCCGGCGCCGTGCGTAACCACGACCCCGAAATCATGGTCAAGGCCTTCGAGATGGTTCGTCTCGGCGAGGACGACGTCAAGGCCAAGTTCCCCGCCATGTACAACGCCTTCTGCTACGGCGCGCCCCCGCACGCCGGCATCGCCCCGGGCGTGGACCGCATGGTCATGCTCCTCGCGGGCGAGGATTCGATCCGCGAGATCATCCCGTTCCCGATGAACAAGAACGCGCAGGACGTCATGATGGGCGCCCCCGGCACGGTCGAGCAGAAGCAGCTCGATGAGCTGCACATTGCGATCACTGCGCAGGAAGAAGAATAACAGAGCAAATATCAGTTTGGAGTGTGGAGTTTGGAGTGTGGAGTGAAGGTATCGCCTGTCGGCGATGATTGAATTTCAATCGTTTGCGTCAGCAAACACTTTTAAACTCCACACTCCACCTTCCACACTCCACACTCGTTTAGGTGATTGAAATGTTATCACATATTCGCTCCCTCGGCTTTCAGGGCGTCGGCGGCTATGCCGTGGACGTGGAGTGCTATGTCACGAACGGCATGCCCGGCTTTGAGATCGTCGGTCTGCCGGACGCGGCGGTTAAGGAGGCGCGCGAGCGCGTCCGCGCCGCCATTCGCAATAACGGCATGAAGTTTCCCGTCAGCCGCCTCACGGTCAATCTCGCGCCCGCCGACCAGCGCAAGGCCGGCACGCTCTATGATCTGCCCGTCCTGCTCGGCATCCTGAGCGCGACCGGGGAGATCCGCCGCCCGCCGGAGACGGCGGCGTTTCTCGGCGAGCTGAGTCTTGCCGGAGAGATGCGTCCGGTGCCCGGCGTGCTGCCCATGGCGCTCGCCGCCGTGCGCTGCGGGGTCACGGAGCTCTATGTTCCCGCCGAAAACGCGCCCGAGGCCGCCTTTGTCGAGGAGCTCACGGTCTATCCCGTCGATACGCTCGCAAGCCTCCTCGCGCACCTGCGGGGCGACCGGCCCATCGAGCCTGCCAAGGCGCCGGAGATCGCCGGTGTGGAGGCTTATCCGTTTGATTTTGCCGACGTCAAGGCGCAGGAGAACGTCAAGCGTGCGCTCGAGATTGCCGCCGCCGGCGGCCACAACGTATTGCTCGTCGGCCCGCCGGGCTCGGGCAAGAGCATGCTGGCCAAGCGCCTGCCGTCCATCCTCCCGGCAATGAGCCGCGCGGAGATGATGGAGGCCACGGAGATCCACTCCGTCGCCGGGCTCACGAGCCACGATTGCCCGATTGTCTCCCAGCGCCCGTTTCGTGCGCCGCACCACACGGTCTCGCCCGTCGCCCTCTCCGGCGGCGGCTCGTCGCTCCGCCCGGGGGAGATGAGCCTCGCGCACAACGGCGTCCTCTTTCTCGATGAGCTGCCGGAATACCCCTCCAACGTGCTTGAGACGATGCGACAGCCCCTCGAGGACGGCGTCATCACGATCTCCCGCGCCGTCGGGAGCGTCACCTATCCGAGCCGCTTTATGCTGGTCTGCGCCATGAACCCCTGCAAGTGCGGCTGGTTCGGGCATCCCTCGGGGCGCTGCCGCTGCACGCCGAACGAGGTGCGCCGCTACCACAACCGCGTCTCCGGCCCGCTGCTCGACCGCATGGATCTCATCGTCGAGGTGCCGTCGCTGGACTATGAGGAGCTCACCGAGCGTCCGGCGGGGGAGTCCTCCGCCGTCATCCGCGCGCGGGTGGACGCCGCCCGCGCCGTCCAGCGCGAGCGCTTCGGCGCCGACGGACCGGAGCAGAACGCCCATATGGGCCCGAAGGAGCTTGCAAAGTATTGTCAGCTCTCGCCCACATGCGAGACGCTCATGCGGCAGGCGTTCGACGCCATGGGTCTCACCGCCCGCAG
>JBGUHV010000122.1:0-13385 GCA_045112425.1 Oscillospiraceae bacterium
GAAGGGCATCACCAACGGCACCAGCCCCACCACCTTCAGCCCGATGGACGGCTGCAAGCGTGCGCAGGTTGTGACCTTCCTGTGGCGTGCCGCGAACGAGCCCGAGCCCAAGACCACGAACAATCCGTTCAAGGACGTGACCGAGAAGGATTACTACTACAAGGCAGTCCTCTGGGCGGTCGAGAACGGCATCACCAAGGGCACAAGCGAGACCACCTTCAGCCCGAACGACGTCTGCACGCGTGAGCAGGTCGTGACCTTCCTCTATCGCTACGAGAACGAGCCGGAGGTCAAGGACGTGACCAATCCGTTCAAGGACGTGAATGAGAAGGACTACTCCTTCAACGCGATCCTCTGGGCCGTCAGCAACGAAGTGACCAACGGCAGAACGGCAGACACCTTCGTTCCGAAGGATACCTGCAAGCGCGCCGAGGTCGTGACGTTCCTGTACCGCGCACTCGCTGAGTAATTCAGCACCCCGCAACTACCCTCAGGCGGATGGACGCAAGTCCATCCGCCTTTTCTTATTTACAGCTCGCTTTCGGGTGTGTTATAATCCGAGCACTACGCATTGAAGGATTCTGTTAGTTATGACTTTTCGGGAAAAATACATCGGAGACCGGGCGTTTTACCGGCGGGTGTTCGCCGTGATGGTACCGGTGCTGATCCAGCAGGTGATCACAAACTTCGTCAGCCTCCTCGACAATCTCATGGTCGGGCAGATCGGCACCGAGCCGATGAGCGGCGTGGCCATCGTGAACCAGCTGCTGTTCGTGTTCAACCTCTGCATCTTCGGCGGCATGGCGGGGCCGGGCATCTTCACGGCGCAGTTTTACGGCCGCGAGGATCCGGACGGCGTGCGCCATACGTTCCGGGCCAAGTGGTACGTCGGCGTCGTGTCGACCATCGTCGGCCTGCTCGTGCTCGTGCTCGGCGGCACGAAGCTCATCTCCCTCTTCCTGCATGAGGGCGACGCGGGGCTTGATCTCATGGAGACTCTGCGGCAGGGGCAGGCGTATCTTCGCGTGATGCTCTGGCAGATGCTCCCCTTCGCGGCGGTGCAGGTCTATGCCAGCACGCTGCGCGAGACGGGCGAGACGATGGTGCCGATGCGCGCGGGGCTCATTGCCGTGGGCGTGAACCTCGTGTTCAACTACATTCTGATCTTCGGCAAGCTCGGCGCGCCCGTGATGGGCGTGCGCGGCGCCGCGATTGCGACGGTGCTGGCGCGCGTGGTGGAGTTTCTGATCGTGGCGATCTGGACGCACCGGCACACGGATAAGTGCAGTTTCATCCGCGGCGCCTACCGCTCGGCGCGCGTGCCTCTCGATCTCGCGAAGAAGATGACCGTGATGGGGCTGCCGCTGCTCGTCAACGAGGTGCTGTGGTCCTCCGGCATGACGACGCTGAACCAGTGCTACTCCCTGCGCGGGCTCGAGGTCGTCTCGGCAATGAACATCTCGAGCACGGTGTCGAACCTCTTCTTCTGCGCGTTTTTCGCCATGGGCACGACCGTGAGCATCGTGGTCGGGCAGCACCTCGGCGCGGGGCGGCTGCAGCAGGCCGTGGACGAGGACCGCAAGCTGATTGCCTTTGCCGTGGCGCTCTGCTGCGGCGTCGGCGCGGTGATGGCGCTCATCTCCCCGCTGATCCCGCGGCTTTACAACACAACGGACGTGGTGCGGCATCTGGCCGAGGAGCTGCTGATCGTGACGAGCGTGATGATGCCGTTTTTCGCCTTTACGAACGGCTGCTACTTCACGCTCCGCTCCGGCGGCAAAACGATGATTACCTTCCTCTTTGACAGCGCGTTCGTGTGGGGCGTCTGCATCCCGCTGGCGTTCTTCCTCTCACGCTGCACCTCGCTGGCCATTTTGCCGATGTACATCCTCGTGCAGTCGCTGGAGCTGATCAAATGCATCACCGGCTTCCTGCTCGTGAAGAGCAGGCGGTGGGTGAACAACCTCGTGAGCGAAATCTGAGCGTTCGTCCAAAAACCATCCTTTCGGATCGGCCGAAGGGATGGTTTTTTCCTGTTTTGGTAAGATTTTGCACGAACTGAGAAAAATGTATGGCTGGGAATGTAGTTTTCAACGAAACATTTACCGAAATCTATGAATAGAATACCACAATGCGTTAAAATATCATAGAGGTGATATGCTGTGCTTTATACCGCCTTCGGTGAAAATCTCAGATCGCTGCGCGTGGCCCGCGGGCTGACGCAGAAGGAGCTGGGAGACCGCGTCGGGCTGAGCAAGGCCGTCGTGAGCAAATATGAAAACGCGCTGGGGTACCCCACCCTCGACATGGTCATCACACTGGCCGCGTTTTTCGGCGTAACGACGGATTATCTGCTGGGCGTGAAGAATCAGAAGACGGCAGACGTGTCCGGGCTGACCGACTGGCAGCTGAGCGCGGTGCTGACCGTAATCGACGCGTTCAAGCACGGAGAATGACCTCGGGTATTCTATTTTAAAAAACTGGAGGCACTTCCCTTGAAGTTTTCCGAAATGACCTATACCCGTCCGGATCTGGAGGCGGCAAAGGCGGAGCTGACGAAGCTCACGCGCGACCTGCGCGCGGCGAAGGACTACGCTGAGGCGCGCGAGGCGTTTCTCGCGCAGGATCGGCTGGAGCGCCGGATTGACACGCAGGGAACGCTCTGCTCCATCCGCCACAGCATCGACACCCGCGACGAGTTCTACGACGCGGAGCAGACCTTCTGGAACAGCGCGATGCCCGAGCTGCAGGAATATTCGCAGCAGTGGACCGAGGCGCTGCTCGAGAGCCCCTTCCGCCGCGAGTTTGCGGAGGAATTCGGCGAGATCATCTTCACCAACGCGGAGATCGAGCGCAAGAGCTTCTCGCCCGAGATCATCCCGGAGATGCAGAAGGAAAACGATCTGACGCAGGAATATGACAAGCTGATTGCGAGCGCGCAGATCCCCTTCCGGGGCGGCGTTTACACGATCAGCCAGCTCGCTCCTTTTAAAAATGACGCGGACGACGAGATTCGTCTCGCCGCGTGGAAGGCCGAGGGCCAGTGGTACAAGGACCATCAGGCGGATCTCGACCGGATTTATCACGAGCTGACCCAGCTGAGAGATCAGATGGGCAGAAAGCTCGGCTACGACGGCTACACCCAGCTCGGCTACTACCGCATGCAGCGCAACAGCTACACCAAGGAGGACGTGGAGGCCTTCCGCAAGCTCGTGGTGGAGTATCTCGTGCCGGTGGCCGATCAGGTCTACCGCGATCAAGCGAAGCGACTGGGCAAGGAATACCCGATGAGCTTTGCCGACAACGCGCTGCGCTTCCGCTCCGGAAACCCGAAGCCGCAGGGCACGCCGGACGACATTCTCGCCGCAGGCCGGGAATTCTACGACGCGCTCAGCCCCGAGACGAGCGTGTTCTTCCGCACGATGCTCGACGGCGAGCTGCTGGACGTGCTCTCCACCGAGGGCAAGGCCGGCGGCGGCTACTGCACGAGCATTCTCGATTATGACGTTCCGTTTATCTTTGCCAACTTCAACGGCACGAGCTCCGACGTGGAGACCGTGACGCATGAGGCGGGGCACGCCTTCGCCGGCTGGTACAACCGCAGGCGCGTTCCCGCGAGCACGATCTGGCCGACGCTGGAGAGCTGCGAGGTGCACTCCATGAGCATGGAGTTTTTCGCCTGGCCGTGGGCGGAGAAGTTCTTCGGCCCCGACACACGCAAGTTCCTCTACAGCCACCTGGCCGGCTCGCTCACCTTCATCCCCTACGGCACGATGGTGGATCACTTCCAGCACATCGTCTATGAGCGCCCGGAGATGTCGCCCCGGGAGCGCCACGACGAGTGGAAGGAGCTGCTCGGCGTCTACATGCCCTGGATGAAGCTCGACGGCGACATCCCGTTCTACAGCGAGGGCGAGGGCTGGCAGCGGCAGAGCCACATCTATCAGGTTCCGTTCTATTACATCGACTACTGCCTCGCGCAGACCGTGGCGCTGAGCTTCTGGGCGCGCATCCAGAAGGATCTGCCCGACGCGTGGGCGCACTATATGGCCTATACCGAGCAGGGCGGCAGCGTGACGTTCACGGAGCTGCTGAAAAATGCCGGGCTGGAGAGCCCGTTTGAGCCCGCCTGCCTGAAGGGCGTCTGCGAGGCGGCTGCAAAGTGGCTCGCGGAATACGACCTGACCGGCATCGAATAAGATGGCAGAGCAGCATCGGCGCCGCCACAAGGCGCATCTGGATCAGCACATCAAGGACGCGAACGGCGAGTATCACTACGTCGGCGACTGGTATGCCGTCGCCGGCGGCTGGCGCGCGCTTGTTCCCTTCTGCATCTGGGCTGTGATCGCGGCAGCCGCCGTGATCGACGCGGGCTGCGTGCCGTTTGACGGGCTGCGCAACACCTGGTATGTGATCATCCCCTACATTCTGACCGTGAGCATGGTGTTTGCCCTTGGGCTGAACGGCTGGCGGCTCGCCGCCGGCGGCGGACGGCTCAAGACCTATGACTGGGAGAAGCTGAAAGACCGCATCTCCCCCATCACGGGGTTTCTGATCGCCTTTGATTTGCTCACCGGGATCGCGGGGCTGGTGCATCTGCTGAAAAACGGCTCGGAGCACTATATTGCCTTCTTTGCGCTGATCGTTCTGGCGGCTCTGAGCGCGTTTTTCGCGGGAAAGACCTTTCGGAAGCAGGTTTGGAGCAAGGAATAGAGCGGGACGTCGAGGACGCCGTCCCCTACGATGATTTCTCAGGCATTAGCCTTAGAAATAAATCTGTATATTGAGTCCGGATGGCGCACGGTGGTAAAGGCGCCGGACGGGCTCGAGAAAAAATCAAGGAGGACACTCAAAGTGAAAAGAACCATCGCACTCGTGCTGGCTCTCGTGCTCTGCCTGGCCCTGTTCGCGGGCTGCGGCTCCAAGCAGGAAGCTGCCAGCGGAAGCGAGGAGCCCGCTGCCACCGGCGATAAGCCGCTGGTCGTCGGTTACTCCAACTTCTCCAGCAAATTCTCCCCGTTCTTCTCCGAGACCGCTTATGACCAGGACGTCTGGGCTATGACTTCTGTCAACCTGCTCGAGACCGACCGTCAGGGCGCCATCGTGGAGAAGGGCAAAACCGGTGAGACCCGTCCCTACAACGGCACGGACTACACCTACAACGGCATTGCCGATCTGACCATCACCGAGAACGCGGACGGCACCATCGCCTATGACTTCGATCTGCGCGACGACGTCGTCTTCTCCGACGGCGAGAAGCTCACCGCGGACGACGTCATCTTCTCGATGTATGTTCTGAGCGACCCGACCTATGACGGCAACAGCACGTTCTTCGCGCTGCCGATCGCCGGCATGGAGGAGTATCGCTCCGGCATGGAGAGCCTCTACAGCCTGATCCTCGCCGCCGGTGAGGACAACAGCGACTTCACCCTCTGGACCGAGGAAGAGCAGACTGCGTTCTGGGAAGCCTACAACGAGGCCAGCGAAAAGTTCGCACAGAGCATTGCTGATTTCTGCATCGCCAACGGCTACAACGAAGAGGGCGACTCCATTGCCAAGTGCGCCGCCAACTGGGGCTATGAGCTCGAGGAGGACGCCACCGCGGCCGACTTCTGGGCTGCCATGATGGAAGCCTACGACAACGACGTCCCGACCCTGGTCTCCACCGAGGTTGCCGACGTGAGCTGGGATGAGCTCTTCCCTGACTTCGCCGACTACACCAAGGGCGTGAAGACCGGCGAGAGCGCTGACAGCATCAAGGGCATCGAGAAGACCGGCGATTACTCCGTGCGCGTGACCCTGACCAAGGCTGACGCTCCCGCGATCTATCAGCTGGCCGTGACCGTCGCTCCGATGCACTACTACGGCGACGCTTCCCTCTATGACTATGACAACAACCAGTTCGGCTTCCCGAAGGGCGACCTCTCCAGCGTGAAGGCCAAGACCACCGAGCCCATGGGCGCCGGCCCCTACAAGTTTGTGAAGTTCGAGAACGGCGTTGTGTACTTCGAGGCCAATGACACCTACTTCAAGGGCGCTCCGAAGACCAAGCTCATGCAGTTCCTCGAGTCCAACGACAAGGATAAGCTCAATGGCGTCACCACCGGCACCATCGACATCACCGATCCCAGCTACTCCAAGGACACCGTCGACGCCATCAAGGCCGCCAACGGCAATGACGACGTCAACGGTCCCGTGATCACCACCAACACGGTTGACAACCTCGGCTACGGTTACCTCGGCATCAGCGCCAAGGCCGTGAACGTGGGCGGCGACATCGCCTCCGACGCTTCCAAGAACCTCCGCAAGGCCTTTGCGACCGTCTTCTCCAACTTCCGTGACGTGACCGTCGACTCCTACTACGGCGCCGGCGTTGCCTCCGTCATCAACTACCCGATCTCCAACACGTCCTGGGCTGCTCCGCAGGCCACCGACGCGGACTATGCCATCGCCTTCTCCAAGGACGTGCAGGGCAACGACATCTACACCTCCGACATGGACGACGCCGCCCGCGAGGAGGCCTGCCTGAAGGCCGCTCTGGGTTACTTCGAGGCCGCCGGCTACACCGTCGCTGACGGCAAGCTGACCGCGGCTCCCGAAGGCGCCAAGATGAGCTACGAAGTCTGGATCCCGGCCGACGGCGCCGGCGACCACCCCTCCTTCATGATGCTGAACCTCGCCAAGGACGCTCTGGCCAAGATCGGCATGGAGCTCGTCGTGAAGGATCTCGCCAACTCCGCTGACCTCTGGACCGGCATCGAGGCCGACCAGGTTCCGATGTGGTGCGCCGCGTGGGGCGCCACTCCTGACCCGGATATGTATCAGGTTTACTACTCCGGCAGCCAGGGCGGCGAAGCCGGCGGCTCCAACTACATGTATGACATCGCCGACGAGGAGCTCGACAAGCTCATCATGGAGGCCCGTCAGAGCATGGACCAGTCCTTCCGTAAGCAGATGTACAAGAGCTGCCTCGACATCATTGTTGACTGGGCAGTTGAGGTTCCTGTGTACCAGCGTCAGAACGCGATCATCTTCTCCACCGATCGCGTGAACATGGACACCGTGACTCCCGACATCACCACTTACTACAACTGGTATGCTGAGATCCAGAATCTGGAGCTCAACTAATTCGGAAAACGGAAAACTGTTTTTTGAAGTCTAAGTAAAAAGCACGGTTTGGGAGGGGACCCAAATCCCCTCCCAAATCGTATCTTTCGGAATGGACGGCGCTGCTGCGACAGGGTCGTCGAGGACGCCGACCCCTACAAATGAAACCGGCAATTGGTCGGCAGGCGGATGATATCCGCCTCTGCGGTTCTGCTTCAGTGCTGAATGAGCTGCTGTGACACACAGCGGTTCCTTGAGTATTGAAACTCAGAAAAAGAAAAGAGACCCGGAAGTTACACGCACTTTCGGGCGAGAGGTGTGATCGAAAAGTGTGGAAGTTTATCCTCAAGCGCGTGCTTTTGAGCATTGTGATCCTGTTCTTTGTGGCATTCATCATCTATGCTCTGATGCGCTGTCTCCCCACGAGCTACATTGAGAACATGGCGCGGCAGAAATCCATGCAGCCGGGTTCCAAGAGCTTTGAAGAGTGGATGGCGCAGCTGGCCGGCGCTTACAATCTGGACAAGGGCATTATCCCCGGCTTCTTCGGATGGCTGGGCTCGATGCTGCGCGGCGACTTCGGCGACAGCTGGAAGTGGACGATCCCGGTCGTGGACGAGTTCAACAAGACCGTGTGGCTGAGCTTCGTGATGGGCGCGGTGAGCTTCTTCTTTGAGCTCATCATCGCGATCCCGCTCGGCGTCATCGCGGCGACGAAGCAGTATTCCAAGTCGGACTACGCGATCTCCGTGATTGCGCTGGCCGGCATCTCGCTGCCGACGTTCTTCTTTGCGTCGCTCTTGAAGCTGGTCTTCTCTGTAAAGCTCGGCTGGTTTGACCTCTATGGTCTCGTCGGCAGAAACTACAACCAGCTGGGCGCCTGGGGGCAGTTCCTCGACAAGGCGCACCATCTGGTGCTGCCGATCATCGTGCTCGTCGTGGTCAGCATGGGCTCGCTCATGCGCTACACCCGCACGAACATGCTCGAGGTTTTGAACGCCGACTACATCCGCACCGCGCGTGCGAAGGGCCTTTCCGAGCGCAAGGTCATCTACAAGCACGCCTTCCGCAACACGCTCATCCCGATCGTGACGATTGTGGGCGGCTCGCTGCCGGGCCTGTTTGCCGGCGCCCTCATCACGGAGACGCTCTTCTCCATCCCGGGCATCGGCTTTGCCTCCTACCAGTCGATGGTGGCGGGCGATATCCCCTTCTCCATGTTCTATCTGATGTTCATGGCGGTGCTGACGCTGCTCGGCAATCTGCTGGCGGACATCCTGTACGCGGTGGTCGATCCCCGTGTGCGCATCTCGTAAGAAAGGAGTGCTGTGAATCATGAGTGATAAGAACGATATGAGCTTTGAACCGACTCCCGTGTATCCTCATTCGGTTCCCGAGAAAGCGGCTCGCCGCCACGCGGAAAAGATCACCGAGGACGCGGTGAAAAACAGCAGCGCTTCTTCCCCGAACAGCGACGACAACAACGAGCAGTACTCCCTGAACGACGACCGCCGTGTGCAGGTGCTCTCACCGGGCGCGCTGGTGGCAAAGCGCTTTTTCCGCAACCGCCTCGCAGTGACGGGCATGATCATTCTGCTCGCCATGTTCCTGTTCTCCTTCGTGGGCGGCCTCGTCTCCCCGTATAAGCAGGATCAGAAGTTCTACCGCATCGACCTGCAGGAAAAGGACTACGCCGGCGTGCAGAAAAACAGCGATTTCGTCTACACCGTGGCGGATGACAGCCTCTTCAAGGGCCCCGTGCAGGCGCAGACGCTGCTGAACATCATGCGCGGCAACGAGAGCTTTGAATACAACGACGTGACCTATGGTCTCGAGAAGATCAACGACGATTTCTATGTAATCTCCGTCGGCGGCAAGTACGTCGGTCTCGCGAGCAAGCAGACCATCAGCGCGGCCGGCGAGGCGCAGAGCTTCTCCGCCGACTTCACGCGCGCGGCGCTGCTGGCGCAGGCGAATGAAGAAGACGAGTTCGAGGCTGACGGCAAGACCTACAAGCTCGACGACCAGGGCAGCATCTCCGAGGGCGGCAAGGAGATCGCCTTCGTGAGCGAATACTCCATCCGCCCGCTGATGAGCGACGTGTTCCTCGACAAGGACTTCAAAACGCAGCTGATCGACGCCGTGGAAAAGAAGGACACCTCCTTCGTCTACACCGACAAGGACGGCGAGACGTTTGAGTACATTCTCTCCTTTGACGCGCCGAGAAACATGTGGAACGTCAAGCAGGAGAAGGAAACGCGCGTGTTCGACTCCTACTCCTTCCCCACCAAGGCGCACTGGCTCGGCACCGACCGCAACGGCATGGACATGCTGACGCGACTCATGTACGGCGGCCGCGTCTCCCTGATCATCGGCTTTATCGTGGTGTTCATCGAGTCCATCATCGGCGTCATCATGGGCGGCATCTCCGGCTACTTCGGCGGCTGGGTGGACAACCTCATCATGCGTATCGTCGACATTCTCTACTGCATCCCGTCGATGCCGATCATCATCATATTGGGCGCCGCGATGGACGCGGCGAACGTCGACCCGAAGATCCGAATGCTCTATCTGATGCTGATCCTCGGCATCCTCGGCTGGCCCAGCATCGCGCGCCTCGTGCGCGGTCAGATTCTCTCGCTGCGCGAGCAGGAGTTCATGACCGCCACCGAGTCCTGCGGCATCAGCGTGCCGAAGCGCATCTTCAAGCACCTGCTTCCGAACGTCATCCCCCAGCTGATCGTCGTGATGACGATGGGCCTCGGCTCCACGATCATCACGGAGGCCACGCTCTCCTTCCTCGGCCTCGGCGTGCGCTTCCCCTTCGCCTCCTGGGGCAACATCATCAACGATGTCAACGATACGTTCGTGCTGACAAACTACTGGTTCATCTGGATTCCGGCCGGCGTGCTGCTGCTCGTGACCGTGCTCGCCTTCAACATCGTGGGCGACGGTCTGCGCGACGCGTTCGACCCGAAGATGAAGCGTTAAAGGAGGCAGAAGCATGGCAAAGAAGAAAAATGACGGCTATCTGTCCGCAAAGGAATCCAGACGGATCTCCAAGGAAAACCGCAAAATCACGGCGGAATATGAAAAGCGCTATAAGAGAAAGAACGTGCCGGAGGAAGAATACCTCACGACGATGAAGAACCCCGCCAACGCCCTCGAGGTCGACGGGCTGCGCACCTACTTCTTCACCGACATCGGCACAAGCAAGGCCGTCGACGGCGTCAGCTTCGACGTGCCGCAGGGCAAGACCGTCGGCGTCGTGGGCGAATCCGGCTGCGGCAAGAGCGTGACGAGCCTTTCGATCATGCAGCTGCTGCAGCGCCCGGTCGGTCAGATCGTGGACGGCGCGATTCGCCTGAACCTCGGCGACAAGGCCTATGACATTACCAAGACCCCGCTGAGCGTGATGCAGACGCTGCGCGGCAACTTCATGTCGATGATCTTCCAGGAGCCGATGACGAGCCTGAACCCCGTGTTCCGCATCGGCGACCAGATCGAAGAGGTGCTGATGCTGCACCGCGAGAGCAAGGACGAAAAGGCCATCAAGGCGCGCACCATTGAGCTGCTGGAGATGGTCGGCATCGCGAACAGCGAGGGCGTCTACAAGATGTTCCCGCACGAGCTCTCCGGCGGTATGCGCCAGCGCGTCATGATCGCAATGGCGCTCGCCTGCGACCCGAAGCTGATCATCGCCGACGAGCCGACGACGGCGCTGGACGTGACGATTCAGGCGCAGATCCTCGATCTGCTCCGGAACCTGAAGGACAAGATCAACTCCTCCATCATGCTCATCACGCACGACCTCGGCGTCATCGCTGAGATGGCGGACTACGTCGTGGTCATGTACGCGGGCCGCGTGGTGGAAAAGGGCACGGCGAGAGAGATCTTCGAGCATCCCTCCCACCCCTACACCATCGGCCTCATGGCCTCGAAGCCCGTGGTGGGCAAGCATGTGGAGAAGCTCTACTCCATCCCCGGCAAGGTGCCGAACCCGATCAACATGCCGAACTACTGCTATTTCAAGGATCGCTGCGAGATGTGCGTCGGCCAGTGCGACGGCGATTATCCGCCGATGGTGCAGCTGAGCGACACGCACTTCGTCAGCTGCTACCGCTATACCGACGGAAAGGGGGAAGTGAACAATGGCTGAAAAGATCGTGAACGATTTTACGCCCATTGAGCCCGATCCGCAGTATATCCTGCAGGTCAACGCACTGAAGAAGTACTTCCCCATCAAGGGCGGCTTCTTCGGCAACACGACCGGCTACGTCAAGGCGGTCGACGGCGTCACCTTCAACATCAAGCGCGGCACGACGATGGGTCTCGTGGGCGAGTCCGGCTGCGGCAAGACCACGACCGGCCGCACAATCCTGCGTCTGTCCGGCGAGAAGACCGGCGGTCAGGTGCTCTTTGAGGGCAAGGAGATCTATGATCTCTCGAACGCGGAGATGCACAATCTCCGCCCGAAGATGCAGATCATCTTCCAGGATCCGTTCTCCTCGCTGAGCCCGCGCATGCCGGTAGGCGAAATCATCGGCGAGGCGGTGCGCGAGCACAAGCTCGTGCCGAAAAACGAGTATAACGATTATATCGACCGCATCATGGACAGCTGCGGCCTGCAGTCGTTCCACAAGGATCGCTATCCGCACGAATTCTCCGGCGGCCAGCGGCAGAGAATCTGCATCGCCCGTGCCCTTGCGCTCAACCCCGAATTCGTCGTGTGCGACGAGCCGGTCTCCGCGCTGGACGTGTCGATTCAGGCACAGATCATCAACCTGCTGAACGATCTGCAGAATGAGTTCAAGCTGACCTATCTCTTCATCAGCCACGACCTCTCCGTCGTGGAGCACATCTCCGACACGGTAGGCGTCATGTATCTCGGTCATCTGGTCGAGTACGGCGAGACGAAGGATATCTTCGACCATCCGCTGCACCCCTACACCGAAGCGCTGTTCTCGGCCATCCCGGTGCCGGATCCGACGGCGAAGATGAACCGCATCGTGCTCGAGGGCTCCATCCCCTCCCCGGCGAACCCGCCGAAGGGCTGCCCGTTCCACACCCGCTGCAAGCGCTGCATGGCGCAGTGCAAGGAGGTCACGCCGCAGCAGAAGGAGATCGAGCCGGGCCACTATGTGGTCTGCCATCTGTATGACTGACCATGAGCAGGAAGCACGATTTTGAAGATGACGGCCGCACGGTCGTCGACATGAGCGAGGTCGATCCGATGCCGGTGCTGCTGCCGCGGTTTCGCAGACGGAAGGACGACCCCCCTTCCGAGCAGCAGATGAGCAAGGAAGACCGCCGCGCGGTCATGCTCGGCGCCATCGGCGCGGTGCTGCTGATCGGCAGCGTCTTCATCGTCGCCGGCGCCATCGTGATCTTCCTCATGACGAAGATCTGGTCCTGAACGAAAATCGCGACTGCCCGGACGGGTATTCGCGATTTTTCTATTGCGAAAATTGATTCTTGGTGTATACTGGAACTGTATAGATACCAATAACTACAATGAGAGAAGGGTTACTTATGTTGAAAGTGGATCTCTCCGGCGCGAAATCGTTTTTCGACGCCGCCGGACCGGACTATGCCGCCGCTGCCGCCGCGCACCGCACGCTCTCCGAGGGCACCGGCGCCGGCGCCGACTTTACCGGCTGGCTGGGTCTGCCCCAGCGTGTGAAGAATGAGGAGCTCAAGCAGATCGTCTCCGCCGCCAACCGCATCCGCGGCCGCAGCGAGGTGCTCGTCGTGATCGGCATCGGCGGCTCCTATCTCGGCGCGAAGGGCGCCATTGAGCTGCTGCGCCCCCGCCCGCAGGCGGGCGACCCGAAGATCATCTTCGCGGGCAACTCCATGTCTCCCGACGCCCTGCAGGGGCTGCTCGAGGAGCTGGGCGAGAAGGAGTTTGAAATCAACGTCATCTCCAAGTCCGGCACGACGCTGGAGCCTGCCCTCGCCTTCCGCATGTTCCGCGGCCTGCTCGAGGCCAAGTACGGCGCCGAGAAGGCGGCAAAGCGCATCATCGCCACCACCGACGCGCACCGCGGCGTCCTCAAGGGCATGGCCGATGAGGCCGGCTGGGAGACCTTCGTCGTTCCGGACGACGTGGGCGGCCGCTTCAGCGTGCTGTCCGCCGTGGGTCTGCTGCCCATGGCTGCCGCCGGCATTGACGCGAACACCGTGATCGACACCGCCATCGCCTCCCTCGCCGCGATGGATCAGCGCTCGCCCGAGAACCCCGCCTGGCAGTATGCCGCCGCGCGGCAGCATCTCTA
>JBGUHV010000123.1:0-3887 GCA_045112425.1 Oscillospiraceae bacterium
AGGAGCGCTGCGATGATCGTGATCCACAGGCGCTTGCGCAGGCGCTGGGCGTTATATCGATCCTGATTCATAAGCATACCTCAAAAAGAGAGATGGCGTTTTTCGTTTCCTTCATGTATAATGCTGATATCCAAATGATTATACCACGGCGAAACGCTTTTGACAATCGCCGGATGCGGAGGACAGAGACATGGATCAAATCGCACTCGTGACGGGCGGCTCGCGCGGCATCGGCGCCGCGACGGCGCTGGCGCTCTCGCGCCGGGGCTGGATCGTGCACGTCAATTACCTGCAGTCCAGAGAGAAGGCGGAGGCCATCGCCGCCCAGACCGGCGGCATCGCCGTGCAGGCGGACGTGTCTGTGAGCGAGCAGGTGGCGCGCATGGCGGAAGCGACCGGCCCGGTGGCGCTGTTGGTGAACAACGCGGGCATCGCCCTGCGCGGCGGACTGCTGACGGACGTGACGGACGAGGCGTGGAACCGGCTATTGGACGTGAATGTGAGCGGAATGTTCCGCTGCAGCCGGGCCTACATTCCCGACATGGTGCGCCGCAAGGCGGGGCAGATCATCAACCTCGCCTCGATTCTCGGCGTGACGGGCGGCTCGTGCGAGGCGCCCTACAGCGCGACGAAGGGCGCGGTGATCGCCTTCACCAAGGCGCTGGCCAAGGAGCTCGGGCCGAGCGGCATCCGCGTGAACGCCGTCGCCCCCGGCATGATCGACACGGACATGACCGCCGCCATCACCGGAGACGACCGCGCCGCCCTCGCCGAGAGCACCGCCATGTGCCGCATCGGCACGCCGGAGGACGTGGCGGAGACGATTGCGCTGCTCGCCGAGCCGGGCATGGGATTCGTGACCGGACAGGTGCTCGGCATTGATGGGGGCTTAATCATATAACTGAAAACCGCTGAGTTTATGACTCAGCGGTTTTCAGTTATATCGGTTTTCATGTTCTTCAGCTCTGACCATGCCATCGGAACGGCGAGGAGGAAGGCGAGCACGTCCGCCCAGGCCTGCGTCATTTCCACGCCGGCGAGGCCGAAGAAGTGCGGCAGCGTCAGGATGAGCGGGATGAAGAAGATGCCGTTTCGCGCCGAGGACGTGATGGACGCCTTGAGTCCCCTGCCCATGGACTGGAGCATCATGTTGGTGAGAATCGAAGTGGTGAGCAGCGGCAGCACCGACGCCTGCCAGCGCAGCGCCCGCGCGCCGATGGGGATGACGGCGGGATCATCGCGGAAGAAGCCCACGACCGCCGGCGCGAACACGACGCAGAGCGCGCCGGCAATCGTCATCATGAGCGTGCCGAATTTGAGGCAGTAGAAATACCCCTCGCGGACGCGGCGGTTCAGCCCCGCGCCGTAATTGAACGAGCAGACGGGCTGATAGCCCTGCCCGAAGCCGATGAGGACGGAGACGTTCAGCATGAGAATGCGCGTGACGATGCTCATGCCGGCGATGGCGGCGTCGTCCCCACAGACGCGGGCAAAGCGGTTTAAGAGCAGCGTGGACACGGCGGCGAGCCCCTGCCGCGCGAGAGACGGCATGCCGCCGTTTGTGATCTCGAGCAGGTTCTTCCCCGTGAGGCGCACGTTGCGTAGATCGAGCCGGATGTTCTCTCCCCGGCGGCTGCCGATGAGCAGGGCAAAGAAGCTCGAGAGCTGCCCCATGACCGTGGCAATCGCCGCGCCGCGCACGCCGAGGCCGAAGGTGAACATCAAAAGCGGATCGAGCCCGACGTTCATGACCGCGCCGACCATGAGCCCAACCATGGCATACATGGCGCTGCCCTGAAAGCGGAGCTGATTGTTAATGACAAACTGCCCCATCATGAAGGGCGCGCCGAGGAGGATGATGCGCATATAGGCCACCGTGTCCGCACGCGCGGAGTCCGTGGCGCCGAGGAAATCCGCAATCGGCTCGGCAAAGAGATTGCCGACGAGCGCGACGATCACGCCGAGCAGCAGCGCGAGGGCAAAGCCCGTGGCGGCCATCTCATCGGCGTCCTGCCTCCGCCCCGCGCCGAGCATGCGCGAAAGGCAGTTGCCGGAGCCGTGGCCGCAGAAGAAGCCGAGCGCCTGGATGATCGCCATAACGGAGAACACCAGCCCCACGGCGGCCGTCGCCTGCGTGGAGATGCGGCCGACGAAATAGGTATCGGCGCTGTTATAGATGCCCGTGACGAGCATGGAGATGATCGTGGGCACGGCAAGCGACCAGATCAGCCGCGGAATGGGCGTCTGGGTCAGATAGGTATGCCGGTCGGGTTTGGATCGCATGAGATCGCCTCGATGGATAGGATGGGGATATTATATCACAGAGAAAAATAATTAGGAATTAGGAATTCCCCAATATTGGAGGCGAATCATTCCTAATTCCTAATTCCTAACTCCTAACTAAATATGATGTTAACCGTTCTTCCTGACCAGCCGCAGGACTGCCTCGAGCACACCGTAGAGAACGCCGGCGATCGGCCAGATGATCCACGTCGTCTGCCACTGCATGGTGATAAAGCTCCAGGCGAGGTAGATCGCGAGCGCGAGCGCCCAGTAGATGGCGGCAATGGGCTCGTTGCGGCGGTTCTCGGCCTTGCGGGCGGGGCTGTAGTCCCCGTCCTGCAGGAGGATGTTGTAGCCCGCCTGACGGACGCAGGTGCGCACGATCATGTAAACGCCCGCCGCCACGATGGCGAGCAGCGCCGCCGCGCCGCAGACCATGGCAAAGTCGTTGTCATCCCCAAAGAACAGGAGCATGAGGAAGATCGGCAGCACGGAGAGCACGCAGAGCACGATGCCGAGCACCAGCAGGCGGGTGTGCGCGGGAGCGTACTGATCGCGGCGCTCGCGCACCATGCCGTCGACGCCGTAGGCCGTGTCAAGGGCCTGCTTTTCGAGCATGTCAAACTTGCTCAGGCGGATGCCGCTCGTGATGAAGAGCGGGAGCGCCGCGCCGACACAGAGAAACAAAACGACGAGGCCGATCCCGGTGGCCTGATTCTCCGAAAGCGAGAGCAGACCGTATTCCTGCGCCACCTCGAGCAGGATGAGCACGATCGGCGAGAGGATGCACAGCGCCACGCCGAGGGCGATGCGGGCGGCGGCGACGATGCGCGTGCGCAGGAAGTCGTTGGCCTCCTCCATCTCCACGCGGCGGAGAGGATCATCGAAGTCTCTGTCCGTGGGGATCTCGGCGGGGCTCTCCGTCTCAAGCGCGTCTTTTAATAGGTAATCGGTACTGACGCCGAAGAGCTCGGACATGGCGAGAATGCGGTTCATATCCGGCACGGACTGCGCGCCCTCCCATTTGGAAATGCTCTGGCGGCTGACGCCGAGCTTCTCGGCGAGCTCCTCCTGCGACCAGCCGTTTTTCTTTCTCAGGTCGATGATTTTGTCTGCGAGGATCATGAAGATCTTCCTTTCGTGTTTGGATGGCTCCAGGATACCAACTTTGCTTCAAAAACACCATACAGCGGGCTTGGCAATTTGTCAACCGGCGCTTGACAATCGACGCAACCGGCGCGAAAAAAGCGGAAAACCACGACAAAACGCGGTTGCGTGTCGAAAAACGGTATGTTAGAATAGGAAAAACACAGGGAGAGGATGAGGGCCATGAAAAAAGCTTTGACGACCATCCTTGCGGTGCTGCTGCTTGCGGCGCTGCTCGCATCCACCGCTCTGGCCGACGCCGCGCGGGCGAATCTCCAGTGGATTCAGAAGCGGGCGAACTGGCTGAACGGCATCTGGGGATAATCCAGTTCAACAAGCAATCAGAGACCGGCTCATAATCCGGTCTCTGATTGAGACTGTCAAAGAACCATGTTCTTTGACAGTCGAAGAGATACTCGCGCTCCATCGCGGCAGGCGTTGCCCGCCTTGGTCGGCGC
>JBGUHV010000124.1:0-7817 GCA_045112425.1 Oscillospiraceae bacterium
TGATGAACATCTTCTCCGCGCCGAAGGTGCGCCACAGGAACGTGACGACCTCGCCGCGCGTGCAGGTTTTATTCGGGCTGAAGGTCGTGCCGGTCGTGCCCTTGACAATGACCGGGTTGTGCTTCACCGCCCAGTTCACGGCATCGAGATAATAGGCGCCGGGCTCGAGATCGGTGAAGTCCGCTGCAAGGGCGCCGAACGGCAGCAGAGACAGCGCCATACAAAGCACAAGCAGCGCAGAAATGAATTTCTTTTTCATATCATTCTTCCTTTCTGTACGGATTCTGTATTGATTTTATCATAGTTCCGGTAATATGTAAACCACGCGAATTGACAGGCCCCGCCCGATTCGATACAATGAAAACACCAAATTCAGGGAGGGATGCGCCATGTTTGAGCTGGTTGAAATCACAAAGCGGTGCTGGTACATCGAGAGTCCGGCTAAGATTGGGCTGGTACGGCTAGACGGAGAGAACGTCTGCCTCATCGACAGCGGCAACGACAAGGACGCCGGGCGGAAGATCCGGCAGCATCTGGATCGAAACGGCTGGAAGCTGACGGCGATCTACAACACGCACTCCAACGCCGACCACATCGGCGGCAACCAGTATCTGCAGCGGCAGACCGGCTGCCGGATCTTCGCGCCGGGCATCGAGCAGGCATTTACGCGCACGCCGATTCTCGAGCCCAGCTTTCTCTACGGCGGCTATCCGCCGAAGGAGCTGCGGCACAAGTTCCTCCTCGCGCAGCCGAGCGAGGCAGAGCCCCTCACGCCGGACTGCCTGCCGCAGGGCATGGAGCTCATCCTCCTCCCCGGCCATTTCTTTGACATGGTGGGCTTTCGCGCGCAGGACGACGTGGTCTATCTCGCGGACTGCCTTTCCAGCCGGGAGACGCTGGAGAAATACCGGATCGGCTTTCTCTATGACGTGAAGGCGTATCTCGAGACGCTGGAGCGGGTCAAGGGCATGTCGGCGCGCATGTTCATCCCCGCGCACGCCGCCGCGACCGAGGACATTGCGCCGCTCGCGCAGTATAACATCGACACGGTGCTCGAGATCGCGGAGACGATCCGCACCTTCTGCAGGGAGCCGATGACGTTTGAAGACGTGCTGCAGGCGCTTTTCACGCATTACGGCCTTGCAATGAACTTCGAGCAGTATGTGCTCGTGGGCAGCACGGTGCGCTCCTACCTCGCGTGGCTGAGAGATCAGGGCGAGCTCGACGCATATTTTGAGGACAGCCGGATGCTGTGGGAGACAAGATAATCGGAAGAACAATCAGGTCTGTGTCAACAGACCTGATTGTTATGTAAACCTATTGCTGCGCATCGCTCCACTCCGCCTCCTCCACGGCGCAGGTCTCGAGCCCGGGATGGGTGCGGTACTCTGGCCGGGAGCTTGCGAGGATGCCGGCGAGCAGCATGCTGCCAATCAGCAGAGCGATTACCGCCGCCCAGATGCTCAGAATGACTTTCTTTTCAGACATGAAAAACGCCCCTTTCTTGTTTTCTGACCTCAGTTTACCGGAAACACAGTCCAAAAAATGTCGCTTGATTGGGTTTCGCAGAAACTTTTGCGGACCTTTTGCGGAAACTTTTGCGGCGGTGGGGCGTCTTTTCTTCAGAATACCGACGCCAAAGGAGGGCTTTTCATGAGTCGCAGGAGATTGGAGATTGCCTTCGGCTTGGTCAGCGGCGCGGTGGGGCTGCTCACAGCGCTGATCACTGCGGTGATCGCGACGAAGGAATAAAAACAAAACGTGAGGCGAATTCGGACGCTACGAATTCGCCTCACATCTATTTTGTTTGGATACATTCTGCGCGGGCCGCCGAGGGACGCCGACCCCTACTGTTCCATTAATAAACAGTCGGTATCTCGTTTGGTTCGACGCCGAAGTCGGCGGCGAATTGCTTCAAGTCCTGCTCGGTGCGGATGAGCATGAGCTCATGGAGCTTCCCGCCCTCGCGCTCGCGGACGCAGGCGGTGGTCTCGCCGGTGCAGATGCTGCGCCGGAGCACGGGCTCATAGCGGTCGGGCGGAAACGGCGGCGGGGATTTGCGTTTGAAGAGCTTCATGGTTCTGCCTCCCTTCGGAGATAGAACCATTATAGCGGAAGATCCGGGAAATGTACACCGCCGATTTCAGGAGAGGGCCTCCCTGAGACGCTCCATCGCGCGGCGCTCGAGGCGGGAGACCTGCACCTGCGAGATGCCGAGCAGATCCGCACAGCGCTGCTGCGTGAGGCCGCGGTCATAGCGCAGGCGGATCACGGCGCGCTCGCGCACCGGGAGCGCCGACACGGCGGCGCGGAGGGCGATCTGCTCGAGCATGCGCTCGGGAGCGTCATAATCGCCGAGCATCTGCTCGAGGGCGAAGCCGTGCTCCCCCGTCTCCTGCTGGAGCGACTCGGTGGGCGCGGCGGCGGTCTCCGCCATGGCGATCTCCTCCGGCTCGAGCCCGGTTTCCGAAGCAATCTCGGAGACCGTGGGCTCGCGGTTGAAACGCTGCTCGAGCGCACGGCGCGCCTGTTGGATGCGCTGCGCCTGCTCGCGGAGCGTACGGCTGACCTTGACGGCGCCGTCATCGCGCAGGAAGCGGCGGATCTCGCCCGCGATCTTCGGCACGGCGTAGGTGGAAAACTGCGTGCCGTACTCCTCGTCAAAATCGCGCACGGCCTTGAGAAAGCCGAGGCTGCCGAGCTGAAAGAGATCGTCCGGCTCGACGCCGCGGCCGAAATAGCGCCGAGCGACCGCCCAGATGAGCCCTGCGTTTTCGCGTACCATGGCGTCCATGGCGGCGTCATCCCCGGCGCGGGCGGCGCGCAGGAGCTTCAGGCGCGACTCGTCCATCAGCCGCGGCCCGCGAGGCGGCGGCGCATCGCGACAGTGGTGCCGCGCCCCGGGACGGAGCGGACGCGGAGCTTGTCCGTGAAGCCCTCCATGATCGTGAAGCCCATGCCGCTGCGCTCCTCGCCGCCGGTGGTATAGAGCGGCGTGCGGGCGCGCTCCACGTCCGGGATGCCGACGCCCTTGTCCTTGACGACGAGCTCCAGCTCGCCGCCCGGGAGGATGCGGGCGCGGAGCTGGACGACGCCAATGGAGTCGGGATAGGCATGGACGACAGCATTGGTGACGGCCTCGGAGACGGCGGTTTTGAGATCGCCGAGCTCGGTGAGCGTGGGATCGAGCTGGGAGACGAAGGCGGCGACGGCTGCGCGGGCAAAGCCCTCGTTGACGGCTCGGGCAGGAAACTCGAGCTTGATGTAATTTTCCGCTTTCAAAGCGAATTCACCTCCTTTCGTCCGGGCTCGGCCAGCAGCGGAGAGAGCCCTGCGAGCATGAGCACACGCCGCGCCTGCTCCGGCGGATCGGCGACAAGGAGCTCCGCGCCCATGGCGGAGAGCATGCGCTGCGCGCGGAGAATGACGGCGACGCCGGAGCTGTCCATGAACGAGAGGCCGGCGAGATCAAGCACGCACCGCCGGGGCAGAAACTCCTCTGCCGCCGCCGTAACGGCGCGCATGGCCCCGGCTGCCGCCGCATGATCCAGCTCGCCCACAAACCGCACCGTGAGACAGCCGGAGGAGTAGAAGGGATAAGTCTGCATATATAGGACCTCCTGAACGACAAATAAGCACTGCACAATTTCTTGTGCAGTGCTTATTTTATACGCTTGTCCGCGTTGATTCTGTCACTTTGTGCGGCGGAGCGCTTCTTTGATGGAGCAGAACGTCAGATTGGGCTGTTTTGCCGCTGTTTCGCAGATGCGGCGAAAGCGATCCCAGTTGCTGTGCTCGGTACCGTAATCGAACTCGTAGCCGTGCGCGAAGGCGAGAAAGAGCTGATCGGCCTCCGATTCGCTGCGGAAGAACGATTCCATGCGCTCAAAAAACGCGGGGTCGTTCTGGCGGCAGGTGATCGGAAGGCGCAGCGGATCGAACGGCAGGCGGAAATCCTGCGACTCATCCACCGTGCGGGCATAGGCGACGCCCGCCGCCCTGAGGTCTTCCCGGCTCTCCGCCGCTCCCCTGCCGTAGGGGTAGGCAAAGCCGGTGATCTCCCGATCAAACAGGAGCGAGAGCGCGGCGACGTCATCCGCAATCTCGCGGCGGCGCGTTTCGTCGTCGCATTGGGATAAATCCCGATGCGTGCAGGTGTGCGCGGCGATCTCAAAGCCGTCATAGAGCTCCTTCGCCTCCGAAGCCTCAAGCCGCTCGTGCGGCACGGTGGGCGGATGACCGATGAAGGTCTTCGCGCCGAAGAGGCCGGAATTCAAATGGAACGTGGCCCCGAGGCCATATTCGCGCAGAATGGCGACAATGCGCCGATCCTGCACGACGCCGTCGTCAAAGCTCCAGACGAAATACTTGCCTGGCATCAGCCGAGGTTCCTGAGGCTCTCAGTGAGGTTCTCCACGAGGGCTTTGGCCTTCTCGAGCCGCTCGCGCTCGGTGGCGACAACCTGCTCGGGCGCGCGGGAGACGAAGGACTCGTTGGAGAGCTTGCGCTCCTGACCCTCGACCTGCTTTTTCGCTTTCTCGAGCTCCTTGGTGAGTCTGGCGCGCTCGGCGTCCAAATCGACGAGCTCTGCCAGCGGCATGAAGATCTTGGCGTCGTTCGTGATGACGGAGACCATCTTCTCGGCGGCGTCGGGCGCGGCGTCGGCGAGGGTGATATGGTCGGCATAGGCGAGCTTGCAGATATACATCTCGCCGGCACGGAAGGCCTCGGGCTTTTCGGAGACGATGATGAGCTGCGCCTTGCGGCTCGGCGGCACGTTCATCTCGCTGCGGCGGCTGCGCACAGCGCGGATGGCGGCCATGACGGACTCGAAGTCCTGCTCCTCGGCGGGGAAGGCGAGCGCGGGATCAAACTTCGGATACTCCGCGACCATGAGCGCCTCGCCGTCATGCGGCAGCGCCTGCCAGATCTCCTCCGTGATAAACGGCATGAAGGGGTGCAGGAGCTTGAGAATGTCGGTGAGGACATAGAGCAGCACCTGCTGGGCGGAACGGTTCGCCGCCTCGTCGCCGGAGTTGAGGCGCGGCTTTGTCAGCTCGATATACCAGTCGCAGTAGGTATCCCAGATGAAGTCATAGATCTTCGCCGCGGCAATGCCGAGCTCGTATTTATCAAGATTGTCGCAGACCTCGCGGCTCAGGGTGTTGAGCTTGGAGAGAATCCACTTGTCCTCGAGCTCCAGCTTCTCGGGCAGCTCGTTCTTGTCGATGGTGAGGTTCATCATGACGAAGCGGCTGGCGTTCCAGAGCTTGTTGGCAAAGTTGCGCATGGCGCCGCACTTCTCGACATAGAAGCGCATGTCGTTGCCGGGGCTGTTGCCCGTGACGAGGTTGAAGCGCAGGGCATCCGCGCCGTAGGTTTCGGCCATCTCGAGCGGGTCGATGCCGTTGCCGAGGGATTTGGACATCTTGCGGCCCTTATCGTCGCGCACGAGACCGTGGATGAAGACCTTGTGGAACGGGATCTCCTTCATCTGCTCCATGCCGGAGAAGATCATGCGGGCGACCCAGAAGAAGATGATGTCATAGCCCGTGACCATGACGGTGGTCGGGTACCAGTATTCGAGCTCCTCGTTCTTCTCGGGCCAACCGAGGGTGGAAAACGGCCAGAGCGCGGAGGAGAACCAGGTGTCGAGCACGTCCTCATCCTGATGAATGTTCTTGGAATGGCACTTCTCGCACTCGCAGGCGTCGGTGCGGGAGACGGTGACGTGGCCGCAGTCGTCGCAGTACCAGGCGGGGATCTGATGGCCCCACCAGAGCTGGCGGGAGATGCACCAGTCGTGCACGTTCTCCATCCAGTTATAATACGTCTTGCTGAAGCGCTCGGGCACGAACTGGATGCGCCCGTCGCGCACGCACTCGATGGCGGGCTCGGCGAGGGGCTTCATCTTGACGAACCACTGCGGGCTCGTCATCGGCTCAACGGGGTTGCCGCAGCGGTAGCAGCAGCCGACGTTGTGGTTATAATCCTCGACCTTGACGAGGTAGCCCTCGGCCTCGAGATCGGCGACGATGGCCTTGCGGCACTCATCGCGGTCCATGCCGTTATACTTTCCGCCGTTGATGATGTGGGCGTCCTCATCCATGACGAGGATCTGCTCGAGGTTGTGACGGAGACCGACCTCGTAGTCGTTCGGGTCGTGGCAGGGCGTCATCTTGACGGCGCCGGTGCCGAAGCCGAGCTCAACGTAGTCATCCGCCACGATCGGCAGCTTGCGGCCCACGAGCGGGAGGATGGCGTTTTTGCCGACGAGGTGCTGATAGCGCTCATCGTCCGGGTGGACGGCGACGCCGGAGTCGCCCAGCATGGTCTCGGGGCGGGTGGTGGCGATGATGAATTCCTCATCGCTGTCCTCAATCGGATAGCGGATGTGCCAGAAGTGGCCGGGCATGTCCTTATATTCGACCTCGGCGTCCGAGAGCGCGGTGCGGCAGTGCGGGCACCAGTTGATGATGCGGTTGCCCTTGTAGATCAGGCCCTTTTCATACAGCTCGCAGAACGTCTCGCGCACGGCCTTGGAGCAACCCTCGTCCATCGTGAAGCGGGAACGAGACCAGTCGCAGCTCGCGCCGAGCGTCTTCTGCTGCTCGACGATGCGGTCGCCGTACTTGTTCTTCCAATCCCAGACGCGGTCAAGGAACTTCTCGCGGCCGAGATCATAGCGCGTGAGTTGCTCGGTGTTGCGCAGGTGCTCCTCCACCTTGATCTGCGTGGCGATGCCTGCGTGGTCATAGCCCGGCAGCCACAGAGCGCTGAAGCCCTGCATGCGCTTATAGCGCGTGAGCACGTCCTGCAGCGTGGCGTCGAGCGCGTGGCCCATGTGGAGCTGACCGGTGACGTTCGGGGGCGGCATGGAGATGCAGAAGGGCTCCTTGTCGGCGTCCACCTCCGGGCGGAAGTAGCCGCCGCGCATCCACATGTCGTAGATTTTCTTTTCGACCTGCTTGGGGTCGTACACTTTCGGCAGTTCTTTCATTGCTGATGCTCCTTTTTCTGATCGGCAGGGGTCTGCACAGGCAGACCCGTTTTTTCGGAAAGATATTCTCCGCAGGCGGCGGGGTCGCCCTCGGTGAAGTCCGCCGCGGGCAGCGGAAGGATGTGGATTTTATCTACATACAGTACATACGCTCCGCGCCAGCGGTAGATTGCCTCCACGGCGTCGTATCGGTAGGCGGTCAGCGCGGCAGTGCTCTCCACGCGGATGCCGGCGTCGTCGAGCGTGATGACCTGATTCTGCGCGTACTTCTCGCTGCTTCGCTGCATCCGCCGCGCGGCGATGCGCCCGCGAAGCGCAAACCAGACCACCGCGAACACGCCCAACGCCAGTGACAGCACCGATGTGCCGGACACGCCGTCGAGCCAGAAGAGCACCGCCGAGCAGACCAGCAGAACAATGCCCGCGATCAGCAGCACGGCGTTGGCGATCCGGTTGATCTTCGTATCGGTATCCTTGCCTACCTTGGAATGGTGTGCCACCAGATCCTCCAGCAGCTTCCGCTCCAGCCTCGGCCGGATGAAAAAACGCTTTTCCTCCATGCTTCTCACCTCCAATAAAAAAACGCCCCGAAACATACTCGTTTCAGGGCGATTACAAACCGCGGTACCACCTGAATTCCACGCCGAAGGCGTGACACTCTTGACTCTGTAACGGGAGTTCCCGGCCGTCCTACTGCGCTTTTCAGACCGGCTGCTCCGGGGCGACCTTCACCGCCGGCACCAGAAAGGCTCGCACCAACCGCCTTTTCTCTGACTGGAGCCGGGAGGCTACTCCTCCCCTTCCTCGCATATGTTCA
>JBGUHV010000125.1:0-11636 GCA_045112425.1 Oscillospiraceae bacterium
GGAACCAATCCACAGCATCCTCTGCAGTGTAGCACACAGACGCCAAACAGGCGACTGTAGCTGCTGCTTTATATAATACAAGGGGCGATTCACGAATCGCCCGCTAAACGAAAAACGGGACGCCAGATAGGGCGTCCCAGTTTGTGTTTATGATTTGCCTCGCAGAGTTCGCGCAATGCGCGAATAATTCATCAATCCGTTTTTCCGGCGACATGTGCGGCGGAAAAACTCCCTCAGGCGAGCGCGACGCTCGCCTCTCGTGTCGACCAAACGGGGGCAAGGCCCCGTGCGATAAACACGAGTATTTCAAAAGAGAGCCTGCTCAGCAGGCTCTCTTTTGAGGTTTATTCGCTCTTCCAAAGCCCGTGCAGGTTGCAGTAGGCATACGCCGCCACAACCTCGTCGCCCTCGAGCAGGGCGAACTGCACCTCGGGCTTGTCCTCCGCCGTGAGCTCCTTGCGCTGATTGCCGCACTTGGTCTGCAGGGCGACCCACTTGATGAGGTGCGCCTCGGTCATCGGGTGCTCCACGCTGCTGACCTTCACGGTCACAACATTGCCGTCCACGGAGACGACGGGAACGTGCTTCTCCACCGCGGCGTCCACGGTGTTGGGCTCGAGGACCTCCATGGCCTTGCCGCAGCAGTGCACGGGGCCGCAGTTTTCCTCGACGGCGGCGACGATGGTGCCGCAGGCAGAACATTTGTAGAACTTCATTTGATTTGCTCCTTTCTGTCTCTTTGTTTTATTCGGTTGTCAGATGCTTCACTCTCTCCGGGTCCAGATCCAGCTCCTCCGGCCGGAACCGCGGACAGACGTTTTCCTTGGTTGCAATGACGGAGGCGGCCAGGCGCGTGCCGATCACGCAGCTCTCGCCGAGCGTCTTGCCGTAGGTCAGCCCGATGGCGACGCCGGCAAAGAAGCTGTCTCCCGCGCCGGTGGTGTCGATCACGTCGACCTTCCACGCGGGGCAGACGCCCATCTCTCCGTCGATCTCGGCATAGACCGCGCCGGCGCCGCCCATCGTGACGATCATGCGGCGGATCTGCGCCTGGGCAATGCGGCGCGCGAGCACGAACTGAAACTCCTCCGGCTCATAGCGCTCATATTCCTCCGAGAACAGCAGCCCCGCCTCCTGCACATTGCACACGATGCAGGCCACGCGCTGCAGCAGATCGCGCCGCTCCATGGCGATGGACATGTTGGAAACCACGGCGTAAATGTCCTTCTGGTGCCGTTCGGCGAGATCGAAGATCTGCTTTAAGAGCGGCACCTCCATGTCGATCTCCACGACGATGCTGTCCGCGCTTGCGAAGATCTCGTCTCCGCGCTCCCAGAGCAGCTCGCCGATGGCCTCGAGCGCCGGGCGGCGGGAGATGGAGGCGACCACGTCGCCATGATTGTCAAACACGGCGAGCCAGGTGCCGAGCCCGTCGTCCGTGCGGAGGATGTAGTCCGTGTTCACATGGTGGCGCTTGAGCTTCTCGAGCACGTCGGTGCTCGTGCCGCTCTGGTCGAGCACGGTCACGAAGGTGGGGCGCAGCTCCACGTTCGCAATGTCCTCCGCCACGTTTCGCGCCACGCCGCCGTGCACCTGGCGCACGCGGCCGGCGTTGCGCCCGGCGGGGATGAACTGCGTGTCCGGATAGCCCTTGATGTCCACAAATGTGGATCCGAAAACAACGATTCCCATAGCTTTATCCTTTTCTCTCTTACATGAGCGGTGCAATGATTTTTAAGAGTGACCCAGCCGCCTTGTAGCCGAAGGCGGTTTTTTTGATCGTCTCAAACGTTACGGGGCGGCAGAGCGCGAGCGTCTCCTGAAAGTCCTGCTCGATGCGCGGGATGCAGCTGCACTGATAGAGATACGCCGCGCACTCGAAGTGGTGGTAGAGGCTGCGGTAGTCAAAGTTGATGGTGCCCACGACGGCCTTCTCCTCGTCCGACACGCAGACCTTCGCGTGCACGAAGCCCGGCGTGTATTCAAAGATCTGCACGCCCGCCTCGGTCAGCGAGCGGTAGTGCGTTTTGGCGAGGGCGTAGGCGGCCTTCTTGTCCGGAATGCCGGGCAGGATGAGCTTCACGTCCACGCCGCGCTGGGCGGCGAACTTCAGCGCCGTCTCCATTTCGCCGTCGAGAATGAGATACGGCGTCATGATGTGCACATAGTCCGTCGCGCGGTAGAGCACGTCGATATACACCGTCTCGCCCACGCGGTAGCCGTCGAGCGGGCAGTCGCCGTAGGGCAGCACAAAGCCGGACGGGTTCTCGCTCGGCACGGGCGCTCTGCTCACGAAGGGCTCAAACTCCGCCTCGTGCTCGTCGATGTTCCACATCTGCAGAAACAGCAGCAGAAAGCTCATCGCGGCGCCGCCGCGCAGCCGGATCGCGACGTCCTTCCAGTGGCCGAAGCGCTCCACGCGGTTGATATACTCGTCCGCGAGATTTACGCCGCCCGTGAAGGCGACCTTCCCGTCCACGACGAGGATTTTGCGGTGGTCTCGGTAATTGTAGTGCGAGGAGACGAGCGGCATGATCGGCGCGAATTTTTTGGCCTTGATACCGTGCTGCCGGAGCCGCTCGCAGTAGTCCGCGGGGAGCTGGCTTAATTCGCACATGCCGTCGTACATCACGCGCACGTCCAGGCCGGCCTTCGCCTTCTCAATGAGAACGTCGAGCACGCGCCCCCACATATAGCCCTCCTCGATGATGAAATACTCGAGGAAGATAAACTCCTCCGCCTCGCGCAAGGCCTGCAGCATGGCCTCGAATTTCTCCTCGCCGGAGGGGAAGTAGGTCACGTCCGTGTCGTCATAGATCGGGAAGCTGCCGCTGCGGTTGAGATACTTCGCCAGATCGTCCATGCCGGAGCCGCCGAGCTCGAGCCGGTCATACACCGTCGGGTCCTGCGGCAGCGCGTCCGTCGTCTGCTGCACGAGCGCTTCCACGCGCGTGCGGCTCGACCGGTGGCCGAAGTTCATCTGCGTGAAGAACAGAAACGCCGCGCCCGGCAGGGGCAGGATTGCGATGAGGAACATCCATGTGAGCTTGGCCGAGGCGTCCATCTCGTTGTTGAAGAGATAGACGATCATCACAAGCGAGAAGACGCCCTGCACCGCCGCCAGCTGCGGCACGTATTCCAGCAGCCAGTTGAACGCGCCGAAGAGGATCGCGACCTGCAGAATCAGCAGCAGCGCAATCACAAAGAACCGGCTGAACACGAGGTGCAGCAGCCCCTTCTTCATGGGCTTGGCCAATCTGGTTACGACTTCGCTGTTGTTATCCATCCGGCGGTCAGTTCCCGTCCGTCACCACGGTGGTGATGTTGTCCTGCTGCGCACAGAAGTAGCACAGGCGGGTGCGGCCGGCGGCCACGGCCTGCTCCACAGTGCCGACGGTGAGCGTCTCGCTCTGATTCAGGCTGGAGCAGTCCTCGTGCGTGTGATACACCTTGCCGAAGGGCGCCCAGTAGACCTGCTCGTCGCCGAGGGCCTCGACGGCGGCGTCGAGCTGTTCCTCGGAGATGGGGTTGAAGTCATAGCTGCTCACGCCGCCGATCAGCAGCGCGATGATGGCCACGACCGTGCAGATGGCCTTGGTCTTCTTGTCGAGATCCTTGTTTGCGAGCATGAGGATCACGAGCGGCACGAACGCCACCACGCACACGATCACGCCCATGTTGTTCCAGAGCCAGAACTTCGCGGGGCTGGCCTCCGAGGCGGGGTCGATGTGGTTGGCCTTCTTCCAGAGCTGCGAGCCGATGATCACGCACGCGAGATCGAGCACCAGCAGCACGATCAGCTGCCACATCACGGGCAGGAAGGTCATGTGAATCTTGCCCAGCAGCACCAGCACGGCCAGCACCTCAAACACGATGGCGGCGGCCCAGAGGCAGCACGCGCCGATGCGCAGCGCCTTCGGATTGCCGACTTCCTTTGCGGGCTTGAGATTGGGCGCAGCCTGCGGCTTCGGGGCGGAGCCGGGCTTCACCTGCTCGCCGGTATCGGCGGAGACGATTTTATGTTCTTTCTTTTGTGCCATAACGAACTCCTTTTCTTTGAAGTGGTTGTAGTTACACAAGTTTATTTTACTACCGAACCGACACACGCGCAACAGTTTTTGTTGACGATTCGTCCAAAAGAGCGTAAAATAATACCGACAGGGCAGACCTGTCTGAAAAACGACACTATGATATGATCGGAGGATTATCCCATGGACATCACTTCTTTGCTGGGTACCGTCGTATCCCAGGACAGCCTGAATCAGATCAGCCGCGCCGCGGACGTGCCCACCAAGGACGTGCAGAGCGTGCTCCTGTCCGCGCTGCCTTCTCTGCTTGGCGGTGCGCTGAATCAGGCCAATGACGCGAGCACCGCTTCCGGCTTCGCCGGCGCGCTGAATCAGCACGCGGCGTCGAACACCTCCAATCTCGGCTCCTTCCTGAGCAGCGTCGATCTCGATGACGGCGCGAAGATCATCGGCCACCTCCTCGGCAGCAGCTCCAACGCCGTGGCGCAGCAGGCGGCGGAGAAGTCCGGCCTGAGCCTCGGCCAGACGCTGAAGATTCTCTCCATCGCGGCGCCCCTGATCATGAGCCTGCTCGGCAAGACCGCGCAGAGCCAGCAGACCCAGGCCGCCGCGCAGACGGCGGGCAACTTCACCCCGTTCCAGACGACCTCTGCGCAGACGACGCAGCAGGCCTCCGGCATCAACGTCGGCAGCATCATGAGCGCCCTGCTCAAGAACGTCGATATCGGCAAGATTCTGCTGAGCCTGCTCAAGTAAAACCAAAAGAGAGAGCCGCTTGCGGCTCTCTCTTTTGGTTTTAAAACTCGCTCTTATCGCGCGGGGCCTTGCCCCGCTTGGTCGGAGCGAGGGGCTGGCGTCGCGCCAGCCCGAGGGAGTTTTTCCTCCGCACATGTCGCCGGAAAAACGGATTTGATTCGATTTGCCCTGACGGGCAAACTCTGCGAGGCTATTATGCGGTCTCCCCGACCAATTTGTTCGGGGAGATTTTTGTATCATCCGAACAGTATGATCGGCTCGCCGCCTGTCTGCAGGACGCCGTTTTGAACGCGCACGAGCTCGCCGTCAATACGGTTGACATAATCTCCGTCCGGCCAATCGACCTCCGCGCGGCTCGGCGTGCCCCTGAGCGGGAAGACGCCGAGCTTTTTGCCGTCTGCGTTTGTCCGCTTCAGCACGGCGACGTGCTGTGCGTTGTCGGCTCGCGCCTCGAGCGCATCGTCGGCGCCGAGCTGCTTTTTGATCGCGGCGAGCGACTGCAGCAGCGGCGTCAGGTCCTCGCCCGCGCGCGAGACCGGCTCGCGCTCAAAGAGGCTCGGCCGGTGCGTCTCGCTCCACTCCTGCCCGGCGTAGAGCAGCGTCGGGCCCTTACGGAAATAGAGCAGGGCGGTGTGGCTCCGCAGCGCCGCGCCGGACAGGCGCGAGGCGATGCGCGGCTGGTCGTGGTTCTCCAAAAAGCGCAGCTTTCCGGCGTTTGCGGGGTAGACCGATGCCTGAAACAGCTGCAGATCCAGCCAGTGCGAGAGCGTGGTCTTCCCCGCGAGATAGTCCTCGAACGCCTCCCACACGTCGTATTCATATTCCATGTCAAAGGCGTCGAAGAGCTGGAGATCCGTCGCGGCGTACATCCCCTCGCGCCGTGCCCAGGCGCCGAACGAGCGGTGCACGCTCTCGGCGAGCCAGACCGCCCCGGGGCGCACGCGCTCCACGTCGGCGCGGGCCTGCTTCCAGAATGCCAGCGGCACAAAGGACGCCACGTCGCAGCGAAATCCGTCCACGATCTCCGCCCAGCGGCAGAGCGTCTCAATCTGATAACCCCAAAGGCCTTGGTTAACATAATCTAAATCAATCACATCGGTCCAGTCGCCCACGCGGTTGCCGGGCGTGCCATCCGCGCGGTGGTAGAACCACTCCGGATGCGTCTGAAAGAGCACGGAGTCCGGCGACGTGTGGTTGTAAACGACGTCGATGATGCAGCGCATGCCGTGCGCGTGGATCGCATCCACGAGGGCGCGGAAATCCGCCATCGTGCCGTAGGCAGGATTGACCGCGCGGTAATCGCGGATGGCATAGGGGCAGCCGAGGCTGCCTTTTTTGTTTTTCTCGCCGATCGGGTGGATCGGCAGCAGCCAGACGATGCCTGTGCCCAGCGCGTGAATGCGCTGTAAGTCCGGAATCACGGCGCGGAAGGTTCCCTCCGGCGTGTGGTTTCGGACGTAGACGGAGTAGATGATCTGGTTCTGCAGCTGCAGCGGCGTATTTGCGGCCATGCGGAAAACCTCCTTTTCATTTGCGTCTCCGGGTGGTAAAATGACAGTGATCTGTTTTACACCAAAGGAGAAAGAATCATGGAATTTGATGCAAAGACCTGTCTCGCCCTCTTCGAGCGGCTGCTCGCGGCGGACAGCACCACCGGCCAGTATGAGGCCGTGCAGCAGGTCGTCACCGATCTGCTGGATGAGTGGGGCGTACCCTACGAGCTCGTGCACAAGGGCGGCGTCATCGCCCGCCTCGGCGCGGGCGGCGACCCCGTCGCCGTCACGGCGCACCTGGACGATATCGGCCTCATGGTGCGCCATGTGAACGCCGACGGCACGCTGAACGTCTGCCCCGTGGGCGGGCTCTATCCGTTCTACTGCGTGGGCGAAAATGTGCGCGTGCACACCCGCGCCGGAAGGGTCTTCACCGGCTCTGTCTGCCGCACGCCGAATTCGATCCACGTCACGGAGGAGGAGCTGCGCGACGTGCCGGGCGACTTTCGCAAGAACGTCTGTGTCGTGCTCGATGAGGCGGTCTCCTCGGCAGAGGAAACCCGCGCTCTCGGCGTCGAAACCGGGGATATCATCGCGCTCGAGCCGCGCTTCCGGTGCTCGAACGGATACATCAAGAGCCGCTTCGTGGACGACAAGGCCAGTGCCGCCGTTCTCCTGCAGGCGATCCGAGCCCTGCAGCAGAGCAGCCTCAGGCGGAAGGTCTATTTCTACTTCGCCGTCTATGAGGAGATCGGCCACGGCACGACCGTCCTGCCTGCGGACGTGAAGGACATGATCGCGGTGGATATTGCCCCCACCGGGCCGGATCAGAATTCCGACGAGCGCAAGGTCTCCATCTTCGCGAAGGATTCGCGCTTTCCCTATCACTGGGGGCTCACGAACGAGCTGCGCGAGACGGCCATTGCAGCGGGCGTCGATTATGTGATGGACATCTTCACCCCGCACTACGGCACCGACTGCGACGGCAGCATCCTCGCCGGCCACGATATCCGCCACGCCGCCATCGGCCCCGGCACCCTCAACAGCCACGGCTACGAGCGCACCCACATCGACGGCCTGAAGAACACCTATGAGCTGCTCATGGCCTATCTGAACCGGTAATATACGTGTCATCCTGAGCGGAGCGCGTAAGCGCGGAGTCGAAGGATCCTGGCAGAGCAGCAGGATAGAGGCCAATCGTTCTCCTTCTCTGCGGTGCCAAGATCCTTCGACTCCACTTTGTTTTGCTCAGGATGACATTCTTTTTCAGATTACCGAAACCGATTCACATTCTCGTCGTAGCAAAATCCTGCTGCGGCGAGCTTTTTTTCGAGTTCTGCGCGGTCTTCCTCCAGATCCTCGCACAGCGCGTCGAGGGAGTCATATTCGTCTCTGAGCTTTGTGTTCACGACGCTCAGCAGAATCATCGGGTCCTTCGGCAGCATTACGACACCTTCCTTTTCGCAAGTAGTTTCGCCAGCTCGTCGCGCAGGCGGTCGTTCAGCCGGCTGAACAGGCTCAGCACCGGCCAGGCGAGCAGGCCGAACACAACGAGAATGAGCATGCTCTGGAAGTTCAGCGTCTTGAGCGTAAAGATCTCCGGCAGGAAGAAAAACGCCACGAGGAACGACAGCGTCAGCACGATGATCATCGCAATGCGCAGCTTGTTATACGGCTTCGAGGTGCGGTGCACCATCATGAGACCGACGATGCCCATCACGCCGGTGCAGATCGTGCTCATCGACGTGTCGTCGATCTTGAATGCGATATAAAACAGCAGAATGCCCACGATCAGCACCAGATCCGTCATCGCACAGGGAAGCGCGCGGAAGATGACATTGCGCAGGAACTTGCCGCGGATGCGGTTCTCGTTCGGCTCCATCGCGAGGATGAAGGACGGAATGCCGATGGTCACGCCGTTGACCATGCTCAGCTGCGCCGGGCTGAAGGGATAGGGGAGCGTGGCAAAGAGCGTGAAGAACGCGAGGAAGAAGGTGAAAATGTTCTTCACGAGATACAGCGACGCGCTGCGCTCGATGTTGTTGATGACGCGCCGGCCCTCCGCCACGACGGACGGCATGGAGGCGAAGTTGTTGTCCATCAGCACGATCTGCGCCACCTGACAGGCCACGTCGCTGCCCGAGGCCACGGCGATGGAGCAGTCGGCCTCCTTGAGCGCGAGCACGTCGTTCACGCCGTCGCCCGTCATGGCGACGGTGTGCCCCTCGGCCTTCATGGCCTGCACGAGCTGGCGTTTCTGCGCCGGGGTCACGCGGCCAAAGACCGTGTATTCCTCCGCCGCGGCGGCGATCTCCTCCTCCGTGCGCAGATTGCGCGCGTCCACGAAGCGCTCCGCGCCCGCGATGCCGGCGCGCTTGGCCACTTCGGAGACGGCGAGCGGATTGTCGCCCGAAATGACCTTCACGTTCACGCCCTGCTCGGCAAAGTAGCCGAAGGTCTCCGGCGCCTCCTCGCGGATCTTGTTCGAGAGCAGGATGAGCGCAATCGGCAGCAGCTCCGCCGTGGGCTTTTCGTCCTGCAGCGAGCCGTCATACATGCCCAGCAGCAGCACGCGGCAGCCCTGCGCCGAGTAGCTCTGAATGAGGTCTTCATACTTCTCGTCCTGCGCCGCGAGCAGAATGTCCGGCGCGCCGAGGAGATACGTTTCGTCGGCATGGAAGCTCACACCGCCGTATTTCTTCGCCGAGGAGAAGGGGAGCGTGTCGCGCGCCTGCTGGTGCACCTCGCCCGTGAAATAGCGCCGCAGGGCAGCCATCGTGTCGTTGTCGGCCTGCATGGCGTAAACGTAGTCCGCCATCACGAGGCGCACGTCGCCCTCCGTAAAGCGGTCGGCGCAGAGCAGGTGCACGTCCTCGACGGTCATCTTGTTTTCCGTCACGGTGCCGGTCTTGTCCACGCAGAGCGTGTCCACGCGCGCGAGCGTCTCGATGCACTCGAGCTCATGCACCAGCGTTTTGCGCTGGGCAAGGCGAATCACGCCCGCCACGAGGGCAAGGCTGGTGAGCAGATACAGCCCCTCCGGGATCATGCCGATGATCGAGCCGACCGTGCTCGTGACGGAGACCGCCACCTCGCGGTCGAGCCAGAGATATTCCTTGATGAACATGATCGCGCCGAGCGGGATCACGAGAAAGCCGATCCATTTGACGAGGTTCTGCAGCGCGCGCATCATCTCGCTCTGCTGCGGGGGCTTGGCGGCCTTCGCCTCGAGCGTGAGGCGGGAGACGTAGCTGTCCGCGCCGACCTGCGTCAGTCTCGCGCGGCACTGTCCGCTCACGACGAAGCTGCCCGAGAGCAGCTCATCGCCCGGCGTCTTGCGAATCTCGTCCGACTCGCCCGTGATCAGCGCCTCGTTCACGGCGCATTCGCCCGCGACGACCACAGCGTCGGCGTAGATCTGGTTGCCCGCCGCGAGCACGACAATCTCGTCGCGCACCACGGCGGCGGTCGGGAGCGTCTTTTCCTGTCCGTCGCGCACGGCCACGGCCTTCGGCGCCGCGAGCACGGAGAGCTTTTCGAGCGTCTTTTTTGATCTGAGCTCCTGCACAATGCCGATCACGGTGTTCACGATCACGACGCCCATGAACGTGAGGTTTAACAGCAGCCGCGGCTGAAAGACGCCCACGGCGATGATGCACAGCGCCAGCAGGAAAAAGAGAATGTTGAAGTAGGTGAACACGTTCGAGAGGATGATCTCCTTCGTGCTCTTGCCCGCGCCCTCCACAGGCGCGTTGTCCCAGCCGGCCTCCGTCCGCTCGCGGACCTCGGCGGCAGTCAGACCCTTCTCCGGGTCGGTGATCAAAACCGGCACCTCCCGCCGCGGCGGACGGTCCGGCTCCTTTTGTTTCGGTGTTTGCAGCTTTCGCAGCAGATTATCCAATCTTGAACGCCTCCAGCGTTAATATCGATGCATCGCATGTAAAACGAATGTCATCCTGAGCGGAACGAAGTGAAGTCGAAGGATCTTGGCACCGTGGTCGGAGAAACACTGGATGTTCTCTTTTCCATCCAAGCCAAGACCCTTCGACTGCGCGCTTTCGCGCTCCGCTCAGGATGACAAGCATTTCAGCGCGAAAAAACTTTATTGCTTATCATATCAGATAATGACGCAGGAAATAACACAATTCTGTGAATTTTTCAATCGAATGTACTCACCGCCGTCGCACCGAGGATCAGCACCGCGCCGATCCATTCGGCGGCGGAGATGGGCTCGTGCAGAAACAGCGCCGAAACCAGCACCGCCACCACGGGGTCGACGTAGCTGCCGAGCGCCGCGGTCTGCGCGCGCAGGCCGGGGATGGCGGAAAAATACATCGCGTAGGTCAGAGCCGTGAAGATGAGACCCGCCGCGAGCAGCCAGAGGAGCGTGCTGCCGGAAACGTCCAGCGACCCGACGCGCTCTGTCAGCAGCACATAGGGGATGAGCACGACGCCCGCCGTCAGCAGCTGCAGGATCGTCCGGGAGATCCCGTCCGTGCGCGTGAGCTTCTTGTTCGTGAGCACGATGGAGGCGTAGAGCACCGCCGCTGCGAGGCCGAAGAGCACCCCGCGCACGTCCTGCACGCCGCCGTCACGCCCGATTCCCGAGACGAGCGCCATGCCGCAGAGCGCCACCGCGACGCAGATCGCCTTTTTCACCGTGATGCGCTCGTGAAAGAGCACCGGGGAGACGAGCACCACGAGCATCGGCGCCATGTAATAGCACAGCGTCGCCACGGCCACGGAGGTGTAGCGGTAGGCCTCGAAGAGCAGAATCCAGTTGAAGCCCAGCAGCGCGCCCGAGAGCAGCAGCCACGGGCTCTCGCCGCCGAGTGCGCGCAGCGAGAGTCTCCCGCCGCGAGCGCGGAAATACAGATACGTCGCCGCCCCGCCGATCAGTCCGCGTGCCATTGCGATCACGCTCGAGGGCAGGGGGATGAACCGCCGCACCAGCCCGATGCCGCCGAAGATGGCCATCGAGCCGAGCAGGAGCAGTAAGGATTTGAAATCGTCTTTCGGTTGCTGCATGGCTTCTCCTCAATATGCGAGCATCTGATAGAGCCAGGAGACCAGCGGCATCGTCGCGAGACACAGAACGCTTGTCATGATGTTCACGGCGCTGGCAAACTGCGCCTCACCCTCGGTGCGGTACATCTGCGCAAACTGCGTCACCATCACGGCTGCGGGCGCACCCGCCGTGAGCGCCATGACCGTGATGATCTCCCGCGCCTGCGGATGGAGATGAAACACCCCGCAGAAGCACAGCACGATCACCGCCGGTGCGGGATAGTCCACGAGCAGCCCGAAGGTGATCATCCCGACCCTCGCGTTTGAGACCACCGCCTTCAGATCGGCGTTG
>JBGUHV010000126.1:0-4018 GCA_045112425.1 Oscillospiraceae bacterium
GCAGCCGAAACGTCACGCCCTGATTGACCACGGCCTGCCGGTGCAGCACATCCTCAAAGTATTCCACGGGAACATCGATGTCTGTGAACACGTCCAAATCAGGGCGCCACCGGATGCAGGAGCCTGTTTTCTTCCGATCCAGCGGTAGCGTCTCAAGCTCGCCGACAATCTCGCCCTGCTTGAAATGCAGCTCATACCGGTGTCCGTCGCGGCGAATGATCACGTCCATGTATTCCGAGGCATACTGCGTCGCGCAGGTACCGAGGCCGTTGAGACCAAGGGAATATTCATAATTGAGACCGTCATTATTTTTATATTTGCCGCCGGCATACATTTCACAGATAACGAGGTCCCAGTTATAGCGTTGCTCGCTTTCATTCCAATCCACCGGACAACCTCGCCCGAAATCCTCCACCTCGATAGAGTGATCCGCAAATCGCGTGACAACGATCAGATTGCCGAAGCCCTCACGCGCCTCGTCAATGGAGTTGGAGAGAATTTCAAACACTGCATGCTCGCAGCCATCCAGCCCGTCAGAGCCGAAGATGACCGCCGGACGCATCCGCACGCGATCCGCGCCCTTGAGCATGGAGATACTTTCGTTTCCGTATCCGTTTGTCGGAGTCTTTGCCATAAGTTCCGTCCTTCACTAGATATTGTGTATTGATACAGGATTATGTAACCGATTTAGTATAACGCATATCATAGCAAATTGCAAGAGGCGCAAAAAAGGGAGAGCACTGAAAGCGTGCTCTCCCCCGCCCCGAATCGAATGCGTTTCCGCGTCCGCTCCGGCACTGGAAACGCAATCGAATAAAACGGTCTCCAGGCTCAGTGAGCGGAGCGCGGCGTTTTACGCAGAAGCGGCAAGGTCAAAAAGCCGGCAGCCGATCCAAACCCTGTCCCCGACCATGCGGGTTCGATTCTCGCGGTTGCCGTTCGCCGCGCCGGCGCCGAATGGTTTCCGATGATAGTATATGCATTCGCAGCAAATACATGCGCAGCTTCGCATCCTGATTAATTGCGATTCGTTTGGCATATAATGATAGAAAACCAAACGGAGGACAAACAACCATGGCAGGCAAACGAAAAGAGCGCAGACGCAGAAACGCTGAAATCCAAAGAGCCGTAAACGAACTGCTCGGCATTCGCCGGGAGCTGCGTCAGGCCGAAAACTGCTTCAACCACATGACTGACCCAAATCAAATGGAGGCGTGTATCTATGAGATGAACGCACTCAAGGCCAGATACAACTGCGCGGTGATCGAAATGAAACACACAGCATCGCCGCCGCCCCAATGAAAGGAGGCAACTCATGGAAACCATTCTTCCGACCATTCTGATGGCCGCTGCCGGAATCTTTATTCTCTGGCTGATCATCAAGCTGTTTCTCACGCCGATCAAATGGATCCTCAAGCTGCTGATCAACACCGCCATTGGCTTTGCGGGGCTCTGGGTGCTGAATTATTTCGGCGCATTCTTCGGCATCTCGCTGGGGCTCAACTGGATCAACGCACTCATCATTGGCGTGTTGGGCTTCCCCGGTCTGGTGCTGCTGCTGGCGCTGAAATATCTGATCTGAATACATCATCCCACGCGCTCCAATTGGAATGCGTGGGATTTAACATCTCATGTTACAGCTCAGGCCAAAGACTTTGCTGATAATTGTCCTGCGTCAGCTTCCATTGGACGCCATGAAGCTGAAGATTCTGTGCCTCAACGGCTTCTCTGGTCATTTCGAAACAATACTGCTCATAGGCCTCCACATCCTCCGCTGAGCCGCCCTGTGCAAGATAGCTGTCATGAAGCGACTGCGTATAGGCAGCAACCCATTCGTTTCGCACCCACAGATCCTGCGCATTCGCCCAATAGGCTTCCAGAGAAACACCTTCTTTCGCTAGGGCCTCAAAATAGATCTTCATATCATAAGCACCGTCCGACTGTTCTGGGTCTGCAAGCGCCTCCTCCAGCATGCTTCGCTGTTCTGCGTGACGGGCAATGGCCTCCGACTCATCGAAGTCCATCCCCGATTCTTTGGCAGCGTAATAGAGGCTGTCCTTTACAATAAAATCAAGGACACGCGCCCTCGCTTCCGATTCTGTCGCACCTGTGATCATAAGCTCCCGAATCTTAAACTCCAGAGCGGTTTCCGTCATCGAAAAATCCTTTGCCTCAACTGCCGGCAAAGCATCGGGGTCTTCTGATTCCTCCGACCGAATCTGCTCTGCAGTCAGCCTTGCCCACTCACGCATCCGCGTTTCACGCTCTGACTGAGAAAGCTCTGTGAAACCTGCAGCCGTCTCAGTTTCCGATTGTGTTTTCCGGCAAGCCGCCAGCATCAAAATCAAAGCCAAGGCCATCAAAAATAAGGCTATACGCTTCATCCGTACACCTCCCCTGTATTGATGTTACCAGCATATCATGTTTGCAGATTAGAGTCAATATAAATCTAATCCAAACAAATATTGCAATGAAAAAGGTCTGCCGAAGCAGACCTTTTTATAGATGTCACTTAGCCACCGAAGACTGCGAGCAGGAAGCCCGCCGCAACGGCTGAGCCGATGACGCCTGCCACGTTCGGACCCATGGCGTGCATCAGCAGGAAGTTCGAGGGATTCGCGCGGGCGCCTTCCAGCTGGCTGACACGTGCCGCCATCGGAACGGCGGAGACGCCGGCGGAGCCGATGAGTGGATTGATCTTGCCGCCGGAGAGCTTGCACATGAGCTTACCGAGAAGCAGACCGCCAACCGTCGCAAACTCGAACGCAATCAGACCGAGCACGATGATAAACAGCGTGCGCGGCGCGAGGAAGCGTTCAGCCACAGCCGTAGCGCCAACGGAGGTGGAAAGGAAAATCGTGACGATATTCATCAGCGCATTCTGCGCAGTGTCGCTCAAACGATCGGTCAAGCCGCACTCCTTAAAGAGGTTGCCGAGCATCAGGCAGCCGAGCAGCGGCGCCACGGAGGGCAGCAGCAGGCAGACGAAAATCGTGACAATGATCGGAAACAGCACCTTCTGCGTCTTGGAGACAGGACGGAGCTGCTCCATCTTGATCTCGCGCTCCTCCTTCGTTGTGAGCAGACGCATCACGGGCGGCTGAATCAGCGGGATCAGCGCCATATAGGAATAAGCGGCGATGGCAATCGGAGCGAGATAGTTCGGGGCGAGCTTGCTTGTCAGCCAGATAGCGGTCGGGCCGTCCGCGCCGCCGATGATGCCGATGGAGGCGGCGACGTTGGGCTCAAAGCCGAACACGCCGAGCGCCATGAGAAACGCCGCAAAAATGCCGAACTGCGCCGCCGCGCCAAGCAGCAGGCTCTTCGGGTTCGCGATCAGCGGGCCAAAGTCCGTCATCGCGCCGACGCCCATGAAGATCAGAGACGGGTACAGACCGCTCTTGACGCCAATATACAGAATATCAAGAAGTCCGCCCTCGTGGATAATCTGACCGACACCCATCGTGCCGGCAATGTAAGCATCCCACATTTCGGGGTGATACATATTGGAGCCGGGCAGATTCGTCAGCAGCGCGCCGAAGGCGATACCGACCAGAAGCAGCGGCTCGAACTTCTTCACCAGGCCCAGATAAAGCAGGACACAGGCGATGATGATCATGACAAGCTGCTGCCAGGTCATCGTGGTAAAGCCGGAGGTGCTGCCCAGCCGGCCTAAGGTTTCGAGAATGTGTTGCATACCGTCACCTCATCAGATCACGACGAGGGTATCGCCGGTGGCAACCATAGCACCCTTGGAGACGGCAATCTGCTTGACAACACCGTCGGACGGAGCGCAGACCTCATTCTCCATCTTCATGGCCTCGATGACAATCAGCACGTCGCCGGCCTTGACCGCGTCGCCTTCCTTCACCTTGATGGCGAAGATATTGCCGGGCAGCGGTGCTTCGACAACCGTGCCGGCGGCAACCGCGGCAGGCGCTGCGGCGGCGGGAGCAGCTGCTGCCGGAGCGGCAGCAACAGCCACTGGAGCCGCAGCGACCGGAGCGGGGGGCACGGG
>JBGUHV010000127.1:0-17787 GCA_045112425.1 Oscillospiraceae bacterium
CTCTGCGATCTGCTTCTCTATCAAATGCCCAAATGGAGTCAGCTGCACCTCCGGGTCGTCGAGGACGCCGACCCCTACGATTTGAGAAAAGATGCATTGACGATCCATGGAGCACACCGTCACAAAATACGCGCCCTGGCTGGAGTAATCGTAGCCCGCGAGGCGGGTTGATTTTCGGTTCTGCATCAGAGCTTGCCGTTCACCCACATCCAGCTGTAGGCCAGCGCCCAGGAGCCGAACATGTCGGTCTGATGCAGGCGGCGGATCTCTTCTCTCGTGTACCACCGCGCCTGTGTGTCCTCGCCCGGGGCGGGGTGGAGGTCTCCCTCCGCCACGCCGATGACGCTCACGGTCTGCTCGTCACTCAGCCCCACGGCGCAGGCCGCGGCAGGGAGAATTTCCTTGATCTCGACCAGCTCCAGCCCGGTCTCCTCGCGCAGCTCGCGGCGCGCGGCCTCCTCGGGCGTCTCGCCCAAGTCGATCAGCCCGCCGGGCAGGCCGTAGATCCGGCGCCCCAGCTCGAGGCGAAACTCGTGAATCAGCACGAAGCGCTCGCCCGCGCGATCCGTCAGCGCCATGACGACGGCGTCGGGCTTGTGAGAGCGGAGCTTCTCGAACGAATCGAGATTCGCGTCGCGGCTCACCATCTCATAGGTGAACCGGCGGTCTTGATCATCCGAATAGGTAATATCATAGCGGTGGAGGAAGGCTCCACCGCTGATTTTTTTGAGCTGTTCAAATTTCATTCTTTCCGCCCCACAAAGAACAGCGCGACCGTGCCCGGGCCGACGTAGGAGCCGGTGACGGGCTCATAGATCTCCATGGCAATCTCCGTGCCGGGCTTGGCCTCACGGATCATATCGGCCACGGCGACGGCCTCTTCCTCGCAGCCGCCGTGCGCGATGGACACGCACTGGTCGGGGTCGTCCTCCATGCGGCTGATGCACTCGTCCGCAATCGCGCGCAGCGCTTTTTTGCGTCCTCTCGTCTTGCCGTAGCCGACGATCTGCGCGCCCGCCTCGTGCAGGAGCGGCTTTACGCCGAGCACCGTGCCGATGATCGCCGCCACGTTGGACACGCGGCCGCCCCGGCGCAGGAACATGAGATCGCCCACCGTGAGATAGGAGCAGACGTGGGTTCTGAGCGTCATGAGCTCCGTGACCGTCTCGGCGAGCGAGAGCCCGGCGTCGCGCCGTTTCGCGGCGGCACGGACGTAGATCGCCTCGCCCAGGGAGGCGGTGCGGGCGTCGAAAACCACGAGCTTCCGATCCGGAAACTCCTCGAGCAGCTCGCGCGCGGCTAGCTGCGCCATGTTCATCGAGCTGCTGATGCCGCTTGACATGCCGACGTACAGCAGATCCTGCCCCGCCTCGAGATAGGGGCGGAAGAAGTCCTCATACTTCTGGGCGTTGATGAGCGTGGTCTTCACCTCGCCGCCGTCGGAGAGGAATTGATAGAACGCCGCGCCGTCAAACTCGTCCGGCCCGGGGCACTGGTGCTCCTCGTCGTCGATAAAATAGGAAAAGGGGATCGCCTGCACGTTCTGCTCCCGCAGCCACGCCGCCGGCAGATTCGCGGACGTATCCGTAACCAAAGCAAACGCCATTTGGATATACCTCCTGATCGGTTTGGATCATATCACCATTATAGCCCGCCTTTCTTAGAAATCAGTTAAAAGTTTTTAAACGATTTTCGGACGCGGTGTTTGAAAAGCAAATAAGAGCATAAAAAGAGAGACCGCACGCGGTCTCTCTTTTTATGCGAACTTTTCTCTTTCCGCTACCGCCATGGCGTCGCAGCGGTTGTTGTATTCGTTCTCGGCATGGCCCTTGACCCAGTGGAAGGTGACGTTGTGCGTCGAAAGCAGCTGATCGAGCGTCTGCCAGAGATCGGGGTTTTTTAAGGGTCCGTCCTTGCGGCGCCAGCCTCTGGCCTTCCAGCTTTTGAGCCAGCCCTGATTGATCGCGTTTGCGAGATACTGGCTGTCGGTATAGAGATCGACGGCGCAGGGCTCTTTGAGCAGCTGCAGCGCGCTGATCGCGCCGAGGAGCTCCATGCGGTTGTTCGTCGTCTCCTTTTCGCCGCCGGAGATGGCCTTCTCGTGCGCGCCGTAGCGCAGAATCGCCGCCCAGCCGCCGGGGCCCGGGTTTCCCGAGCAGGCCCCGTCGGTGTAGATCGTTACGTTCTTCATGCGTTCTCGGGCGTCTCCGGCGTGGGAGCGGCTTCGGTCTCAGCGGCGGGCGCGGTCTCGGTTTCCTCGGCGTGCTCGGTGAGCGCGACGGAGATGAGCTTCTGCCCCTCGGCCACGCGCATGACGCGCACGCCCTGCGTGGCGCGGCCCGTGACGCTGATGCCCGCAATCGGGCTGCGGATGAGCGTGCCGTCGTCCGAGACGGAGAGAAGATCCTCCTCGCCCGTGACAAGCTTCATCGCCGCGACAAAGCCGGTCTTGTCCGTCACGTTGTGGCTCTTGCGGCCCTTGCCGCCGCGGTGCTGCACCTCGTCGCCGCGGAGGTATTCCTCCATGGCAGTGCGCTTGCCGTAGCCGTTCTCGGTGATGGAGAGCACCTGCATGCCCTCGCGCGCGACCTCGGCGCCGATGACCTCGTCGCCCTCGCGGAGCGTGATGCCGCGCACGCCCGTGGCGGCTCTGCCCATGGAGCGGACGTCCGTCTCGGCAAAGCAGATGGCGAGACCGTTTCTCGTGGCCATGATGATCTTATTCTCGCCGGTCGTGCCCATGACGTTCACGAGCGCGTCGCCCTCCTCGAGATTCAGCGCGCGCAGGCCGTTGCTGCGGATGTTCTTGAACGCGGAGACCTCCGTGCGCTTGACGGTGCCGTTCTTTGTGGCGAAGAAGAGGTGGCTCTCCTCGTCCGTCTCGCGGAAGTGGAGCATGGCGCTCACGCGCTCGCCCGGCTCAATCGGGATGAGGTTCACGATGTTCGTGCCCTTCGAGGCGCGGCTGCCCTCGGGGATCTGATAGCCCTTGCGGCGGTAGGCCTTGCCGGTGTTGGTGAAGAAGAGGATGAAGTCATGCGTCGAGGCGGTGAAGACCGTCTCCACATAGTCCTCCTCGCGCAGCGCCTGACCGCGCACGCCCTTGCCGCCGCGCCGCTGCGCGGTGTATTCATCGGCGGGCACGCGCTTGATGTAGCCCGCGTGGGAGAGAGTGTAGACGCACTGCTCCTCCTCGATGAGATCCTCAATGTCGATCTCATTTTCGACGTCCTGAATCTCGGTCACGCGCGGCGCGCCGTACTTGTCGCGGATGGCGATGAGCTCATCCTTCAGCACGCCCTTGATCTTCTCAGGATCGGCGAGCAGGTCTCGGTAATAGGAGATGCGCTGCTCGAGCTCGTCAAACTCCTTCTGCAGCTTCTCCCGGTCGAGACCCTGCAGAGCCTTGAGCCGCATGTCGAGAATCGCCTGCGCCTGAATGTCGTCGAGCCCGAAGCGGGCCATGAGGTTCTGCTTGGCGTCGTCGTAGCTGCTGCGGATGATGCGGATGACCTCGTCGATATTGTCCTGCGCGATGAGCAGGCCTTTGAGCAGATGCTCGCGCTCGAGCGCCTACTTCAGGTCATACTGCGTGCGGCGGGTGATGACGTCCTCCTGGAAGGTGAGATACTCATCGAGAATCTGGCGGAGGTTCAGGATCTTCGGCTGGCTCTGGTTGTTCACGAGCGCGAGCATGATGATCGAGAAGCTCGACTGCAGCTGCGTCTGTGTGAAGAGGCGGTTGAGCACCACCTGCGGATTTGCGTCGCGCTTGAGCTCGATGACCATGCGCATGCCGTTGCGGTCGGACTCGTCGCGCAGATCCGAGATGCCCTCGAGGCGCTTTTCGCGCACCTGATCGGCGATGTTTTTGAGGAGCTGGCGCTTGTTCACCTGATAGGGCAGCTCCGTCACGATGATGCGCGTGCGGTGATCGCGGCCGTATTCCTCAAACTCGGTTCTCGCGCGCACCGTCACCTTGCCGCGGCCGGTGGCGTAGGCGGCGCGGATGCCCATGCGGCCCATGATGATGCCCTTCGTCGGGAAGTCGGGGCCGGTAATGTGCTCCATGAGCTCAAACACGTCGGCGTCGGGATTATCCAGCACGCAGATGCAGGCGTTGATGACCTCGGTGAGGTTGTGCGGTGGAATGTTCGTCGCCATGCCGACGGCGATGCCGTTCGAGCCGTTCACCAGCAGGTTCGGGAAGCGGCTGGGGAGCACCTTCGGCTCCTTGCGCGTCTCGTCGAAGTTCGGATCCCAGTCGACGGTCTCCTTGTCGATGTCGCGGAGCATCTCGTCGGAGATGCGGCTCATGCGCGCCTCGGTGTAACGGTAGGCGGCAGGGGGATCGCCGTCGACGGAGCCGAAGTTGCCGTGGCCGTCGATGAGCGGGTAGCGCATGGAGAAATCCTGCGCCAGACGCACGAGCGCGTCGTAAACCGACGCGTCGCCGTGCGGGTGGTATTTGCCGAGCACGTCGCCGACGGCAGTGGCGCACTTCTTATAGGGGTTGGAGTGCGTCAGGCCGCTTTCATACATGCTGTAGAGGATGCGGCGGTGCACGGGCTTGAGTCCGTCGCGCACGTCGGGCAGGGCGCGTCCGACGATGACGGACATGGCGTAGTCAATGTAGCTCGTCTCCATCTCGCGCACGAGCTCGGATTCGGTGATCTTCTGGTCGGGGAACGCGATATCCTCCGGCTTGTAGCTTCTGTTGTGTGCCATCTGATCTCGCCTCCCTTAAATGTCCAGATTTTCGACGTACTGCGCGTTCGTCTCGATCCACTCTCGGCGCGGGGCGACCTCCTCGCCCATGAGCACCGTGAAGATCTGGTCGGCCGCGACGGCGTCGTCGAGCGTGATGCGGCGGAGCGTGCGCTTCTCGGGATCCATCGTCGTCTCCCACAGCTCGTGCGGGTCCATCTCGCCGAGGCCCTTGTAGCGGCTGATGTCGACCTTCGCGTTGGGATTGTCGCCTCTCAGCTCCGCGCTCACGCGGTCGCGCTCATTGTCGGAATACGCGACGCGCTGCGTCTTGCCGCGCGAGAGCTTATAGAGCGGCGGCACGGCGGAGTAGACGTAGCCGTTTTCAATCAGCGGGCGCATGTAGCGGAAGAAGAAGGTCAGCAGCAGTGTGCGGATGTGGCTGCCGTCCACGTCGGCATCCGCCATGATGATGATCTTGTGGTAGCGGAGCTTTTCGATGTTGAACTCCTCGCCGATGCCGGCGCCGAGCGCCACGATGAGGGGATAGAGCTTGTCGTTGCCGTAGATCTTGTCGGCGCGGGCCTTCTCGACGTTGAGCATCTTGCCCCACATGGCGAGAATCGCCTGGAAGCGGCTGTCGCGCCCCTGAATGGCGGAGCCGGCAGCGCTGTCGCCCTCGACGATGTAAATTTCGCACAGGCTCGGGTCGCGCTCATTGCAGTCCTGCAGCTTGTCCGGCATCTGGCCGGAATCGAGCCCCGTCTTGCGGCGCACGGACTCGCGCGCCTTGCGGGCGGCCTCTCTGGCACGGGCGGCGGTGAGCGCCTTGTCGAGAATCGCCTTGCCGACGGCGGGGTTTTCCTCGAAGAAGACGGTGAGCTTGTCCTGCAGGATGCTGTCGACGAGCGTGCGCATCTCGGAGTTTCCGAGCTTGGCCTTCGTCTGGCCCTCAAACTGCGGGTTCGTGAGCTTCACGGAGATGATGGCCGTCAGACCCTCGCGGCAGTCCTCGCCGGAGACGGAGTCACCCTCCTTGAGGATGCCGACCTTCTTGCCGTAGGCGTTGAGCACGCGCGTGAGCGCGGTCTTAAAGCCCGTCTCGTGCATGCCGCCCTCGGGCGTGTGAATGTTGTTGGCAAAGGAGACGAGCGTCTCGTTGTAGCTGTCGTTATACTGCAGGGCGATCTCGGCCTCGGAGTCCTCGCGCTCGCCGAAGACGTAGATCACATTCTCGTGCAGCGCGGTCTTGTTGCGGTTGATGTAGGACACGAATTCGCGGATGCCGCCCTCGTAGTACATGCTCTCGCCGTACGGCTCGAGCCTGTTGCCGTCCTCGTCCAGCCGCTCGCGCTCGTCCGTGATGGAGATGCGCAGGCCCGCGTTCAGAAACGCCTGCTCGCGCATGCGCTTGTGCAGCGTCTCATAGTCATAGACCGTCGTCTCGAACATCTCGGGATCGGGCTTGAAGCGCACGGTCGTGCCGGTGCGGTCGGTCTCGCCCGTGACGGTGATGGGCTGGGTGATATCGCCGCGGGAGAACTTCATCTGATGGATCTTCCCGTCCTTGTGCACCTCGACCTCGAGCCATTCGGACAGGGCGTTGACGACGGATGCGCCCACGCCGTGCAGGCCGCCGGAGACCTTGTAGCCCCCGCCGCCGAATTTGCCGCCCGCGTGCAGCACGGTGAACACGACCTCGAGCGCGCTCAGACCCGTCTGCGGCTGAATGTCCACGGGGATGCCGCGGCCATTGTCGCTCACGCGGATGATGTTGCCTTCCTCGATCGTCACTTCGATATGATCGCAGTAGCCGGCCAGCGCCTCGTCGATGGAGTTGTCCACGATCTCGTACACCAGATGGTGCAGACCCGAGGCGGAGGTGGAGCCGATGTACATGCCCGGGCGTTTCCGCACGGCCTCCAGCCCCTCCAGCACCTGAATCTGACTTGCGTCATATTCCTGTGTGATCTTGTCTGTGATGTCTGCCATAAACTTACCTCTTTCGAGTGATTTTACATTGATAAAATGAGGAATTAGGAATTAGGAATTTTCCGTCCAGTCAATTCCTCATTCCTCATTCCTAATTCTTTCAGAATTCCATCTCTTTCTGCTTAAATCTCTTCTCCAGTGTGGATGAACTGAGCTGACTTAAAATGTATCTCTGCCCGCTTCCCAAAGAGCAGATGACGAGCGATCTCGGCAGATCCTCCGCCGCGTTCTCGACCTGTCCGGCCTGCTCGACCATTTTGAGCGTCTCGCGTGTGCGGTGCGACCAGGAGACCGTGTCGAGATCGAAGACGCCGATCACGCTCTCTTTGCGCACAATCACGTTGTTTCCCAGATGCAGATACATTTACCGGATCGTCCCCCTGTGCACCGTCAGCACCCTTCCGCCCGTGCGCTTTGCAATCTCCTCGTCCTCGCAGCAGGTGATGAGCGTCTGTCCGCCGCCGATGCGGTTTAGGACGAATTCCTGCCGCTTGCGGTCTAATTCAGAGAGCACATCGTCGAGCATGAGCACCGGCGGCTCGCCGAATTCGTCGGAGAAAATGTCGCGCTCGGCAAGCTTCAGGCTCAGCGCCGCCGTGCGCGTCTGGCCTTGAGATGCAAAGGCGCGGGCGCTCTGGCCGTTTAAGTCGATCAGAAGATCGTCCTTGTGGCAGCCGGTGAGGCACTGACCGCTCTCGAGCTCGGCCTCGCGGTGGCGCTCCTGGTGCTCGCAGATCTCATAATAGATCTCCCGCTCCGAGGCGAGGGGATCCGTCACGGTGCTCACGGTCTTGTAGGCCATGGAGAGCGTCTCCCCGCCGCCGGCGAAATCCTCGTGAATCGGAGCGGCTGCCCGCTCGAGCCGCTTGGCATAGGCCGCGCGGTAGCGGATGATCTTGGCCGAGACGCGGCTCATCTGGTTGGAAAAATCGTCGAGCGTTTCTAAGAGCGAGGGTTTCTCCCGCCAGTCGCGCAGGATGCTCGTCTTCTGCTCGTGCAGACGGTGATATTCCCCGAGGAGCATCGCGTAGTTTGGCCTGAGCTGCGAGATCGCGAGATCCATCAGCTTTCGCCGCTCCGCCGCGCCCGAGCGGATGATGTTCAGGTCGTCCGGACAGAAGAGCACCGCCGCAAAGTCGCCGGAGAGCTCCGTCGCCGTTTTCTTCACGCCGTTTTGCAGAATCTGCTTGCGCTGGCCGCGCCGCAGCGTGATCTTCACGGTCTGCTCGCGCCCGTGCGCATAGACGTCCGCCAGAATCTCGCCCGCCGAGCAGTCGAAGCCAATCAGCTCCTTGTCGAACCGCGTGCGGAAGCTGCGCCCGCCCGTGAGCATATAGACCGCCTCGAGCAGATTCGTCTTTCCCTGCGCGTTCTCGCCGGAGATGACGTTCGTGCCCGGCGAAAACTCCGCCGAGGCGAAGTCATAGTTTCGCCAGCCGTTTAGGGCAATGCGCCGGATCTCCATCAGGCCTGCTCCACCAGGAGCGTCTGCCCGGCGAATTCCACGCTGTCGCCCGCGCGCAGCTTCTTGCCGCGCATGGTGCAGGTCTCGCCGTTGACTTTGACCATCCCGTCGGCAATGACCATCTTGGCCTCCCCGCCGGTGCCGACCATGGCGGCAAATTTGAGGAAGGCATCTAATTTAATGAATTCGGTATTGATTTGAATCTTTTCCATAATTTTATTGTCCTGCTCTGAGACGAACCGGTAGAATCATATAGGTGAAGTTGTTGTTCTCCTCGTCCGCCGCCGTGAGGATGCAGGGGGAGGAGCCGGTGTTGAGACTCACGACGATTTCGTCCGCCGGGGCGTTTTTCAGCGCGTCGGAGAGATAGCGGTCGTTGAAGCCGATCTCCAGACCGTCGCCGCTGCCCTCGCAGGGGCAGACGTCCTCGGCGCGGCCGACAGGCGTCGTGCAGGCGAAGTCAATCGCGCCGTCGTTGAAGGTCAGGCGCAGGGGCGTGCGCACCTTTTCGTCCACAATCAGGCTCACGCGCTCGACCACGCGCAGCAGCTCCGCGCGCTCGGTCTTCACGTTCACGCGGAAGCTCGTCGGGATCGCCTTGCGGTAGTTGAGAAATTCGCCTTCCAGACGGCGGGAGAGAATCACGCTGTCGCCCACGGTGAAGGAGATGTACTTATCGCCGACGGACAGCTGCACCTTCTCGTCGCTGTCGTCGCAGAAGCGCTCGAGATCGCCGAGCGCCGTGCCGGGCACGATGAAGCTGCAGTCGTCGCCGTAGCCCTCCACGGCCTCGCGCCGCAGCGCCAGACGGTAGCCGTCCACGGAGACGATGCGAAGCTCGTTGTTGTCGAGCTCAAAGAGGGAGCCCATGTAGACCGGGCGCGCCTCGTTCGTGCTGATGGCAAAGCTCGTCTCGTTGATCATCTTTTTCAGCAGACCCTGCGGCAGTGCCACGCCGCGCTCCTGCTCCACGACGGGCAGATCCGGATAATCCTCGCCCTTCATGCCGACAATGTCGAAATTCGCCTTGCCGCACTTGACGCTGACGGTCTCGCCTTCCACCGCGAGCGTCACAATACCGTCCGGCATGCGGCGCAGCATCTCGCAGAAGAGTCTGGCCGGGAGCACAATGTTGCCGCCCTCGGCGACGTCCGCGGGAATGTTTGTGTAGATCGCGCGCTTGAGATCATAGCCCGTGAGGCGCACGCCCTCGCCCGCCTGAATCAGCAGACCCTCGAGCGTCGGGATCGGGCTTTTGGAGGCCGCGGCTCTCGCCGTGGAGAGCGCCGCCTGCTGCAGAACGTATTTTTCACAGGAAAATTTCATCTTTGTGATCCTCCCAAATGATTTTAAAAATTGTTTTTCTCTGAAGAAAGAAAGATTTAAAAACTAGTAGTATTAGTAGTCCTGTCGAAACTGTTGAAATTGGGAAAAAAGCCTGCGCTGTCCTCAAAACAGCCTGTTGAAAAATGTTTGAAAACTTCGACGGCTTTCAACATCCTGATTTTACCGGTTACAGAAAGGGCGTCTTTCGACAATCTTTCAACAGCAATTGTTGAAGAATACGGTCAGTTGCGAGAGTGAATGTTGCTGGTAATATCCTGAATGGTCGACGCCACGTCCGGGTCGGATTTTAAGAGCTCCTCAATCTTCATGATCGAGGTGTGCACGGTCGAGTGGTTTTTGCCGAACTCCGCGCCGATCTGGTTGAGGGAGAGGTTCGTGTTCGTCTTGATGAGATACATGGCGATCTGCCGCGCGAGCGAGGGTCTGCGGTCGCGGCGGTTGCCGCGCAGGTCGCTGCCCTCCAGCTGATAGTACCGCGCCGTCTCCTCAATGATGATGTCCGGCGTCGGAATATAGATGCCGGAGCGGATCACGTCCTTGATCGCCCGGTCGACGGAGGCGTTGTTGAATGCGGAGCTCTTGTCGATGCTGTGGTAGGCCGTGAGCTTTTTCACCACGCCCTCGATCTGACGGACGTTCGAGGTGATTTTCTCGGCGATGTACCGCACGGTCTCGTCCGGCAGCACCATGCCGACCTGCGCGGCCTTGTTGCGCGTGATGGCCATGCGCGTCTCCAGATCCGGCGGCGCGACGTCGGCGAGGATGCCGCCCTCGAACCGGCTGCGGAGACGGTCGTTGAGGTTTCGCATCTCCCGCGGCGGACGGTCGGATGTCACGACGATCTGCTTCTTGGCGTTGTAGAGCGCCTCGTAGGTGTGGAAGAATTCCTCCTGCATCTGCTCCTTGCCGGAGAAGAACTGAATGTCGTCCACCAGCAGCAGATCCGCCGAGCGGTATTTCTGCCGGAAGGACTCCATCGCGCCGGTCTGCAGCGAGCGCACCATGTGGTTGATGAATTCCTCCGCCTTGACGTAGACGAGATTCGTGCCCGGGTCCTTGCTGCGGATATACTGCCCGATTGCGAGCAGCAGATGCGTCTTGCCGAGACCGGAGTTGCCGTAGATGAACAGCGGATTATAGAGCGTGCCGGGGTTCTGCGCCGCGCCGAGCGCCGCGCCGTGGGCGAAGCGGTTCGACGGGCCGACGACGAAGTGGTCGAAGGTATAGCCCTCGAGCTCCGGCATGTCGTCCTCCGTCGTGCGCTCCTCCTGATAGTCGATCAGCTCTTTTTCCCCCATGATGACCTTCAGCTCGAACGGGCAGGAGAAGAGCTCATACAGCGCCTGCTTAATGAGATTTCCGTAGCGCTTTTCGATCATCTCCCGCTTTACGGGGGAGGTCGTGTGCAGCACCAGCTGATTGTCGCCGAGATCAATGGCGGTGCAGTCGACAAACCAGGTGTTGTAAGCCGTCTCGGTCAGATGCTCGGAGAGCATGCCGAGCACCATTTCCCAGACCTGATTGGTAGAATCCATATCGTTACCTCAAAAAAGGGCACAGCCCCAGAAATTTTACACTCCATTATACCGCCGAACCCCCTTTTTTTCAATAGAACTTATATATAATAATGTATATATTAATATTATATTATTGTTTAAAAAGATAGCGCTCCGGAAATCGACAGCGCCCTGCGCGGATGTTTGCTTTTTCGCTGCAGACTGTGATATAATAAATATTCCTGTATCTCTTTAGAAATGATGGAGGAAACCGTTGATTCCAGTCAAGCAGACCAGTGCCGTATTTGAATCGAAGGACAACGCCCCGCTCCGCGAGCTGCTCGAGGGGGGTCGGCTTCCCGCGCTCTTTTCCGGCCTGCCGGCGGCGGCGAGAGCGCAGCTGGCAGCCGTTCTGCGCGCCGAGACGGGCAGAAGCGTCGTTGTCATCTGCCCGGACGAATCCGCGGCGGAGGCCTTCTCGCGCGATCTGTCGCACCTGCTCGGCATGCCCGTGCCGGTGCTCGCGGCGCGGGATTATACGTTCTATACCGCGCTGAGCGTCTCGCGCCAGACCGAGCAGCGCCGCCTCGGCGCACTGGATCTGCTCGCATCGGGCGAGAACCCCGTGCTCGTCGCCACGGTCTCGGGTCTGCTGCAGCGCGCCATTCCGAAGCATGTGCTGCAGAGCGTCACCTTCACGATTGAAGACGGCGGACGTCTCGCGCCGGAGGACGTGGAGGACGCGCTGCTGCGCTGCGGCTACGTCCGCACCCAGCAGGTGGAGGGCCCGGGGCAATTTTCCCGCCGCGGCGGCATTCTCGATCTCTTCTCCCCCTCGGAGGACAGTCCTGTGCGCATCGAGTTCTGGGGCGACGATATCGACTCCATGGGGTATTTTGACATTGCCTCCCAGCGGCGCACCGATCCGGTCTCGCGCTGCCGCATCCTGCCGGCGGCGGAGACGCTCGCCACGCTCTATCCCGGCGGCAGTCTCGCCCTCGGCGAGAAGCTGCAGGAGCTTTCCAAGCGCGCCGCGCGGCGAAAAAACGAGACGCTGGCGGCCAACCTCGCCCGCTCCCTCAAGGAGGACGCGGACGCGCTTGAGGCGTCTCTGCCGCTGCACGCGGCGGATCGCTATATGCCGCTTTTGTATGAAGCCTTCGAAACGGCGGCGGATTATCTCGCGCCGGACGCGATTCTCGTCATGGATCAGGCCGGGCGCTGCGCCGACCGCGCGAAGGAATATGCGCATCAGCTCACCGAGGATATCAACCAGCTCGTGGCCGCCGGCAGCATGGCCGTGCGCGCCGAGCAGTTTTACCGCCCGTGGAAGGAGCTGGTACATCAGCTCGCGGACTTCGCGCTCTTCTTCGCCGATTCCTTCCAGCTCGGGCGCTATCCGATCGATCCGCGCGCCGTCTGCGGCGTCACGGTCAAGCAGCTCTCGAGCTACGGCGGCAGCATTCAGACCGCCATGGACGACATTGCGCACTATATCTCCCTCGGCTTTCGCGTCGTGGTGCTGGCGGGCGATAAGCGCCGCGCGGGCATGCTCGGCGAGTTTCTGGCCAATCACGACGTGCCGGCCTATGTGCAGGAAAACCCCGAATCGATCCCCGCGCCGGGGCGGTGCCTCGTCACGGTCGGGAGCCTCTCCTCGGGTCTGGAATATCCCCACGGTCAGCTTGCCATTCTCACGGACACGCAGATGGCCGGCGTCGGCGGCGTGCGGCGCTTAAAGTCGAAAAAGAGCGCCAACCGCGAGGCCATCCAGTCCTATGCCGATCTCTCGGTCGGCGATCTCGTCGTGCACGACGTGCACGGCATCGGCCGCTTCGCCGGCATCGTGCAGATGCCCGTGGACGGGGCGGTGAAGGATTACATCAAGATCTGCTACGCGGGGTCGGACAGTCTCTATGTGCCGGCCACGCAGCTCGATATGGTGTCGAAATACATCGGCGCGGGCGAGGATCACCCCGTCCGGCTCTCCAAAATGGGCGGCGCCGACTGGAACCGCACCAAAACCCGCGCGAGAGCGGCCGCGAAAAAGCTCGCCGTCGACCTGCTGCAGCTCTATGCCCAGCGCGCCAAGACCGAGGGCCACGCCTTCGCGCCGGACAGCCCGTGGCAGACGGAGTTTGAGGAGCGCTTCGGCTATCTCGAGACGGACGATCAGCTGCGGTGCATCCGCGAAATCAAGGCGGACATGGAACGAAGCACGCCCATGGATCGTCTCTTATGCGGAGACGTCGGCTACGGCAAGACCGAGGTCGCACTCCGCGCCGTGATGAAATGCGTGCTCGACGGGTATCAGGCGGCGATTCTCGTGCCCACGACGGTGCTCGCCCAGCAGCATTTTCAGACGGCTACGCAGCGGTTTTTCGGCGTTCCGATTGAGATCCGCATGCTCAGCCGCTTCCAGACCGCCGCGGAAAACCGCAAAACGCTCGAGGCGATCCGCTCCGGCGAGTGCGATCTCGTGATCGGCACGCACAAGCTCCTGCAGAAGAGCGTGGAGTTCAAGAAGCTGGGCCTGCTCATCGTCGATGAGGAGCAGCGCTTCGGCGTCGGCCACAAGGAGCACATCAAGGAACTCAGCCGCAACGTCGACGTGCTCACGCTCTCGGCCACGCCCATCCCGCGCACGCTCAACATGGCCCTCTCCGGCATCCGCGACATGTCCACCATTGAGGAGCCGCCGCAGGACCGCGTGCCCGTGCAGACCTTCGTCATGGAGCACGACTGGAACATCCTCTGCGACGCCATGCGCCGCGAGCTGCAGCGCGGCGGGCAGGTCTATTATCTCCACAACCGCATTGACAACATTGAGCGCACCGCGCTCAAGATCGCCAAGATGGTCGACGGCGCCTCCGTCGCCGTGGCGCACGGACAGATGAACGAGGAGGAGCTCTCCACCGTCATGCGCTCCGTCGCCGAGGGCGAGACGCAGATTCTCGTCTGCACCGCGATCATCGAGACGGGCATTGACATTGCAAACGTCAACACCCTCATCATCGAGGACGCCGACCGCATGGGGCTCGCGCAGCTGCACCAGCTCAGAGGCCGCGTCGGAAGATCGAACCGCCGCGCGAGCGCCTATCTCACGTTCCGGCAGGGCAGGCAATTAACCGAGATTGCTGAAAAGCGCCTGAACGCGATCCGCGAGTTTGCCGAGTTCAACTCCGGCTTTCGCATCGCCATGCGCGACCTTGAGCTGCGCGGGGCGGGCAACATTCTCGGCGCCGAGCAGTCGGGTCATATGATCGACGTGGGATATGATATGTATCTCAAGCTGCTCGAGGAGGCCGTGCAGGAGCTGCGCGGCGAGCCCGTGCAGAAAAAGGCCGAGTGCTCGGCCGATCTCGCGGTCTCGGCGAACATCCCCGAGAGCTATGTGCCGAGCTCGGAGCAGCGCATGGATCTCTATCGCCGCATCGCCCTCGTGCGCACCGAAGAGGAGGCCGACGATCTCATGGACGAGAACATCGACCGCTTCGGCGATCCCCCCCCGTCGGTCAACAGTCTGGTGCGCGTGGCGCTGCTGCGCGGCGAGGCGGGCAAGGCCGGCGTCACGGACATCGCGCAGAAAAACGGCCAGCTCCGCTTCCGGCTCGACGGGTTCGACATGGAGATCGTCTCCGCGCTCTATGCCATGCCGGAGTATAAGGGGCGCCTGCGGGTCGACGGCGGCAGCGTGCCCGCCGTGCTCTTAAAGCTCAAAGCCCGCACTAAGGTCATCGAACAGGCCAGAGCATTCATCCGCGACTGGCAAACAGTTAAGGATTCGCTGCACAGGCCGCCGCAAACATCTTGACGGCATCTTTTCCGTCTGCTATCATCAAAAAAACTGGAAAGCCACAAAGGATTCCTGCGTTTTTTTGATTTCACCAGACGAAAAATCTGCTCGCCAATCTAGTCGCGTCAGCCTATCCAGCGAACCCTTTTGAAAATGAGCTATTCTACATTGAAGGAGTATGGAACCATGAAGAAAACCATCACCCTGCTGCTGGTCCTCGCGCTCTCGCTGGGCCTGCTCACGGCCTGCGGCTCCACGGAGATCCGCAGCTATCAGGACGACGCCGAGTCGGAGGACATCTTCGCCAACGCCCTCACCGCCTACGCGCCGGACACCCTCGTCGCCACGGCGGACGGCACACCCGTCTACTGGAACGAATTTGCCTACTGGCTGGCCTATATCGGCTCCCAGATGGCCCAGCCCGACGAGGAGGGCAAGATCGACTGGTACGCCGCCGAGGGCAGCGAGGAGCCGCTCGCCGACGCGCTCCTGGCAAACGTGCGCGACAGCCTTCTGTCCTATCACATTCTCGAGGGCATGGCCGCCGAGCGCGGCATCGAGTTCGGCGAGGACGGCGAGGAATACGTCGAGGGCATGATCCAGGACGCCATCGCCTCCGTCGCCGGCGAGGAGGGCACCGAGGAGGATTTTGCCGATTATCTGAAGGACTACTATCTCGATATGGACGTCCTGCGCTATCAGGGCAAGATCCAGTATCTCTACACCAAGCTCTTTGAGGAGCTCTTCGGCGCCAACGGCGAGAAGGTCACCGACGAGGACATCGCCGAGTACGTCGAGGAAAACGGGCTCATGCTCGCAAAGCACATCCTCTATTCCTTCTCCGACGAGACCGGCGCCGAGATTGACGACGCCGCCAAGGCCGAGAAGAAGGCCGCCGCCGAGAAGGCCGTGCAGGAGCTGCGCGCCGTCACCGACAACGAGGCGCTCGTGCAGAAGTTCGATGAGATCATGAACGCCGAGAGCGAGGACCCGGGTCTGGCCTATTATCCGGACGGCTATGTCTTCGGCCCCGGCGAGATGATGGAGGAGTTTGAAAACGGCGCCGCCGCCCTCAAGGACTTCGAGGTGTCCGATCCCGTGGAGACCTCCGCGGGCTACCACGTCATTCTCCGCCTCCCGCTCACGGGCGAAGCGAACGTCGGCGCCGACAGCTCCGGCAACGACGTCTCCCTGCGCTATCAGGTGGCCATGGAGCAGTTCAACGATCTCGCCACCGCCCGCACCGAGGCCGCCGAGATCGTCTGGGAGAAGGGCTTCGAGAATCCGGATCTCAACAAGATCTTCGCCGGCAAGGACAGCGGCGGGTTCTTCGCCAAAATTTTTGGAAAGCACTAATCTAATAGAGAAAAAATGTGAGGCGTTTTTCGCCTCACATTTTTTTCGTCAGCATTGCCGCCGGAACCGCCATCGCAATCCCCGCCCCCGCGAACGGGATGATTGTCTCCGACCAGCGCTTCAGACCGAACGCCGTGGTCGAGAGGATCGCTGCAAGCGAGAAGGCCGCCGCAGCGAGCAGCCACGGCGGGAACGGCTTGCCTCGGATCGGCAGCAGTCTCCGCGCGAGGATCAGCAGCGCCGCGAGCAGCGCGAGATCCGGCAGCACCCACACCGCCGAAATGAGCGCCTCCATGCGCTCCATCGCGCGCGAGAGGCTGACGTTTCTCAACAGAATGAAAAACGGGTGGCTCAGCCGCGACGAGAGCGCCGAGCCCAGCACGCCGACCGCCGCCATCGAGAGCGCCGCCGCCGTGACCGTGAGCCGCAGCAGAAAGGCGCCGCCGCGCCGGAGCTCGGTGCCCGCGCCGGGCGGGGCGAGCAGCGCGAGAAACGTCATCACCGTCATGCCGACGCTCACAATCGGCAGCGCCCCGCGCAGGATCGGCAGAATGTCAGATGGGGAGACGCCGCCGAGCCGGCCCCAGTGCATCTGCGGCAGAGCGCAGATGAGTGTGAGCAGCAGCGCCGCCGTCACCGCGGTGAGAAAGATCTGCGCCGCCCGCCCGAGCGGCTTTGCGCCGCCTGCCGCCGCCGCGGCTGCGCACACGGAGAGGACGAGGGCAAACGGCTGCCACGACGTGAACACGCCGAGCGCCGTGAAAAACCGCTCCGCGCTCATGCGCAGGCAGAACGCCGCGTAAAACAGCGCCCAGAGCCCCAGAAATCGTCCAAACGGGCCGGAAACCCGCGCACTGAGCGTTTCCCCCTCCGAGCGAACACATAGCGCAGCGCGCAGTATCAGCGCGTAGAGCGCGAGGAGCGGCAGCGCGGCGAGACCGGAGAGCCAGCCCGCGTCTCCGGCGGCGCGCAGGTTCTGCTCCGGCACCACGCGCAGCATCGGCGAGAGCGCCGCGAGACTCCCGAGCGTCCAGAGCTGTTTTTCCGTGAGCGGCTTCATGGCGATCCCTCCAGCGGCACGTTCTCCTCGAGATCGAGCGTCCGATCCAGCACGGCATCCACCGTCACCGTGTACGGCAGGTCGGGCAGCGTTTCGTTCCATTCCGGCGCGATGCGCCGCCATTTTTCGGGGCTTTCCCGCCGGATGTGCCCCGCGAGATCGAGAAAGTCGGCGCGCAGCGTCTGTGACTGCCGCAAAATGCGCTCGCAACGGCGCCGCACCGTCTCGGCGAGCTCGGTCTCCAGCGCCGCGCGGGCGGCCTCCGCCGTCTCATCCCGCCGCCCGTCCGTCTCCGTCAGCACAGCGCGCAGCTGCAGGGATAGGTCCAGCCCTGCGAGCGTCTCGCCATCCCAGCGCGGGTGAATTTCCGTTTTGCAGTCCGAGAGCGTCACCGTCGCGCCCTGTAAGCGCACGTCGCCGTTCCCGCCGAGACCGCAGAGCAGGTTCACGCCCTGCGCTTCCGGCAGGCCGATCCAGCCGACGGCGCGCCCGTCTTTTAAAATGGCAAAGCCCGCCGGACGCAGGGCGTCTTCCTACAGCGAGCAGGCGGCCGCGGGGGGCGCGCCCC
>JBGUHV010000128.1:0-2608 GCA_045112425.1 Oscillospiraceae bacterium
GGCATTGCCGCTGCCGGGCAGGCCGGAGCCGGCGTTGCCGCTGCCGGGCAGGCCGGAGCCGGCGTTGCCGCTGCCGGGCAGGCCAGAGCCGCTGGAGCCACTGCCAGTCAGGTCGCCGATGATGCTGCCGGCGGCAACCGCGTTGTTGGAGTTGCCGAGCGCGCACACCATGAGAACGGCCACGAAGACAAAGACCAGAGGCAGAGCGAGCATTTTCTGCATGCGTGTTTTCTTCATAGTTCTTCCTCCACTATCTCGACACCATGGGGGATGGTGCCGTAAAATATTTTTCCGACTATTATAGTCAGCTTAAATATAGTTGAAATCGACGCTAATGTCAAGGGAATTCCATCAAATTTCCGAAAAAAAGATACAAAAAACAACAAAGCGTTTCATTGCGGCAAAAAATTGTAAGACTGTTGATTTTTCTGCGGAAATTATGTCAACAGACGGCCTCGAACGCCGTCCAGAAACGCCTGCGTGTCGACGCCGGTGCAGCCGCAGAGCGCCGCCAGATCGCCGGTCATCACGCCGGCGTCAATCGTGTCGAGCACGGCGGCCTCGAGGCGGTCTGCAAAGGCGGAGAGAGCGTCGTTTCCGTCGAGCTCGCCGCGTTTCCTCAACGCGCCGGACCAGGCGAAAATCGTCGCCACCGGGTTGGAGGAGGTCGTCTCCCCCGCCCTCCAGCGGTAATAATGGCGCGTGATCGTGCCGTGCGCGGCCTCGTATTCATAGTTCCCGTCGGGGCTGACGAGCACGCTCGTCATCATCGCGAGCGAGCCGAAGGCGGCGGAGACCATATCGCTCATCACGTCGCCGTCATAGTTCTTCAGCGCCCAGACGAAGCCGCCCTCCGAGCGCATCACGCGCGCGACGGCGTCGTCGATGAGGGTATAGAAATAGGTTAGCCCCGCGGCGTCGAACGCGGCCTTGTACTCCGTCTGATAAACGGCCTCGAAGATGTCGCGGAACGCGCCGTCGTACTGCTTGGCAATCGTGTCCTTGGCCGAAAACCAGAGATCCTGCTTCTGATCGAGCGCGAAGGCGAAGCACGCGCGGGCAAAGGAGCGGATGGAGTCATCCCGGTTGTGCAGCCCCTGCAGAACGCCGGGGCCTTTGAAGTCGAAGACGGTCTCGCTCCAGCGCGTGCCGTCCGCCCCTTCGAAGGTGAGCGTGGCCTTTCCCGGGCCGGGCACGCGAAATTCGCTCGCGCGGTACACATCGCCGTAGGCGTGACGGGCGATGGTGATCGGCTTTTTCCAGCCGGAGACGTGCGGGCGGATGCGGCTTGTGAGAATCGGGGCGCGGAAGACCGTGCCGTCGAGCGCGGCGCGGATCGTGCCGTTCGGGCTCTTCCACATCTCGCGCAGACCGTATTCCTCCATGCGCTTTGCGTTCGGCGTGATCGTGGCGCACTTGACGCCGACATGCAGGCGGCGAATCGCCTCGGCGGCGTCTCGCGTGACCTGATCGCCCGTCTCGTCGCGGTGCGGCAGGGAGAGATCATAATACTCCGTATTCAAATCCACGAACGGGAGCAGGAGCGTCTCCTTGATCATGCGCCAGAGGACGCGGGTCATCTCGTCTCCGTCGAGCTCGGCGATCGGGTTGGGCATGGGAATCTTCTGCAAGGGAACCACCTCATTTTCTGCTCTGTATTATATCAGAGCGGCGGCGCCCGTTCAAGTGCATGAAGAAGAGAATGTCATCCTGAGCGGAGCGAAGCGGAGTCGAAGGATCTCGGCAGCGCAGCAGGATAGACGCCGGAGGTTCTCTTTTGCTGCCAAGCCAAGATCCTTCGTCGTCAGAAGAAACTCGCTCCGCGCCGCAGCCGCGCTTTCGCGCGACGGCTTTGCTTCCGCTCCTTCCTTCTTCCTCTCCAAATCAAAGCCTTTGCTTTGATTTGGTTAAGGAAAACCGGGGGCGCGGATATGGAGACGCCGTCAAGGCGGCGGAATGGAGCAAGCCCGGTTTGACGCCGCTCCGCTCAGGATGACAGGTATGGCAGACAGCATGTAAAGAATAGGACGAGGAAAAGGCTGGAAAGGTTCCACAGCGGAAAATAATTTCCGTCAAAAGGGGCTTCTGATCTTTAAAGACCGCAAAACGCGCAGAATCTTACATCTTTTTCTCCAAAATTTGTGAAAATAATTCTTGCATTCTGCACAGCAGTGTGTTATAGTGTGTTCGTTTCAAGATCAAATGTCCGCGGACGGTGGACAACAAGCAGTCAACAAACAGAAAGAGGGTTTCGGTATGAAGATCGGATTGCTGGGTTTCGGCGTGGTAGGCCGCGGGGTTTACGACATTCTCGCGGAGCGGAAGGACATCACTGTGGGCACGGTGCTGTGCCGCAGGGATCTCGGGGAGCTGACCGCGCGAACGACCCGGGATATGGCCGAGATCATCAACAATCCCGAGATTGACACCGTGGTGGAGGTCATGGGCGGCCTGCATCCGGCGTTTGAATATGTGTCTGCGGCGCTGAAGGCGGGCAAGAACGTGGTGACCTCCAACAAGCATCTGCTCTGCCACTATTATCAGGAGCTGAATCAGCTTGCGAAGGAACACGGCGCGGTGCTGCGCGGCACGGCGGCCGTCGGCGGCG
>JBGUHV010000129.1:0-13574 GCA_045112425.1 Oscillospiraceae bacterium
TCGCGCCGACCAAGGCAGGCAACGCCTGCCGCGATGGAGCGCGAGCATCCCTTTGACTGTCAAAGAACACAGTTCTTTGACAGTCTCGAACCCGCCCGTCCGCAGCAGCGGAACGGGCGGGTTTTTGTCAGGCCTTCTCAGCCCTTGGTGTAGTCGATGCAGCCGGCGGCGATGTTGTCCTTCGCGAGCTGGCGGTAGAGGCCGGTGAAGCGGATGTAGCCCTCCTCGCCGATGACGAAGGGGTTCGCCACCTGATCGAGCCGGCTGCGCATGACGGCCATGCGCTCCACGCCGTTGTTTAGAATCGGGTGGTTCATGAAGTCGGCGTCCACGTGGTATTCGCGGCATTTCTCGACGAAATGGTCGAGGCTGCGCAGATACTGGTAGTTCGCCTCGAGCTGCGGGGGAGGGGCGCTGCCGCCCCAGAGCGCCGCCATGTGCGGCCTGCCCTGATCATAGACCGGCACGATGAAGCTCAGCCCGCCGGGCGTGTGCCCCGGCGTGGAGAAGCAGTAGACCTTCGCGCTGCCGAGCGTGAGCACGTCGCCCTCGTCGAGGAAGTGCTCCACCTCGAAGTCGAAGATCCACGCGGGGTTGTTGGCTTTGGCGCAGAACGCCTGCTCAAAGAGATAGTCCACCTTCGACATGTACGGCACGGCGCCGTATTTCTCCACGAAGTGGCGGCCGCAGCCGGAGTGGTCGGGGTGGCCGTGGCTGATGAGGAGGATTTTGATGTCCGCCGGATCGTAGCCGAGCTTTTTGAGCCCGTCCTCGATCATGTTCTCGAAGATCTCGCCCGGCCACATCGCGTCGAGCAGGATGAGCCCCTTGTCGCTCTCAATCACGATGCAGTTCGTGCCCGCCGTGCCGATCACGGCCATGTTGTCGAAGATCTTCACCGGCTCAATCGGCTCGGTGCTCGTCGTCAGATGCGCGGTGCCCATGAGGTCAAATTTCATGCGGTGTCGCTCCTTTCCGAATGGGAAATGTTCAGCTTCTTTATACGACCGGGGGATATGGTTAGTCAAGGCAGACGCGGGCAGCAGGCAAAGCCTCCCTTTGCACAAGGGAGGCTTTTATCATCTCAGGATAAAGATTTCCGACTCCTGCGCCAATTCCTCCGCCTCCGGGCACTCCCGCTCCGCCTTGCGGCGGACAGCGGGGTCGGCGGGGAGGTCTGCGCAGGCGTTTTGAATGGCCGCGTTTGCTCCCTCCGGCAGGGGAAGGATGCGGATCTCCTGCGCCACGCCGGAATCGGCGTCGACGAAAATGAAGGCCATGCGATCCGGCGACTCGCTCACCGGAGCGAGTGCCGCGCGCTCCCACGCCAGCTCGCCGAAGCGCAGCAGCAGAAAGGCGCAGCCGCCGGCGCTGACCGCGGCGAGGCAAATCTCCCCGGCGCGAAAAGCGGCGAGCTCCGAGAGCGTCATCGTCGGCACGCCGACAAACACGCGCCACAGCCCCTCCGCAATCTCCGCGCGGACATACCGCCCATGCGTCCGGCACCCGGGCAGATACTGCCCGACCTGAATGCGGTCCATCGGCAGGTTCATGGGTTCTTTACGCGTTCAGCACGCTCAGCAAGGCCTCGACACGGTCGGTCTGCTCCCAGCGGACGCCGAGATCCTCGCGGCCCATGTGGCCGTAGGCGGCGAGCTTGCGATAGATCGGCTTTTTCAGATCGAGATCGCGGATGATCGCCGTCGGGCGCAGGTCAAAGACCTTGCGCACGGCCTCCTCGAGCTGCTCGTTGGAGACCTTGCCGGTGCCCTGCGTGTCGACAAAGACGCTCACGGGCTCGGCCACGCCGATGGCGTAGGCCAGCTGGACGAGGCAGCGGTCGGCGAGCCCTGCGGCCACGATGTTCTTCGCCACATAGCGGGCGGCGTAGGCTGCGCTGCGGTCGACCTTCGTGGGATCCTTGCCGGAGAAGGCGCCGCCGCCGTGCGGGGCACTGCCGCCGTAGGTGTCCACGATGATCTTGCGGCCGGTCAGACCGGAGTCGGCCTGCGGGCCGCCCACGACGAAGCGGCCGGTGGGGTTGACGAGAATGCGGGTCTCCTTGTCCAGCAGCTCCGCCGGCACGGTCGGGCGGATGACCTGATCGATCAGCTCCTGACGCAGCTGGCCGATGTTCACGTCCGGCGCGTGCTGCGTGGAGATGACGATCGTGTGCACGCGCACGGGCTGGTTCTGCTCGTCGTATTCCACGGTGACCTGCGTCTTGCCGTCGGGGCGGAGGTTGTCGATGACCTGATCCTTGCGCACCTGCGCGAGGCGCTTTGCCAGCTTGTGCGCGAGCGAAATGGGCAGCGGCATGAGCTCCGGCGTCTCGCGGCAGGCGAAGCCGAACATCATGCCCTGGTCGCCGGCGCCGTTGTCGAGATCCTCGCTCTCGGCTTCCTTCGCCTCGAGCGACTTGTCCACGCCCATGGCGATATCGCCGCTCTGCTCGTCGATGCTCGTCATGACGGCGCAGGTGTCGCAGTCGAAGCCGAGCTTCGCACGGTCATAGCCGATCTCGCGCACGGTCTGGCGCACGATCTTCGGAATGTCGACGTAGCAGCTGGTGGAAATCTCGCCCATGACGGTCACGATGCCCGTCGTGGCGGTGACCTCGCAGGCCACGCGGCCGTTGGGGTCCTGCTCGAGAATCGCGTCGAGCACGGCGTCGGAGATCTGGTCGCAGATCTTATCGGGATGACCCTCGGTCACGGATTCGGATGTAAAGAGATGATGTGCCATAAGTATTTCGTTCCTTTCAGAAATGATTTACAAACAAAAAATGCCCCGCCGGACGGCGGGGCAGAGTCTTCGGAGTTCCCTCATCTTTCGATTTGCACCGCCGGATTTGGCACCACGCGGTCTCCCGCAGGTTGCCGGGCTTCACAGGGCCGGTCCCTCCGCCACTCTTGATAAGGCATATTGGATTGTGTGACATATTATATCCAAAAAACGCGCGTTGTCAAGCGTTTTCAGACGTCGGTCGAAATTTCCTCTCCGTCCAGCGCTGCGCAGATGAGCTTGTCTCCCTCGTAGCAGAGCTTGAGCGAGAACCAGGGGCGGTTTTCTTTCAGCAGGCGGAAGAAGATCTTATCTCCGGCCCAGAGGGGGAGCTTCGGCACCTCGTCAATCGGTACCCACTCGAGCGTGCCCTCGTCGCACTCGCGCATTTCGCCCTCGAAGCCCGTCGCCGTGTAGAGATACATATATTCGCCCTCCCACTCGTCGGAGACGAAGGTCACGACGCAGCGGCAGCGGTAGTCCGTGAGGGTGAGGCCGGTCTCCTCGCGCCCCTCGCGCCGGAGGCACTCGTCCGGGCTCTCGTTTGCTTCAAACTTCCCGCCGACGCCGACCCACTTGTCGTGGTTCAGGTCGTTTTCCTTTTTCACGCGGTGGAGCATGAGATACTGTCCGTCGCGCTCGATGTAGCATAGCGTGGTGTTTTTCATAACTTTATCCTCCTCACAGCGTACGCTGTGCAACACAGAGCCATCCTCTGTGTTGGGAAATTCGCATCGAGGATGCGAATTTCAGAGGATGACGTTGTAGTGTAGGAATCAGATTCATGGTCAAAAACCATGAATCTGCGGGCATCGCCCGCTTTCCTCCGCTTTTGCGGAGGTGATTCCGAAACTATTGGGATCACCTCTGGAATTCATTATAAAAGAGTGCTTGACAAAACGCAACCGCGGGATAAAATTGAACTGTATAAAAATTTCCATCGGGAGGGATCTCAAGTGTTTGACGTGAAGAAGGTCAAAACCGAATGCATCGAATGGATCCGCGGCTATTTTGCGGAAAACGGCCCGGACTGCAATGCGGTCGTCGGCATCTCCGGCGGCAAGGACAGCTCCGTCGTGGCGGCGCTGTGCGTCGAGGCGCTGGGCGTGGATCGCGTGATCGGCGTGCTGATGCCGAACGGCGAGCAGGCGGACATCAGCGCAAGCTACATGCTGGTCAACCATCTCGGCATCCGTTATCATGTGGTGAACATTCAGGAGGCCTACAACGGCGTTCTGAACGCCATCGGCGATCAGTTCCCGATTGACGGCGCGACGACGCTTTCGCTCCCCGCGCGCCTGCGCATGGTGACGGTCTATGCCGTGGCGCAGAGCAACAACGGCCGCGTCGCCAACACCTGCAACCTCTCCGAGGACTGGGTCGGCTACGCCACGCGCTATGGCGACGGCGCGGGCGATTTCAGCCCGCTGAGCCATCTCACCGTGCAGGAGGTCAAGGCGCTCGGCCGCGAGCTGGGGCTCCCCGAGGCGCTCGTGGAGAAGGTGCCGATTGACGGCCTCTGCGGCAAGACGGACGAGGACAACCTCGGCTTTACCTACGCCGTGCTCGACCGCTATATCCGCACGGGCGAGATCGACGATCCCGCCACGAAGGCGAAGATCGACCGGATGCATGCGCTGAACCTCTACAAGCTGCGCATGATGCCCGCGTTTGATCCGGAAATTTGACATCGTGTCGTATCTCCGGTATAATCGGAGCATATGATTCTGAGGAGGAGCACCCATGGATAAATATCGCGTTTTGGAAATCAAGGAGAGCGTGTTTGAGTCCAACGACCGCGAGGCCGAAAAGCTCAGAGGCGAGCTCAAGCAGGAAAAGACCTTCCTGCTGAACCTCATGTCCTCGCCCGGCTCGGGCAAGACCACCACGCTCATGGCCACGATTGAGGCGCTGAAGGACGATCTGCGCATCGGTATCATGGAGGCCGACATCGACTCCGACGTCGACGCCGCCACGATCTCCACCAGCGGCGTGAAGGTCATTCAGCTGCACACCGGCGGCATGTGCCATCTCGATGCGGGCATGACCCGCCAGGGTCTCGAGGGTCTCGGCACGGAGGACGTCGACCTCGCCATTCTCGAGAACATCGGCAACCTCGTCTGCCCCGCGGAGTTCGATACCGGCGCCGTGAAGAACGCCATGATCCTCTCCGTGCCCGAGGGCGACGACAAGCCCCTGAAGTACCCGCTCATGTTCTCGATCTGCGACGTGCTGCTGGTCAATAAGATCGACGTTGCGCCGTATTTCAACTTCAGTCTCGAGAAGTGCATCGAGCGCGTGCACAAGCTCAACCCCAACATGAAGGTCTTCCCGATCTCTGCGCTGAAGAAAGAGGGCATCGAGCCCTGGGCGCAGTGGCTGAGAGACGAAGTCAAGGCATGGCAGGAGAACTAAATACAGCAAAAAAGGTCTGCGAAAGCAGACCTTTTTTCTTGCCTCCCCCTTTGGGGGAGGTGGCACGGCGGAGCCGTGACGGAGAGGGCCCCCTCAGTCCGCTTTGCGGACAGCTCCCCCGGAGGGGGAGCCAAGGGAAGGGGCTTTCTCCTTCCACTTCCCCGACAGATAGAAGATCCCGCCGATGACGAGCGGCATGAAGCCTGCCAGCGCGTCGCCGAGCCAGAAGCCGCGGCAGTCCATGTGCATCGCAAAGCCCATGAGCGCCGCGAGGCCGATGCGCGCCACGACGCCGTCGATGATGGCGATGGCGAGATTCAGCTTCGCGCGGCCGGAGCCGTTGATGAGCGAGAAGGCGACGCTTCTTGTCGCCGCGCCGAAGAAGTTCAGGATGATCGGGAGCGTCAGCACGCCGGCTGCCTTGAGCACCGCCGCGTCCGGCGTGAAGGCGCGGTAGATCCCCGTCGGCCAGAGGAGCATGATTGCCGTGCCCGCGAGGGCGAGCGCCGTGCTCACGGCGAGGATGGTCAGGAGAATGTTGTTCACGCGCCGGTATTTGCCCGCGGCGAGGTTCTGCCCCGCCATGGTGCTGCCCGCTGTGGTGAACGACTGCGAAATGACGCCGCCCATGATATTCACCTTGTTGAAGATGCCCGCGAGGGCGGAATAGGTCACGTCGAAGAGATTGATCCACGCCATGAGGATGATCTTCGAGAAGCTGATCGCGGCGGACTGGATCGCCATCGGGATGCCGAGGGACAGCAGCCGCCGGAAGGCCGCGCCGTCGATGCGGAAGCTCTCCGGGCGAAAGTCGAAGCCGAAGCTTTCGCGCCGCCGGTAGAGATACACGATGGCGGCCACAAAGCTCACGCCCTGCCCGATCACGGTGGCGAGGGCGGCACCGAAGACCTTGAGACCCAGATATTTGACAAAGAGAATGTCCAGCGCCGTGTTCAGCACGGCGGCGACGGCGATGAAGTAAAACGGCCTCCGGCTGTCGCCCATGCCGCGCAGAATGGCGCTCACGATGTTATAGCCATAGATAAAGAAGAGCCCGCACACGCACGTCACGAGATAGTCCATCGCGAGATCATAGGCCGCCGCGGGCGTGTTGAGCCAGGAGAGAATCGCATGGCGCATCAGATAACACGCCGCCGCGATCACGAGCGAGACCGTCAGCAGAAAGGAGAACATGGTGCCGATTGTTTTGCGAATCTCGTCGTGCCGCCCGGTGCCGACGGCGCGGGCGACGATCACCTGTCCGGCGGAGGAGAAGCCCATCGCCACGAAGGTGAGAAGATGCAGCGCCTCGCCCCCGATGGACACGGCGGACATGCCCGCCGCGCCGATGCAGTTGCCGACGATGACCATGTCGACCAGATTATAGATCGCCTGCAGGGCGTTGGAGGCGAAGAGCGGCAGCGCAAAGCGAAACAGCTGCGGCACGACCGGGCCCTTTGTCAGATCCCGGATCATGGTGTCTGCCAAGCTGTGTGCCTCCTTTCCGAAACGATTAATACCAGATTCTGAAGAACCGCAGCAGGATCAGCCCCTGCGCGTCCACGTTCAGAACCATGAGCAGCCCGAACACGATCTGCGCTGCGAGGCTCACCACCTCATGGCTCTCGGGCGGGATGGGCTCGTCGCTGCGGTAGTTCACGACGCAGCCGCCGCAGTCCGAGACATGGCGTACCAGATCGTTGAAATTGCGGAGCTGATCCTCCACGGAGACGTCCAGCGCGCGCCCGTCCGGCGTGCGGATGCACCAGCCGCCGTCGGTCGGCAGCGGGCCGATCTGACCCCAGACGGTGAACGGACACTGCAAGAAGAGCGCCTCCGCCTCGGCACGCTGCGCATCCGGCACGACGAGCACCGCCTGCTCGGCCCGGCAGAGATAATAGTGCGTACGCACGACGCCGTTCGGATCCGGCGGATGATTGGGCGCGGGGTCTGTCAGCGGCGCGGTGGTGCAGAGATATTCCGGCGTCTCGCGCACCGTGAGCGAGACGAACACGTTCTCCGCCAGATCCGGCGAATAGTCGACGGTTTTCACCGGCGTCTCAACCGTCTCCGGCGCGAGACGCTCCGCGGCGGGAACGAGCGCAAATCCTGTGATGAGATAGACCGCGATCGCCGCGATGAGCAGGCGTCTGCTCTTTTTCTCGCACGGGGTGCGGTTTGCACGGCGCTCCCGGCGCACACGCGGCGTGCGGCGCCGTGTGAGCGCTCCGAAGATCGCGCCAATGAACGCGATGAAGGAGCCGATCTGCAGCACCTCCGCCGTCGGGCTCAGCAGCATCAGCAGGCCGCAGAAAACCGACAGCACGCGAACAATGCGGGCGTCCCTCAGATCGCCCTTCCAGATCTCCTCCGGGCTCGGGAGCCTGCCGCTGAGCTCCGCGGCCTGCGTTTCAATGCACGTTCGCATGGCGGCCTGCGGCAGCTCCTCCGCGCACGCCCACAGCCCGTTCGTGAGCGTTTCGACCGCCTCGCGCGTCATGCGCCGGGGCTTGAGCCCCTGCACGGCGGTTTTCACGGCTTCCCGGGTTTCGTCGCCGCCGGTGCGCAGCGGCAGCGCGCGGATTGCGTCCAGAAAGGCAGCCGCGTCTTTCTCGCGGCGTACCCTCGGAAAACGCTTCGGCAGCGCTGCGGACGCGTCTTGCTCGTCAGTCTCGGCGTGCTGCAGCGCGTCTTCAAACGCCTCGGCAAACAGCGCGTCCGCGCCCTGCTCTGTCTCGCGCTCCGGCTGCGGCTCCGGCGGGAAGAGCGGCCCGGAATAAGACGCGCCGCGCGCGTATTTCAGCGCCCTCTGATAGGCGCTGTGCAGCATTGCCCAGCGCTCGGGCTCCTCCTCCGGATGGTGGTCCTTCAGCTGCCGCGCATAAGCCCGCCGGATCGCGTCCTCATCCTTCGTCGGCTCGATGCCGAGCAGCAGCCAGTCAAATCGATCCAAAACAAACTTCCTTCCTTGCCGGATGCGTCAAAACCGCCTCCGGCCGATCACTGGATCGTAAACCAGTCGTCGCTGAGCGGGTCCTCGCCGTTCTCCCCGCCGCCCAGCCAGTCGAGAAAGCCCTCGACGTCGTCCGTGTCAGCGGAGAACTCGACGGCGTCCTTCTGCAGCGACTCCATGACCTTCCGGAGCATTTCGGCCTCCTTGAGAATGTCCACGGCGCGGCCCTGATCCAGCGCCAGCTCAAAAGCGCTCACCGCCTGCTGAAGAAGCTCTCTCTGCATGCCGGTCAGCTCGGTGTAAAGGCGCTCGGCCTGCGCCTTGAGCAGCTGATAGACCTCCTCATTGCGCGGGTTGAGCTGCACCTTTTTCAGCTCCTGCACACGCGCGGCGATGCTTTTGTCGTTCGCGTCGACCATCTTGCCGCCGAGGAAGACGATCTCCTTTTCCTCGTTCGTGCCCGCGACCTTCACATACACGACGAGCAGACCGTTGATGTCATAGGAGAACGTGACGAGCATCTGCTGCTCGTTCTTTTTCGCCGCCGGGTAGGTCACCGTGAGCTCGCCGAGCTTCATGTTGTTTTTCACGTACATGTCCTCGCCCTGAAACACGCCGATCACCGAGCGGGTCTGTCCGTCGCTGCTGTTGGAATAGCTGTGCGTCTGGCTGATGGGCAGGGCGCTGTTGCGCGGGATGATCACGCTCATGTAATCGTTGTCCTTGTCGGATGGGTTCATGACGCCCGTGCCGAGCGAGAACGGGCAGATGTCCGTCATCACGACATCCTTCACGTCCGCGTCGCGCTCCTTGATGCCGGCATAGATGCCCGCGCCGAGCGCCACCATGTAGTCCGGGTTGATCGTCACGATCGGTACGCCCTTGAGGATGTAGCGCAGATACTGCTGCACGAGCGGCATCTTCGTCGAGCCGCCCACGAGCACGACCTGCGAGAGCTCCTGCGGCTTGACGTTTCCGTCGCGCAGCACGGTGCGCACAGGCTCGGCCATGCGCTTGAGCAGCCCGCCGGACATGGCGATCAGCTGCTTCTGCGTCAGCTCCATGGCGCCGGCGAAGTCCTGCGTGCGCACGGCGACGAGCGCCTTCTGCAGCTGGCTGAGCTGACGCTTGGCCGCCTCGGATGCGCGCAGGATCGCCTGCTGCATCGTCTTCGGCTGGGAGGCAAAGGGCTGCATCCCGTTCTCGGCGCAGAAGCGCTGGGCGATCAGACGGTCAAAGTCGCTGCCGCCGAGCTGCGCGTCGCCGCTCACGGCGAAGATCTCCACCACGTTTTCAAAGCAGTCCACGAGCGACACGTCCAGCGTGCCGCCGCCGAAGTCATAGACCAGCATGCGCGCCTTGTCCTGCTGCTTGAGCTGCTGGCAGGCGAGCGCGGCGGCGGACGGCTCGTTCACGATGCGCTCCACCTTCAGCCCGGCGAGACGCCCGGCGTCGCGCGTGGCGCGGCGCGCTTTGTCGCCGAAATAGGCCGGCACGCTCACGACCGCCTCCTCCACCGGCTCGCCGAGGTGTTTCTCCGCGTCCTCCTTGAGCTTCCGCAGCACGAAGGCGGAGAGCTCCTCGGCGCGGAAGCTGCGGCTGCCGAGCGCATAGAGCCGGTCGGTGCCCATGCTGCGCTTGAAGACGCTCGCCGTCCGGTCGGGATGGGAGATCAGGCGCTCCTTCGCCACCTCGCCGACGAAAACGGAGCCGTCGTCGTCCACGCTCACGACGCTCGGCGTCAGATAGCCGCCCAGCGCGTTGGGAATCAGTTTGCATTCCCCGTCTGCCCAGTAGGCGGCGAGACTGTTGGTCGTGCCGAGATCAATGCCGATGATTCTGCTCATTTTTTTGGAGAAACCTCCTTTTCTTTTTTGCATTCCAATAGTATCATATTTACGGAACCGCTTCAAGAACGCAAAAGGGCCCGGAGAGCGGTTTCACTCTCCGGGCGGTAGATTTTTTTACGCCGCGTCGAGCATCGTGTCGATGCTCAGACCGTAGCCGCGCGTCGGGTCGTTTAAGAGCACATGCGTCACGGCGCCGATGAGTTTGCCGTCCTGCAGAATCGGGCTGCCCGACATGCCCTGCACGATGCCGCCCGTGGCCTGCAGCAGCTTGTCGTCCGTCACGGTGATGAGATAGCGCGTGCAGCCCTGCTCGCGGTAGACGCGGTCGATCCTCGCGGCATAGTCCTTCGTCTCGGAGCCGGCGACGGTCGCGCGGATCACGGCCTCGCCGGTGTGCACCTCGTCGTCGGAGGCGGTCTCAACCGTGCCGAGCGAGGGAATCTCCGCCATGGCGCCGAAGATGCCGAAGACGCTGTTTGCCTCCACGGTGCCGAAGGGCTCCGCGCTCTGAAACGAGCCCATCAGCTCGCCCGCCTCGCCCTCGGCGCCGGGTCTTGCGCCGGAGATCTCCGCGCGCACGATCTCGCCGCGCTCAATCGGCAGGAGCTTGCCGCTCTCCTCGTCCGCGATGCCGTGGCCGAGCGCGCCGTATGCGCCCGTCGCGGGGTCGCAGTAGGTGATCGTGCCGATGCCGGTCACGCCGTCGCGCAGCCAAAGGCCGAGCTGCAGCTTCCCGTCCTCGCCGCGATACGGCGTCACGACGCATTTTTTCTCCAGCCCGCCGCGGTCAAAGCGGATCGTCGTCTTCTCCTGCACGGTCTCGAGCGCCGCTGAGAGATCCGCCGCCGAGCGGATCTCCTGTCCTGCGACATTCCGGATCACGTCGCCCTCCCGCAGCCCCGCGTCCTTTGCGGGGGAGACGGCGCCCTCCGGCGTCTCAATGTCGGCAAAGCCCGTCACGAGCAGGCCCTCCGTCTTCGCCTCGATGCCGATGGCCTGCCCCATCGGAATCAGCTCTGCTGCCCGCGCCGGCAGCGCGAGCAGGAGCGCGAGCGCGAAAAACGCGCCCGCTCTGCATAAAATTCGTTGTTTCTGCAAAAAATCCCCCCAGAACTGTTTTTTGCGCAAGCTCACGCAAAGATATTGTGTCCGAGCATCGGCAAAAGATGATCGGAACATTCTCTCAGGTTTGGAAGTCTAAAAATTTGAATTTTGATGTGCAGTCAGATCCTTGTCATCCTGAGCGGAGCGCGTCAGCGCGCAGTCGAAGGATCCTGGCTGCGCAGAGAAAGAGAACACCAGACGTCGATCCTGCTGCTTTGCCAAGATCCTTCGCTTTGCTCAGGATGACGCGCTGCCGGCAAAGGAGGCAAACCATGCCCGTTTCCATGACGTTTTTCGGCACGACCACCTGGCTGCTGGACGACGGCGAGACGCAGCTGCTGCTCGACGCGCATCTCACGCGGCCGGGCCTCGCGCGCGTGATCCTCGGGAGACTGCGCACAGACGAGCCCTTCGTCGACGCGGTGCTCCGGCGCTTCCCGATGGATCGGCTGCGGGCGATCTTCGTCTCGCACACGCACTATGACCATGTGCTCGACGCGGTTTCCATCGCCCGCAGAACCGGCGCGGATCTTTACGGCTCGGCCTCCGCGCAAAACGTCGGCCTCGGCGGCGGTCTTCCGGCGGAGCGGCTGCACCGGTTCGAGCCGGGAGCGCCGGTCGGCGTCGGCGATTTTGAGATCACCGTCCTGCCCTCGATCCACTCGAGGCCGACGATGCTCAACAACGATCTCGGCGTCGAGATCACGCGCCCATTATCCCAGCCGGCGCGCATGCGGAACTATTCTGAGGGCGGCTCGTTTGATTTTTACATCCGGCACGGCACGCAGACGCTGCTCGTCCGCCCGAGCTGCAATTACATCGAGGGCGCGCTTCGGGAGATTCGCGCCGACACGCTCCTGCTCGGCATCGGCGGCCTCGGCAAGGAGGACGATGCGTTTCACGCCGCGTTTTACCGCGAGACGGTCGGGTATGTGCAGCCGAAGCGCGTGATCCCCGTGCACTGGGATAACTTTTTCAAACCGCTCAAAGCCCCGCTGCCGTATCAGACGCGTCTCGCGGACGACGTGGCGGGGAGCATGGCATATCTGAGCGCGCGGCTCAGGGCGGACGGCGTCGCCTTCGACGTCGTGGACGCGTTTGAGACGGTGGAGCTGTGAGGAGACGAACATGAAGCAAAACGAATCGCGCCGCCCCTCGGCGGTGCCGTGGGTGCTGATCGTCCTGCTGGGCATGCTGCTGGCAGGGCTGGGGGTCGTGCGCCTCGTTACCCCCGCGAAAACCGCCCCCGCGCCGGAGCCGCCCGCCGAGACCGAGACGGCCGCGCCCGAGCCGACGCCGGACGCCGCCGGGCAGCTGCTCGCGGAGATGACGCTGCGCGAGAAGCTCTGTCAGCTCCTCGTCGTGCAGCCGCAGGCGCTCACGGGCGCCAAAACCGTCACCGCCGTGGACGATGCGCTGCTCGACGCGCTGGAGGAATACCCGGTGGGCGGCTTTCTGCTCGCAGGCGAGCACATCCGAACCGCCGACCAGCTCGCCGCCTTCACGCGCGACCTCGCCCGGGCGGATCAGGGCGCCCTCCTCGCCGTGGACGAGGAGGGCGGCCGCGTCGCGCGGCTGATGAACGCCGTCGGCACCACGAAGCTGAAGAGCATGTATTCCTACAAGAACGACGGCACGCGCACCGCCTATAAAAACGCGTGGATTCTTGCGCAGGATCTCGGCAGCTTCGGCTTCAACACCGATTTTGCCCCCGTGGCGGACGTGTGGACCGTGAAGGGGAACGCCGCCATCGGCGACCGCGCCTACAGCGACGATTACGACGAGGCGGCGGAGCTGATCGCCTCGGCAGTGAAGGGCTTTCATGACGGCGGGGCGATCTGCTGCCTGAAGCACTTTCCCGGCCACGGCAGCACCGCGACGGACAGCCACGAGGAGACCGCGATTGTGAATAAGGATCTGGAGACGCTGCGCGAGGAGGACTTAAAGCCCTTTGTCTCGGGCATTGAGGCGGGCGCGGATCTCGTCATGATCGGACATATCACCGTGCCGGAGCTGGACGACGCGCCCGCGAGCATGAGCCGGCGCATCACGACGGAGCTGCTGCGCGAAGAGCTCGGCTTCGAGGGCGTCATCATCACCGACGGCCTGCAGATGAAGGCGGCCGGCGGCGGTTCCGACGGGCTGAAGGCGCTGCGCTGTCTCGACGCCGGGGCGGATCTCCTGCTGGAGATCACCGATCTTGAGGGCACGGTGACCGCGCTCGAGCAGGCCGTCGCGGACGGCAGGCTCACGGAGGCGAGAATCGACGAGAGCGTCCTGCGCATCCTGCGCCTGAAGCTGGCGCACGGGCTGCTTTGAGGAACAGAAAACACCGGCCTCACCCAATCAGGGTGAGGCCGGTTTCAGCTTGTCAAAAAAGCCTCGCAGAGTTCGCGGCTCGGAAGCCGCGAATCCAATCCGATCCGATTTTCCGGCGACATGTGCGGCGGAAAATCTCCCTGAGACGC
>JBGUHV010000130.1:0-10483 GCA_045112425.1 Oscillospiraceae bacterium
TCCCATTCCGAACACGGAAGTTAAGCTCACCAGTGCCGACAATACTTGTCTGGAGACGGACCGGGAAGATAGGTCAATGCCAACACAAAAGAAGCCTATGATCTGATCATAGGCTTTTTGCGTTTAAAATTCATGCTTGACAAAACGCGTTTCTCTGTGATATCTTATCGTTCGCACGCAAATTTTCAACAGAAACGTTTCAAAAGCCGATATTTTGATGTAAGCAAGCCGCAGGATCAGACTGACCATGGACAGGCCCCGCATCAGGATATCGGCTTTTTGTGCCGCTGTGCACCTTGACAATTGCATCCGCAGACCCCACCCGGACGGCCGGCCGGCGAAGCACCGCCACGACCCGCGATGAGCGGCGAGCGTGCCAAGGAGAGACTCCGGGCGCATCTGCGGCGTTTGATCCACAGTCCATGAACGATTTTGACTAGGAGGCACACATGATGAAACGACAGAATCGAATCACACTGTACGCAAAAAACGCAGAAGGCCGCGACGGCTTTCATCTCTATCTTGATTTTTCAGGCCAGCGGGAGTATCTCATGACGCACCGCGGCAACACGGCGATCTACCAGCTGCTGAAGGACGGCGTCTCCCTCGCGGCGCTCCGGCGCATGACGCCCGCGGAGCTGCACGCGAAGAGCTTTCGCCGCAAGCACTGGAACAAAACGCAGAATTCTCTCAACCACATCCTCCTGGTGGCGGATGATTACATCGCCGACCGCCAGGCAGCCTGAGAAAGGAGCGTGCCATTGACGAATCTCTTTCCCACCGGTACCACGATCTCGCTGCGCCTGAAGAACCTCCGGCGCAGCGAGGAGGAGCGCGCCGCCGCGGCGCGGCTGAGCACCCGGCTGGTCAAATCCGCCGCCGTCCTGCCGGACGGGGCGTTTCTCGGCTGGCAGATGGAGGTTCCGCCGAAGGGCCTCGTGCGGCTGACGGTCTTCGGCTCGCAGGACGTCCGGCGCCGCGATCTCGAGTGGATTGCGGAGGACACGGGCGAACTCGCCGCCGCGCCGAAGCAGCCGCTGCGCCTGCGGCGGGAGGCATCGGAGCTCTATGAGCTCTGCCTCCCCGCGGCGGAGCAGACCGCCGGCGGCATCGGCTTCGGCGCCCAGCCCGCGGCGCAGAGGAACCTGCGCTGGCCCACGCGGTATTCCGCCCAGTTTCGCGATCTGATCTGCGCCCTGCAGGAGACCGGCGCGGTCTTTCGCGCCGTGGTCGGCCCGGCGGAGGCGGCGGCGCAGGAGCGCTGCCGCAAGGCCGCCCTGCGCACGCTCCCTCCGAACGTGGACATGGAGGCCTATCTCGGCCGACCGGTTGCGGCGCGGTTTCTGCTGCGCCTGCCGGAGCCGCCCTCGATCCGGCTGCGGACGGTGCTTTCCGACGCGGCGCCGGGCGCCGCACTGCGCGCGGTCACGGAGCGGGCAGATGAGCTGTGGGAGACGCCCCTCTCCGGTGCGCCGGTGCTGCCGGAATGCGCTGCACGCGTGCTGCTGCTCGAGCCGCAGCTGCGCGACACGATGGCGGGCGTGGTCGTCGTGCCGGAGCCGGTGCGGAGCATCCCGGCAAGTCATCGAAACCCCTCCTCGCCCGGCGCCGTCACCATCGGCAGCGCCGTCGACACCGCGGGCATCCGCCGCGAGATCAAAATCGGGGAGCTGGATCTCCGGCGCCATTATCAGATCGTCGGCCAGACGGGCACGGGCAAGAGCACGCTCCTTGCCAATCTGATCCTCAGCGCGATCCGGCAGGGGCACGGGCTCACCTTCCTCGACCCGCACGGCACGACGGTGGACATCGTCCTGCGCGCGCTGCCGAAAGAGCTTGCTGCGCGCGTGCGCGTGGTGCGCCTCGGCGACAAGGAGCACCCGGTGCCGCTGAACATCTGGGACAGCGGCGACCCTGAGCGGGAGGAGCGCAACATCAGCGACCTCTGCGAGCTCTTTGCCGATATCTTCAATCCGCCGGGCGAGGTGTTCGTCGGCCCGCGCTATGAGCGGTGGCTGTCGACCTTCTGCAAGCTCTCGCTCGCGCTGCTCGGCCGCCGCGCCTCGCTCGAGAGCATCGCCGTCATCTCCCAGAGCAAAGACAACATGCTCAAGGCCTGCAAGAAGGTCGTCCGGCAATACCCTGCGCTGGTGGAGACCGTCAAGCAGGAATACGGGCTGAACAACAGCAGCGAGTTTCAGGATCTGCTCGGCTGGCTGCTGTGCAAGTTCCAGCGGCTGATCTCCGTGGAGCAGCTGCGAAAGACCCTCGGCGGCGGCACGAACGCCCTGCGCTTTTCCGAGACGGTCGACACCGACACCGTTACGCTCGTCGATCTCTCCATGCCAGAGCTCGGCACGCCGGCGGCACGCATCGCCGGCACCTTCATCCTCATGAAGCTCTGGAACGCCGTGCTCAGCCGCAGGCAGCGGGATCGGCTGCATCTGCTGGTGGTGGACGAGTCCGCGCTCTTTCAGACGAACCCGATGACCCGCATGCTCGCCGAGGGGCGGAAGTTCGGCCTCTCCCTCGTGCTCTGCCACCAGCACACGGGCCAGCTCTCGCAGGAGATTCGCGACGCGCTCGAGGCAAATTCCGCAAACTTCAGCGCCTTCCGGCTCTCGACCCGCGACGCGGCGACAGCCGCGATCCGGCTCGATGAGCCGCGGATGCAGACCGCGCTGCCCCGGCTCGACGCCTTCCGCGCCGTCACGACGCTGAGCGTGGACGGACGGCAGACGCCGCCCTTCACGCTGGAGATCCGGCAGCCCCGGCGGCAGGCCGACGGCGAGCAGATCGCCGCGGAGGTGGAGCGGCGCAGCATTCGGACGCTCGTGGAGCCGTACGAGGCCGTGCGGGCGCTCACGGCGGCGGAGATCCAGCAGATTCTCAACCGCGAGGAGCCGGCGCCGGCATATACGGAGGCGGATCTCGACGAGGATCTGCTGCTGCCCGAGGCGCTGGTGCTGGAGCCGGAGTGGCTCACAGCGTGGAAGGATTGCCGCGGCGGCCGCAAGGCAAGCTGAGAGGAGGATGCACATGATTGATTTTCTGCACCTGAACGCAAAAGAGCTCGAAAAAATCGGCATCGAATTCACCAGTCGGGCGGACGCTGCGGTCTTTACCGGCATCCTGAACGAATGCCTGAGAAGGCGCATCGAGGACGACCTGCTCGATGAGGACGGCGACGCGGACGAAGCGCGCCGCCGCGTCACGCGGCGCGAGCAGGAGCGCCTGGAGGCGGAGCTGCTGGAATACCGCTCCGAGATCAAGGGCACGGTGCTCTTCGGCGCGCCGAACCCCTATGATCAGGACATCGACTGCCTGAAGCTGAGCCTGCGCGCCCGCAACCAGCTGCGCCGTGCGGGGCTCACCAGTGTCGCCCGCGTCGCCGCCTGCCGCGATCTCTACAAGGTGCGAAACCTCGGCGTGCGCGGCGTCGAGGAGGTCACGCGCCGCATGGAGGAATACTTCGACGCACAGAAAACCGCAGAGCAGCCGTCCTGACTGCCCTGCGGGGGATTATTCTCCGATGTAGGTAAATCTCCGGTACCGCTTCCCATCGCGCTCGACGGTCTCGTTCCACATCGACGCCGGGCGGACCCAGACGCCGCGCTCGCTGTAGAGCGCGCGGTAGACGACCATCTCCTCCTCCGTCTCGGAGTGTCTGGCGAGCATCAGCACCTCGTATTCCTTGCCCTTGAAGTGGCGGTACCGCCCGGGGCGGATGGTTTCTGACATTTGACTCATCTCCAATAAAAAAGCCCGCGAACGCGGGCTTTTTGTGTTTTAGTAGTTTTCGGCGTGGACCTCGAAATAAGACTGCGGGTGCGCGCAGACGGGGCACACTTCGGGCGCGGCGGTGCCGACGACGATGTGGCCGCAGTTGCGGCACTCCCAGACCTTCACCTCGCTCTTGGCGAAGACCTGCTGCATCTCCACGTTCTTCAGCAGGGCGCGATAGCGCTCCTCGTGGTGCTTCTCAATGGCGCCGACGGCGCGGAATTTCGCGGCGAGCTCCGGGAAGCCCTCCTCCTCGGCGGTCTTGGCAAAGCCCTCGTACATGTCGGTCCACTCGTAGTTTTCGCCGTCCGCGGCGGCGGCGAGATTCTCCGCCGTGGAGCCGATGCCCTCGAGCTCCTTGAACCACATCTTGGCGTGCTCCTTCTCGTTGTCCGCCGTCTTCAGAAACAGAGCCGCGATCTGCTCGAAGCCCTCCTTCTTGGCCTTGGAGGCGAAGTAGGTGTATTTGTTCCGGGCCTGGGATTCGCCCGCGAAGGCGGCCTCCAGGTTCTTCTCGGTCTGCGTTCCCTTGTAACGATTGCTCATGGTATGATCTCCTTTCGTCTGTTTGGATGGTTCTATTTTACCACAGATGCGGGCAAAGGAAAAGTGACAGTATCACACCCACATGTTGATTTTTCATTGACGAAAGGAAAAATTTGAAATAAAATGGGGAAAAACGCAAAGGAGGCGGGTACATGCCGGGCCCCAACAGTCTCGGGCCGCGCGGCTTTCTCACCGAGGAGGAAAAGCAGAATCTCCCGAAGGTGGACGGCGCGCTCATCAAACGCATTCTGAGCTATCTCAAGCCCTACTGGCTGCAGTTCATCCTCGTCTTCGTCACGATCCTGCTCTCGGCGGTGATCGGGCTGTTCCCGAGCATCATCACGGGCAAAATCGTGGACGAGGCGCTCGTCGGGCAGAACCTGGCGCTGCTGGTGAAGCTGCTGATCCTCGCCTTCGTCACGCTCACGGCCTCGCAGGTGATCTCGGTGCTCGAGAGCTATATCAACGCCTGGATCGGTCAGCGCATCATCTTCGATATGAAGAACCAAATGTACGACCACCTGCAGCACATGCCGCACTCGTTCTTCACGAGCGAGAAGCAGGGCGATATCATCACGCGCATGAATACCGACATCTCCGGCGTGAGTTCGGTCATCTCCGGTACGCTGAGCAGCATCGTCTCCAACCTCGCGACGGTCGTCACCACGCTCGTCGCCCTCTTTACGATGAGCTGGAAGCTCGCCATCGCGGGCATCGTCGTCATCCCGCTGCTGATCCTCCCGACCAAGAGCGTCGGCAAGCGGCGCTACAGCATCCTCACCAACGCGCAGGAGAAAAACGACGAGATGAACCAGCTCATCAACGAGACGCTCTCCGTCTCGGGGTCGCTTCTCGTGAAGCTCTTTACGCGCGAGGAGACGGAGTACGCCCGCTTCAGGGCCGTGAACGAGGAGGTCACGCGGCTGAATCTCAAGGAGCAGAACAGCGGCCGGTGGTTCCGCGTGCTGATGGGCATGTTCACGCAGGTGGGCCCGCTGCTGATCTACTTTGCGGGCGGCTGGCTGATCATATCGCGCGGCGACCCGACGCTCACCGTCGGCACGATCACGGCGACGGTCGCCCTCATCAACCGGCTCTACCGCCCGGTGGAGAGCCTCCTCAATATCCACGTCGACTTCACGCGCTCGCTCGCGCTCTTCACGCGCATCTTCCGCTATTTCGATATGGACGTGCCGATCCGCAACCTCCGCCACGGCCGCAAGCCGGACGTGAAGGATAAGGACATCGTCTATGAGCACGTCTCCTTCTCCTATGAGCCGGAAAAGCCCCTGCTCACGGACGTCCACTTCACCGTCCCGGGCGGGAAGATGTACGCCATCGTCGGCCCCTCCGGCTCCGGCAAATCCACGGTCGTGAACCTCCTGCCGCGCCTCTATGACGTGACGGGCGGCCGCGTGAAGATCGCGGGCGCGGACGTGCGCCAGTTCGATCTGACGTATCTGAGAAGCTGCATCGGCGTCGTGACGCAGGACAGCTATCTGTTTAACGGCACCATCCGCGAAAACCTGCTCTACGCCAAGGCGGACGCGACGCCGCAGGAGCTCGACGCCGCGTGCCATATCGCGAATCTCACGGACTTCATCGAAAACCAGCCCGAGGGGTATGACACGATGGTCGGCAACCGGGGTCTCAAGCTCTCCGGCGGCGAGAAGCAGCGCCTGAGCATCGCGCGCGTCATTTTGAAGGACCCGAAGATCCTGATTCTCGACGAGGCGACGAGCGCGCTCGACTCCATCACCGAAAACGCGATTCAGGAGGCGCTCGAGGCGCTCATGGAGGGCCGCACCAGCATCGTCATCGCGCACCGGCTGAGCACCATCCTCAAGGCCGACCGCATCCTCGTCGTGCAAAACGGCGTCATCGCCCAGCAGGGCACGCACAGGGAGCTGCTCGCGCAGGAGGGAATCTATAAGCAATTGTATGAGACGCAGTTTAAGAGAGCAGAAGAGGAATAAGCCTCGCAGAGTTCGCGGCGTCGCCGCGAATAAAATCGAAATCCGTTTTTCCGGCGACATGCGCGGCGGAAAAACTCCCTAAGGCGTCGTCAGAATGGGCTTGCTCCACGACGCAGCCGCGCTAAGGCGCGACGGCTCTGTATCCGCGCCCCCATTCTTCCTCTCCAAATCAAAGCTCATGCTTTGATTTGGTAAGGAGCGGCAGTGGAATGAGCTTGCTTTCCCGCTTGCGGGAAAGCAAGGGATATGGAGCTTGCCGCGACGCCGCGAGCCCTCGCGCCGACCAACGGAGGCGAAGCCGTAGGCGATGGAGCGCGAGTCTCAAAACGAGAGCCCGGACCGAGGTCGGGCTCTCGTTTTGCTCAGGCGCTTTCGAGCGCCTGAGCAATGTCCGCGATCAGATCCTCCGCACTCTCGAGCCCGCAGCTCATGCGCACGAGACCCGCGGGGATGCCGGCGGCCTGAAGCTGCTCATCCGTCATCTGGCGATGCGTGCTCGTGGCGGGGTTGAGACAGCAGGTGCGCGCGTCGGCCACATGCGTCTCGATGGCGGCGCACTTCAGCGCCTTCATAAAGCGCTCCGCGCTCGCGCGCCCGCCTTTGAGCTCGAAGCTCACCACGCCGCAGGAGCCGTGCGGCAGATACTTCTGCGCGAGATCATAGTATTGATCGCCCGGCAGGCTCGGATAGCTCACACGCGCGACCTTCTCCTGCCCCTGCAGGAAGGTCGCCACGGCGAGGCCGTTTTCGCAGTGGCGCGGCATGCGCACATGCAGGCTCTCGAGCCCGAGGTTCAGATAAAACGCGTTCTGCGGTGCCTGGATCGAGCCGAGATCGCGCATCAGCTGGGAGGTGCACTTCGTGATGAAGGCGCCCTCTATGCCGAATTTCTCGGCATAGACGATGCCGTGGTAGCTCTCGTCCGGCGTGCAGAGGCCGGGGAAGCGCTCGGCGTGCGCCATCCAGTCGAACCTTCCGCCGTCCACAATCGCGCCGCCGACGGCGGCGCCATGGCCGTCCATGTACTTCGTCGTCGAGTGCGTCACAATATCGGCGCCCCACTCAATCGGGCGGCAGTTGATGGGCGTCGCGAACGTGTTGTCCACGATGAGCGGCACGCCGTGCGCGTGTGCGGCTGCGGCAAAGCGCTCAATGTCCAGCACCGTGAGCGCGGGATTTGCAATCGTCTCACCGAAGACGGCCTTCGTGTTCTCGCGGAAGGCGGCGCAGAGCTCCTCGTCCGTACAGTCGGGGGAGACGAACGTCGCCTCCACGCCCATCTTCGCCATCGTGGTGAGGATGAGATTGAACGTGCCGCCGTAGATGCTGCTGGAGGCCACGATGTGGTCGCCGCAGGAGGCGATGTTGAACAGCGCAAAGAAGTTCGCCGCCTGACCGGAGGAGGTGAGCATGGCCGCCGTGCCGCCCTCGAGCGCGCAGATCTTCGCCGCCACGGCGTCGTTCGTCGGGTTCTGCAGGCGGGAGTAGAAATAACCGCTGGCCTCGAGATCGAAGAGCCGGCCCATGTCCTCGCTCGTGTCGTACTTAAACGTGGTGGACTGGACAATCGGCAGCTGGCGCGGCTCGCCGTTTCCGGGCGTGTAGCCGCCCTGCACGCAGATGGTTTCTTTTTTCATGTTCGGTTCCTCCTGTGATTACTGAATGGGGGTGATCGCCTGAATGTCGTACGGCGATTCCTGATAGACGAAGTAGTTGAGCCAGTTGGAAAAGAGCAGGTTTGCGCTCGAACGCCAGGTGTTGCGCGGGCGCTGGGTGTCGTCGTCGTTCGGGTAGTAGTTTTCCGGCACGTGGATCGGCTTTCCGGCGCGCTTGTCGCGCAGATACTCGCTCTCGAGCGTGAGCGTGTCGTATTCCGAGTGGCCGGTGATGAAGATCTGGCGCCCGCCGTCGGTGCTCGCGGCGTAGACGCCCGCGCGCTCGCTCTCGGCGAGGATCTTGAGCCGCGGCTCGGCGGCAATCGCCTCGCGCGGCGTCTCCGTGTGGCGCGAGTGCGGCACGAGAAATACGTCGTCAAACCCGCGAAACAGGATCGACCCCTTGTGCGTCACCTCGTGCTCGAACACGCCGAAGAGCTTCTCCGGCATCCAGCGCTTCTGGATCCCGTAGTGATAGTAGAGCCCGGCCTGCGCGCCCCAGCAGATGTGGAGCGTGCTCTGCACGTGCGACTTGCTCCACTCCATGATCCGGCATAGCTCGGACCAGTAGTCCGCCTGCTCGAAGGCGAGGTGCTCAATCGGCGCGCCCGTGATGATCAGCCCGTCGAAATTGCGGTGCTTCACCTGTTCGAAGGTCTTGTAGAACGTGAGCATGTGCTCCTGCGAGGTGTTTTTCGAGGTGTGGCTGTCGAAGGCCATGAGCTCCACCTCCACCTGAATCGGCGTGTTCCCGAGCAGCCGCACGAACTGCGTCTCCGTCGCGATCTTGGTCGGCATCAGATTCAGCACGAGGATGTGCAGCATGCGAATATCCTGACTCAGCGCGCGCGGCGTGTGGTAATAGAAGATGTTCTCCCGCTGCAGCGAGGCGGCGGCGGGCAGCTCGGGCGGAATGATGATCGGCATTTGGACGGACTTCCTTTCAGATAAAATAAAAACAGCGGGAGGCCCAATCGGGTCTCCCGCTGTGATCATACGGTGATGATTTATTGCGGAGCGGCGGCGTCCCGGTTCAGGCCATGACGAATCGTGTACATACCCATGGGCATGTACATGCGCATCATCATCATGGAGCGAGACCGCATCAGACGCATCCTCCTGTTGATTTTCAGTAAGCGTATTATAACGCCGGTTCCAGTCTTTGTCAACCGCTCCTATGCGGCTTACTTGACGGGCTGTTGGACACAGCGTATAATATGCGCAAGAAAGGCTTGAAAAGACAGGAGTTTGAGCAGCCCCTATGGAAGATTGTTTTACCCCGATTACCACAGCGGACATCCCGCGGCTGAACGCCGCATTTCAAAAAAAGGCCTCGCGCCTGTGCAATGACTCGGCGGGCGCGGCGGTGCTCTGGCAGAGCTATTTTCAGGACGCGGCGGCTCAGATCGACGGCGCGCTCGTCCTGCGCGAGATCCTCCCCGGCGTCGGCACGGTCTATTCGCTCCCCATCGGCGGCGACTGCTGCGCCGTCGTCGGAAAGCTGCAGGCGCTCGCCGCGGCAAAGGGCGAGCCGTTTCGCCTCTTCCCGGTGCTGCCGGAGGAGGTCGAGGCCCTGCGCGCGGCGTTTCCCGATCTCAAGGCCGAGCTGCAGCGCGACTGGTGCGACTATCTCTATGACGCGCAGACCATGGTCACCTTCGCCGGCAAGAAGCTCCACGGGCAGAAAAACCACGTCAACCGCTTCCGCCGGCTCTATCCCGACTGGTCGTTCGAGGAGATCACGGCGGAGAACCTGCCGGAGATCCAGGCGTACTTTGAGGAGCACGCGGAGAACAACCGCAAGGAGGCGGAGACAGCGATCTTCGAGGAGCGCAGCGTGCGCGAATTCTTAAAGCAGTACTGGGAATACGCCCCGCTCGGCGGCGTCCTGCGCGCGCAGGACAAAATCGTCGGCTTCTCGGCGGGCGAGATCGTGGGCGACACGCTCATCATCCACGTCGAAAAGGCGGACACGTCGTTCTCCGGCGCGTATCAGATGCTCGTGAACGAATACGCCAAACACTTCGTCACGGAGGAGGTCAAGTACATCAACCGAGAGGAGGACACCGGCGACGAGGGCATCCGCCAGTCGAAGGAGTCCTACCACCCGCTGATGCTGCTGGAGAAGTATGTGGTGACGATCGAGTAAGTGATCATCAAAACCTCCCGGATGGGCATTGCCCATCCGGGAGGTTTTCTTTTTTCTTTTCTTTAAGATTTCATGAATCCCATTGACACGCACCATCCCCTGTGCTATAAGTGTATTAGTACGATTAATACAGTTCAAACAGAAAGGCGGGAGGCTTTACGATCAGCATCAATTACCGCGATCCGCGGCCGATCCATGAGCAGGTGCGCGACGGACTGCGCGCGCTCATCGTCTCCGGCGCGCTCGGCGCAGGCGAGCGGCTGCCCTCGGTGCGCGAGCTTGCCCAGCAGCTCGCGATCAACCCGAACACGATCCAGCGCGCTTACCGCACGCTCGAGCAGGAGGGCTATATCTGCTCCGTGCCGGGCAAGGGC
>JBGUHV010000131.1:0-4682 GCA_045112425.1 Oscillospiraceae bacterium
TCGGCGTAATAAGCGCCGTCCGGCACGTCGGAAAAGCCGCCCGCGGCAAACGCTGTGCCGCCAAACAGACCGGCTGCCAGAAGAAGCGTCAGAACAAAGCTGAGAATGCGTTTGGTCTTCATAATGCTGCTCCTCTCGAATGAAAATCAAATGGCGCTTGCTTATTCTCTAATTTAACACAAACTGCACAATCTGTCCAGATAAAAGACAAAAGTGTTGGAATAATCCTTTTATTTACAATTCTGCGTGATTTCGCTTGCCTGACACAGCGAGAAAAATGTTGATTTCTGGATCCCATCGGAACGCTTTTTTTGGTTCCCTCCACAAAAATCACGAAATTGGTGCATTTTTTCATTTTTGGGAAAGTTCTGCTATTGCGATTTTTCAGGAGTGTGATAGAATAGCAAAGAATCGGTTACTATGCGCTTTTTGCGCTTTCCGAAGAGATTGAGAAACAGGGCGGAGCCGGTATGAGGTTGTCTTCCAAGCTAAAACAGAAAATCGGAGACGGCACCTTCCGCGAGATGTGGCAGGAGGCAAAATGGATGTACAAATACATCCGCCGCTACCGTCTCGTGGTTCTGATCCATATTGTGCTCGGCGTTGTCAGCACGCTGATGGGGCTGCTGTCCAGCATCGGCATGAAGCGCATGATCGACGTGGTCACCGGCTTCTATTACGGCGGCATCACCGGCGCTGCGATCTACATGGTCGGCATGATGATCGGCAGCATCGTCATCGGCGCGTTTGCCAGCCGCATCGCCGCCGTGATCAACATCCGGGTGCAGAACGGCATTCAGGCCGAGGTCTATGACCGCATGCTCCGCACGGACTGGGAGAGCCTGGAGCAGTTTCGCTCCGGCGATCTGCTGCAGCGCCTGAACGGAGACGTCGGCGGCGTCGCCTCCGGCGTCACGAGCTTTCTGCCCAGCTTTGTCACGGGCATGGCGCAGTTTTTCGGCGCGCTCGCGCTGATTCTCTGGTACGACCCGATCATGGCGCTCATCGCGCTCATCGGCGCGCCGCTCGGCGTCATCTGCTCGCGCGTTCTGATGCGCCGCATGCGGGATTACAACAAGCGCATGAAGGAGCTCGGCAGCGAGGTCATGAGCTTCCACGAGGATTCCTTCCGCAACCTCACGAGCATCAAGGCGTTCGGCATCATGGATCTGTTCCGCGACCGGATGCTCGGGCTGCAGAACCGCTACCGCAGCGCGTTTCTGGACTATAACCGCTTTTCCGTTACGGCGTCCGCGGTCATGTCGCTGGTCGGTCTCGCCATCTCCGCCGCCTGCTACGGCTGGGGTGTCTATCGGCTCTGGACGCATGCCATCACCTACGGCATGATGACCATGTTCCTGCAGATGACCGGCATGGTGCGAGGCGCGTTCTCCACGATCATCGGTCTGGTGCCGACGGCGATTTCCATCACCACGTCCGCCGGACGCATCATGTCTGTCATCGAGCTGCCGGAGGAGCCCGGCGCGCGCGAGCAGGATGCGTTTTCGGAGGACTGCTCTGCGGTTCTGGAGGATGTGACGTTCGGCTATCAGGGCGGAGAACCCGTTCTGGAGCACGTGTCCTTCCGCGCCGATCCCGGCGATCTGGTTGCCCTCACCGGCGCGTCCGGCGAAGGGAAGACCACGCTCATCCGCGTCCTGCTTGGACTGATTTATCCCCGCGACGGCCGAGCCTTCATCCGCGATGCAGACGGCAGCGAGACGACCATCTCCGCCGCCACGCGCAGCGTCTTCAGCTATGTGCCGCAGGGCAATACGATCTTTGCCGGCACGATTGAGGAAAATCTGCGCATGGTCGCGCCCGACGCCACGGAGAAAGAGATGATTGCGGCGCTCAAGACGGCCTGTGCCTGGGAGTTTGTCGAAAAGCTGCCCAAGGGCATTCACAGCGAAACAGGCGAGCTCGGCCGCGGCTTTTCCGAAGGACAGGCACAGCGCCTGAGCGTGGCGCGGGCACTGATGCGCCGCGCGCCGATCCTGCTTCTGGACGAGGCCACCAGCGCGCTGGACGAGGCCACCGAGTTGCGCATGCTGGACAATCTGATGCACTCCGACGTCGTGCGCACCTGCGTGATCATCACGCACCGCAGCGCCACGGCAGCCATCTGCTCGCGCCAGTATATCCTCACCGGCACGACGCTCCGGGAGGCGAAGCCATGAGCACGCGGACGCTTCCGGCGGCGGTTCTCATGCCGGAATACGAGGCGCTGCTGCGCGACGGGGCAGAGCTGCCGCTGGTCATCTCCGGCGAGAGCATGCTGCCGTTTCTCCGCCCCGGGCGGGATACGGTCTTCCTCCGGAAGCCGGAGTCGCCGCTCCGCCGGGGAGACATTGCGTTTTACCGCCGCTTTGACGGCGCCTATATCCTGCACCGCGTCTGCCGTGCCGAACCGGGGAAGTACTGGTTTCTGGGCGATGCGCAGACCCGCGTGGAGGGCCCGCTTCCGGCGCAGTGCGTCTTTGCATATGTCACGGCCGTGCGGCGCGGCGAGCGGCTGTATCAGCCGGAGAGCCTGTTCTGGCGCGTCTTTTCCGGCCCGTGGCTGAAGCTTGTGCGCCAGCGGCCGAGGCTTTTGAGAATTTACAGGCTGTTTTACCATGCAGCCAAATCTAATGGAGAGTGAATTATGCAGGTATCAAAAGATTATCTTCTGCGAACCATTGCCGGGGAGACCATTCTCATTCCGTCCGGCGCGGCTGCGCAGAAATTCAACGGTCTCGTGACCGTCAATGCCATCGGCGCCTTCATCTGGGACGTGCTGCAGACGCCCACGGATCTGGAGGAGCTGGTTGATCGCATCACGAATGAATACGAGGTGGACGCCGACACGGCGCGCCGCGACGCGGAGGAGTTCATCTCAGATCTGCGGAGCATCGGCGCATTGGAAGACTGACCGCGCATGATTGACATCCACGCGCACATTCTCCCCGGTCTGGATGACGGTTCGGACCGCACCCGCACCAGCCTGCGCATGGCGGAGCTTGCGGTGCGCTCCGGCGTCACCGATCTGATTGCCACGCCGCACAGCAACCAGCGCGGACGCTTTGAAAACTATGCTTCGGAGGAACTCAGGGGGCAGTTTCTGCGTCTGAAAGAGGTGCTTCGGCAGGAGAAAATTGACCTGCGTCTGCATCTCGGCATGGAGGTCTATGCCACGAGCAGCATGGCGGAGCTCTACCGCGAGGGAAAGCTGCTCACGCTGGCAGACAGCCGCTATCTGCTCATGGAGTTCGGCTTCCATGACGACGCTTATTATATGGAGCACGTCCTGCGAGACGTGCTGGACACGGGCGTCACGCCGATTCTGGCGCATCCCGAGCGCTACAAGGCGCTGCAGGCGCTGCCGGATATTCTGGTGGACTGGGTGCGCTCCGGCGTGCACCTGCAGATCAATAAGGGAAGTCTCTCCGGCTTTTTCGGCAGGGATTCCTTCCAGCTTGCGGTGACGATGCTGGATCATGATCTGGCTAGCTTCGTCGCGAGCGACGCGCACCGCGCAGATCAGCGCACGCCGGTGCTCCGCGATGCATATCACTGGCTGGCCTCGCACTATTCCGAGCGCCGGGCGGATCGGCTGCTGCAGCAGAATCCCGAGCGGGTGCTGCGCAATGAACCGCTGATCGAATGCGGCGCGTTTCCGTTTCAGAACTGAAGAAAGTAAGGAGATCACAGAGTGAAGAGATTGTTTGCCATTGTCATGCTGCTTCTCACGGCGCTGTCCGTGGGCGGTGTGATTCTGTATTCGGTCCACAAGACCATGGCGACCGGCGGCGCCTCCCCGGAGATCCATTTCGATCAGGAAGAGATCGATGTGCAGACCGGAACCGGAGACGAAGCGCTGCTCGAGGGCGTCACCGCCACCGATCAGGAGGACGGCGATGTGACCGATTCCGTCATGGTGGAGGGCATTTCGACCTTCGTGGAAAAGGACACGGTCGAGGTGACCTATGTGGCGTATGATTCTCAGAATCACGTCTCCCGCGCCATGCGCCGCGTGCATTATACCGACTATACGCCTCCGCGCTTTTCCATGAGCGGGCCGATGGTGTTCCTGTCGAAGAACGTGAACGATCTGATGAATTTCGTCGGTGCTGAGGACGTGGTGGACGGCAACATTTCCGTCAAGGCGCACGCCTCCTTTGACGATACCACCACCGCGCTTGCCACGGTCGGCGTGCACGAGGTGGAGATCTCCGTCACCAATTCGCTGGGAGATACCTCGCGGCTTCTCATTCCGGTCAAGGTCGTGGAGGACGTGCCGCACAGCGAAAACATTCCGCTCAAGACGTATCTTGTCTATGTCAAGAAGGGCGCGGACTTCAATCCCTCGAGCTATCTGGCCAGCACGGAACAGGCAGATGGCGGCTCGACCCTCGGCGCGAGCACGATTGAGATCAACTCCAAGGTCAATACGTCGGCGCCGGGCGTCTATACGGTGGATTATTCTCTGGTAAAACAGGAGTCGATTACAGCCACAACCAGACTCATCGTGGTAGTGGAATAAGGGGGCAAATTACGGATGGAGGAAAATCGAACAACAGCATTCGGCCACTTCTCCGGCGGCGATCTGCACCCGGTACTGCTGATCCGGGAGGTCGCCCGGAAGTTCTGGGCGATTATTCTGGCGGCGATCATCTTTGCCTGCTGCGCCTATGTCGCAC
>JBGUHV010000132.1:0-2180 GCA_045112425.1 Oscillospiraceae bacterium
CAGGAGAAGATCGGCCAGGACCTGCAGGACGCCGACGACGCCCGCAGAGAGGCCGAGCGGCTCCATGAGGACATTGCCGAGGCAAACGCGCAGGGCGAGCGCGACCGCGCCGCCATCCTCTCGGACGCCAAAGCGCGCGCGGAGGAATCCAGCGCCGTCGCCGAGGCCGAGCGGCAGGGCGAGGTGCACGCCTTAAAGCTCGCCGCCGAGCAGAGCGAGGAGCAGCTTCGCGCCGATATGGAAGCGCGCGTCCGCCGCGAGACGGTGCGCCGCGTGGCCGAGGCCGCCGGCGAAACGCTCAGGGAAGACCGCTTCGCCCCCGCCCGGCAGCAGCTCACAGACAGCTTCATCGAACAGATCAAGGAATTGGTGGCAGCAATGCCCAGTGATATTTTGAATATGAACGAATTAAAGAAACTGGATATTTCCATCTCCAGCGCGGAGCCTCTCTCCGACGAGGAGATGAAGAAGCTCACGCAGATCCTCTGCGAGACCTTCATCTCCTGCCGTAATGAGGTCGATAAGGATCTCATCGGCGGCGTGCGCATGCGCGTGGGCGACACCGTTTATGACGGCACGCTCTCCCACTCGCTCGACCGTCTCACGCAGGACGTGGAGCGCAACACCCTCCAGAGCGACAGCGAGACCCAGTCCATCGCCGAGGGCATCCGCGAGAAGCTGAAAAAGCCCGCCACGGACATCGACGTGTTCCAGACGGGCGAGGTCATCAGCGTGTCGGACGGCATCTGCCGCGTCTCCGGCCTCGCGGACGTCATGGCCGGCGAGATGCTGGAGTTCCCCGGCGATCTCAAGGGCATGGTCATGGACCTCGACAGCGAGGACGTCGGCGTCGTTCTGCTCGGCAGCTTCGAGTCCGTGCAGGAGGGCATGAGCGTCCGCCGCACGGGGCGCATCATCGAGGTGCCGGTGGGCGATGCGATGATCGGCCGTGTGGTCGACTCCCTCGGCCGCCCGGTCGACGGCAGAGGCCCCATCGCCGCGACGGAGCACCGCGCCATCGAGAGCCCCGCGCCGAACGTCCTCAACCGCCAGCCTGTCAGCGTTCCGCTGCAGACCGGCATCAAGGCGATTGACGCGCTCATCCCGATTGGCCGCGGCCAGCGCGAGCTCATCATCGGCGACCGCCAGACCGGCAAGACCGCCATCGCCATTGACACGATCCTCAACCAGAAGGGCAAGAACGTCCTGTGCATCTACGTCGCCATCGGTCAGAAGGAATCGACCGTCGCGAGCGTGGTCGAGACGCTCCGCTCCCGCGGCGCGATGGACTACACCACCGTCGTCTGCGCGCACGCGTCTGAGCCCGCGCCGATGCTCTATATCGCGCCGTACGCCGGCGCCGCCATCGGCGAGCACTTCATGTATCAGGGCAAGGACGTGCTTATCATCTATGACGATCTCTCCAAGCAGGCGGTCGCCTACCGCGAGATTTCGCTTCTGCTCCAGCGTCCGCCCGGACGCGAGGCCTATCCCGGCGACGTGTTCTATCTGCACTCCCGTCTGCTCGAGCGCGCGGCGAGACTCTCCGACGAGCTCGGCGGCGGCAGCATGACGGCGCTGCCGATCATCGAAACGCAGGCCGGCGATATCTCCGCCTATATCCCCACGAACGTCATTTCGATCACCGACGGCCAGATCTTCCTCGAGACCGACCTCTTCCACTCCGGCGTGCGTCCGGCGGTCAACGTCGGCCTCTCGGTCAGCCGTGTCGGCGGCGCGGCGCAGCTCGGCGCCATGAAGCAGGTGGCAGGCCGCCTGCGCATGGATCTCGCGCAGTACCGCGAGCTCGCCTCCTTCGCGCAGTTCGGCTCCGATCTCGACAAGTCCACCCGGGCAACCCTGGAGCGCGGCGCACACATGACCGAGCTCTTAAAGCAGCCGCAGTATCAGCCGATGGACGCCGCCGATCAGGTCGTGGCGATCTTTGCCGCCGCCGAGGGCTACACGGACGAGCTCCCGCTCGAGGCCGTGCCGCGCTTTGAGGAGGGCATCGTCGCCGAGGTGCGCCGCAAAATGCCCGCCCTCGCCGACCAGATCTACACCGGCAAAAAGCTCCCCGCCGAGACGCTCACAGAGCTCCGCGGCGTGATCGAAGCATTCAAGGAAACCTTCTGATTTCTGCCCCTTGCCTCCCCCTCTGGGGGAGGTGGCCGAGCGAA
>JBGUHV010000133.1:0-8774 GCA_045112425.1 Oscillospiraceae bacterium
TGCTTGCTGAAATAGCGGTCGCCGCGATCCGGCAGGAGCGTGACCACATCGCCGCGGGCGCCGTTCTCAATCAGCTTGATGGCCGCAGCTACCGCAGCCCCGGAGGACGTGCCGACGATGAGACCCTCCTTTGCCGCCAGCGCCTTCGTCTGTGCGAATGCCTCGGTGTCGGTGACCTTGATCACCTGATCCACCAGCGAGAGATCCATTGTATCGGGGACAAAATCGTTTCCGATGCCCTCGATGTCATAGTCCGCGTGCGCTCCGCCGCCGATGGTAGATCCGAGAGGATCGGCCAACACCCCCTGAATCGCAGGGTTTTGCTCCTTCAGATATTTTACAACGCCGGTAAACGTGCCTCCGCTGCCTGCACCGGCGACGAAGTAGTCGATCTTTCCTTCGAGATCGCGGTAAATCTCCGGACCGGTGGTCTCATAGTGGGCGAGTGGGTTTGCTGGATTTTTGAACTGTCCCAGCATGACAGCGCCGGGGATGGAGGCACGCAGCTCCTCGGCCTTCGCCGCCGCACCAAGCATGCCCTCCTCCCGAGGCGTGTTGATGATCTCTGCGCCAAGGGCGCGCATCAGCGTCTGCTTTTCCTGCGAGAACTTCGTGGGCACCACGAAAATCACGCGGTAGCCCCGCCCCAGCGCAGCGAAGGCGATGCCTAGGCCGGTGTTGCCTGCGGTGGCCTCCAGGATCGTGCCGCCGGGCTGCAGCAGTCCGCGCCGCTCCGCATCCTCGATCATATATTTCCCGACGCGATCCTTCACGCTCCCGGCAGGGTTGTAGGTCTCCAGCTTTGCCCAGAGCCGAACATTCTCCGGCAGACCCAGTTTTGTCAGCCGCACGATCGGGGTATTGCCGATCAGCGCCTGCATGGATTCATATTTTGCCATAATGTCACACCTTACTTTGTTCGATGGCCTGCTTCAGATCGCGGAGCAGGTCGTCCGTGTTCTCAATGCCAATGGAGAGACGGATCAGCCCGTCCGTGATGCCGATCTCATCCCGGAGTGCCTTCGGGATGGCCGCGTGCGTCATCGTCGCCGGATGGCAGACGAGGCTCTCCACCCCACCCAGACTCTCCGCCAGTGCGATCAGCTGCAGCGCGGAGAAGAACCTGCGCACGTCATATCCGTCCTGCAATTCAAACGAGAGCATCGCACCGCCGTTTTTCGCCTGGCTGCGGTTGATTTCAAAGCCCTGCGCTTCCGGCAGACCGGGATAGTACACCCGCTTCACCGCCGGGTGCGTCTGCAGAAACTCGGCTGCCCGCTGCGCATTCAAAACATGCCGGTCCATGCGCACGGCCAGTGTCTTGATACCGCGAATCAGCAGGAAGGAATCGAACGGCCCCAGCACGCCGCCGGAGGCGTTCTGCAAGAAAGCCAGCCGCTCTGCCAGCGCGGTGTCCTTCACCACGCAGAGCCCCGCGATCAGGTCACTGTGGCCACCGAGATACTTCGTAGCGCTGTGCACCACGATATCCGCGCCGAGGCGCAGCGGCTGCTGCAGATACGGCGTCATGAACGTATTATCCACCACAGCCAACGCCCCGTGGTGATGCGCGATCTCGGCGACGGCGGCGAGATCTGTAACTCCCAACAGCGGGTTTGCCGGACTCTCCACAAGAAGCAACTTCACATCCGGCGTGAACGCTCCTTCCAGTGCGGCCGGATCCGTAGTGTCCGCGATCGTGTATGCGATTCCGAATTGGCTGAACACCTGATCCAGCAGCCGATAGGTCCCGCCGTAGACGTCCGCAGAGATCACCACACGGTCTCCGTGCCGCAGCAGACTCAATACCGCCGTGATCGCGGCGAGGCCGGAGGCGAATGCGAAGCCTGCACTGCCGCCCTCCAGCTCTGCGATCAGCGCCTCCAGCGCCGCGCGGGTGGGATTCCCGGAGCGGGAATATTCCCATCCTGTGTTTCTTCCAAGCTCCGGCTGCTCGTAGGTAGACGTTTGATAGATGGGAACATTGACCGCGCCGGTGGTCTGATCCCCATAGATTCCGCCGTGAATCACGGCGGATTCGATGCATTGATAGGCTCCCATTTTCATCACTCCTGCGTCAGTCTCGATTGATCGTATTCTGCAAAAAAGTCCCGCGTATCCTTAACTACAATCCCTCCAAACAGGATGAGAGACAACAGGTTCGGGATCGCCATCAGGCCGTTGCAGACATCCGCCGCGTCCCACAGAAGCTGGACACTGATGAGTGCGCCAGCGGCACAGATGAGCATGTGCAGCACGCGGTAGATCTTCACCCGGTGCGCCCCAAACAGAAACGCGAAGGCGGATTCGCCGTAGGTATACCAGCCAAGCACTGTGGAAAGGCAGAACAGGATCAGGGAGATGACAATCACGATCTGACCCAGCCCACCCAAATTCTGCTGAAAGGCTGTGGCGGCCAGCACCGTGCCATCGGTAACGCCGCTGTTCCACACGCCGCTGACCATGATGATGAGCGCCGTGAAGGTGCAGATCACAAAGGTGTCGAAAAAGACCTCGATGATGCCATAAAGCGCCTGGCGAACGGGCTTGTCAACCTTCGCTGTGGCATGCACCATCGCCGAGGAGCCTGTGCCCGCCTCGTTGGAGAACACGCCCCGCTGCACACCGCGCCGGATCGCGACGCCCATCGTCGCGCCTGCCACACCGCCGATCACCGCATCACCGGTGAAGGCGGATTTTACAATGAACCAGAGTGCCTGCGGCACAAGTGTGATGTTCATAATCAGAATCACAAGGCCAAAGCCAAGATAGATGAGCGCCATGATTGGCGTGAGATATGTCGTGACGTCTGAGATCTTTTTCACGCCGCCGAAGATCACAAGCCCGTCGATGAGCAGAATCAGCGCCGCAATCATCCAGGGGATCACGCTGCTGCCTCCGGCAAGCCCGCCCACTGCGCTGTTGATCGTGTTGACCTGCAGCGCACCGCACGATACAAAGGAAACGAATACCGTGAACACTGCGAAAGCACCGCCGAGAATTTTCGCAATGGTTTTGTGCTTCATGCCCCGGGTCAGAATGTACATGACGCCGCCGCGGAAGTTTCCTTCCTCGTCCTGCACGCGAAAATGCATAGCGAGAGCAATCTCCGCAAACTTCGTTGCCATTCCGCCAAGCGCTGCAATCCACATCCAAAAGATTGCGCCCGGGCCTCCCACAGCAATGGCATAGGCGACTCCGACAATGTTGCCGTTGCCGACACAAGAGGACAGAGCGGTCGCCAGCGCCTTGTAGGATCGGATCTGCCCTTCGCCGTCATCCGTTTTCTTCCCAACGTTGCCGACAACCTCCCGGAACGCCGTCCCAAATCGCGTGAATTGAATACCGCGCAGCCGAATCGTGAAATAGAGCCCCACGCCGAAAAATACTGCCAGCATGATCGGACCGAACAAAAATGTTCCGAGATCTCCCAGAATTTTTCCGATGATTGCTTCCATTGCGATCATTCTCCTTTCCAAAATAAAACCGGGACGCCCGTCTCCGAGCGCCCCGGTCTGCTTTTCCGATTCGTTTGCTTACAAATGCGGTTGGGCACTGAAACACGAGCATGCGTGAAAATGGACACAGCAACACCCGCACATCGCCACTGCCATGCGCGCCGCAGAATTGCTCTGGTGTCCAGACATGCTCATGATCATTACTCCCAACTTTCCCTATTGACTTAGTAGGTTATAATGGTTATACTGCATCAGTAATAATTTGTCAAGTACAAATCCAGTTTTTTCAAAAGGAGTTTTTACCATGGATACATTCAAACATATATCTGTGGAGGATCTGTTTCGGCAGGATCTGTCCTCCATTACGCTTCTGGACGTCCGGGAGCCGGATCAGGCGTTGCTGGGAACGATCGACGGCGCGGTCAGTCTCCCCTTCTCCGCGTTGGAAACGCAGCCAGAACTGGTGCCGAAGGGGAAGCCCGTCTATGTCTTCTGCCAGCAGGGCAATCTCAGTCTTGAGGCCTCTGCGCTGCTGCACTCACAGGGGCTGGATGTCACGAATGTGGACGGCGGATGGAGCGCATGGCGCAGATTTATCGAAGGTCTGGCGCCTGTCGCGGTGGATGCCAAAGGGCTCAAATGCCCGGGGCCGATCGTCAAGGTGGCGGATACGCTGAAGGGGCTCCAGACGGGACAAAAGGTATACGTAGAAGCCACGGAGGATGCCTTCGCCTCCGATATCGCAGTCTGGTGCGACCGTACCGGCAACAAGCTCCTGAAGCTGGAGGTCAAACCGGACGTCATTGAGGCGCTGGTGGAGAAGGCATCCCCCGCGGTGCAGACGGCAGCCGTGCCGCAAAACGACAAGACCTTCGTGGTCTTCTCCGGCGATCTGGACAAGACGATAGCCGCTTTCATCATGGCGAACGGCGCTGCCGCCATGGGGCGGAGAGTGACGATGTTTTTCACGTTTTGGGGCTTAAACATCCTGCGCCGCCCAAAACCAGTTTCCGTTGTAAAGAGCTTCATTGAGCGCATGTTCGGCTTCATGATGCCGCGCGGATCAAAGAAGCTTGGACTCAGCCGCATGAACATGGGTGGGCTCGGCGCGAAGATGATCCGCTCGATCATGAAAAGCAAGGGCGTGAGCTCCCTGGAGGAATTGATGGACAGTGCTCGGACACATGGTGTGCGTCTCGTGGCCTGCCAGATGTCCATGGATATCATGGGCATTCATCAGGAGGAACTGATCGACGGCGTGGAGCTCGGCGGCGTGTCCACCTTCCTCGGCTCCGGCGAGCAGTCCGATATGAGCCTGTTTATCTGACGAGGGATTGCCATGGATCAGACCGAAAGAATTCCTGTTACACGATTTCTCAGTCGGCTTGACGCTTGCTTTGACCGAAACGACATGAAGGGTGCCCGGGAGTGCCTCCGTTTTTGGGAAGGCGAAGCGCGCCGACTTGGCGATGACAGAGGCCTGCTGACCGTTTTGAACGAAGCAGTGGGCTATTACCGCCGCACGAAGAAAAAGACCCGCGCGCTGCAGGCCATGGAGGAGTGCCTGCAGCTGGCAGAAGCGCTGGGGCAGACCGAGAGTGCCTCCGGCGCAACGGTGTTCACCAACGCCGCCACAACCCTCTCCTTCTTTGGTGAGACGGCGCGGGCGCTCGCTCTGTATGACAGGGCAGCCGCCTGCTTTACTGCGCAGGGGCAGACCGCAAGCTATGAATATGCGGCGCTCTTAAATAACCGCGCCGCGATCTTCAACGAACAAAAGCGCTATGACGCGGCGGAGGCCGACTGGCAGCAGGCCATCGAAATCTTAAAACAGGTCGGATACCACGATGGCGAGATCGCAATTTCCCTGATCATGCTGGCGCATTTGACCTATGACCGGGACGAAACGGCCATTGCGCAGGTGGAGGCACTGCTGGACGAAGCGTGGGAATATATCAATTCCGATAACCAGCCCAAAGACGGGAACTACGCCTATGTGCTCCGGAAATGCGCACCGTCGCTCGATTATTTTCAACGTCCGGATGAGGCGCAGGCCTGCCGAGACGTGGCAAAGGAGATTTACACCGGAAATGCTGAATGAATTTTCCCGGACGCAGCTTTTGTTGGGCCCGGAAGCTATGGAAACGCTCGCGTGCAGCCGTGTGGCCGTGTTCGGGATCGGAGGCGTCGGCGGCTATACGGTCGAGGCTTTGGCAAGATCGGGCGTCGGCGCGCTCGATCTGATCGACGACGACAAGGTCTGCCTGACCAATATCAACCGGCAGATCCTCGCTACGCGAAAAACTATTGGAAAATACAAGGTGGATGTGGCCGCCGAGCGGATCAGCGAAATCAATCCGCGCTGCGTGGTACGGACATACAAGACCTTTTATCTCCCGGATACGGCGGAGAAATTCGATTTCTCCCAGTATGATTATGTGGTGGATGCCATCGACACGGTGAGCGGAAAAATTCAGCTGGTGTTGGCCGCACAGGCGGCGGGAACGCCGATCATCAGCTCCATGGGCGCAGGAAACAAGCTGGACGCCTCAGCCTTTCGCGTGGCGGATATCACGCAGACCTCGGTCTGTCCGCTGGCGCGCGTCATGCGGCGGGAACTGAAAAAGCGAGGCATCCGACATTTGAAGGTCGTCTATTCCAAAGAAAAACCCATCCGGCCGTTTGAGGATCTGAGCATCAGCTGCCGAGCCCACTGCATCTGCCCGCCGGGCACCAAGCGGCACTGCACCGACCGACGGGACATTCCCGGCTCCGTCGCGTTCGTGCCGTCGGTCGTTGGGCTGATCATCGCGGGAGAAGTGGTAAAGGATTTGGTAAAGCTATGAGCAGAGAATTGGAAAAATGCCAGCTGGTCGAGCAGAGCATCAGCAAAAAGTTCCGAAAGACGATCTGGCGGCCGTTTATCAACGCAGTCAAGCAGTATGAGCTGATCCAGGCGGGAGACCGGATCGCCGTCTGTATCTCCGGCGGCAAGGACTCTTTTCTGGACGCCAAGCTCCTCCAGATGCTGCAGCGCCACAGCGATGTGCCGTTTGAATTGGTGTTTCTCGTGATGGACCCGGGCTATAACGAATTTAACCGGCAGAAAGTCGAGGACAACGCGAAGCTGCTGAACATCCCGATCCAGATCTTCGATACCGATATTTTTGATGTGACCGCTTCGGTCGGCGGCTCGCCCTGCTATCTCTGCGCGAGGATGCGCCGGGGGTATCTGTACAGCAAGGCCAAAGAGCTCGGCTGCAACAAGATTGCGCTGGGACATCATCTCAACGACGTGCTGGAAACCGTGCTCATGAGCATGTTTTACGGCTCGCAGCTTCAGGGGATGGCGCCGAAGCTGCACAGCACCAACTTTGCGGGCATGACCCTGATCCGCCCGCTCTATTGCGTCCGCGAGGAGGACATCCTCGCCTGGAAGCGGTATAACGGGCTGGATTTCATCCAGTGCGCCTGCCGCTTTACGGAGAATTGCTCCCTGCCCGATGACGACAGCGGCGGCAGCAAGCGCAAGGAGATGAAGATCCTGATCCGCAATCTGAAGAAAACCAACCCCAACATCGAAACCAGCATGTTCAACGCCATTCACGCCGTACACATCGACACCTTCCCGGGGTACAAATCCGACGGCGAAAGGCACAGCTTTCTGGAGAGATTTCAAGAGGAAGTAAAAATGTCAGATTCGGGGGAAGAACTTCCAATACAAATGAAGGAGAACAGACTATGAACTTTTATGTGGAACAGGCAGTTTTGGACGCGGGTGTGAAGATCCTGTTTGCAGCGGTATATGGGATCGACAATCACGGCGAGGACCCGGAATGGGCTGCCTATCGGGAAAAGCGGCTGGAGGAACTGTATGCGGAATATGAGCCCCTGGAGGTCCACGACGACCCGATCCTGGAGGGCTTCAACATCCTCCACGACCGTACCGGCGTCAAGCGCCGCAAGAACATCCCCGCGAGCGAGAACCTCATCAAGCTCCTGAAAAAAAACCACGGCATGTTCTACATCAACCAGGCCGTGGATATCTATAATCTCATCTCGCTGGAGAGCAAGCTGGCTCTGGGCGCCCACAACATCGACCGGGCAGACGGAAACATCACCCTGCGCTTTACCGACGGCAGTGAGCGCTTCGTTCCCATCGGACAGAGCGAGCCGATCCCCGTGGCGGCGCACGAGTACAGCTACTGCGACGACGCAAACGAGGTGCTCTGCCGTCTGGAGATCCGTCAGGTGGAGAAGACCAAGGTGGACGAGGACGCGCAGAACATTTTTTACATCGTGCAGGGCAACGACGCCACGCCTGACGCGCTGCTGCGCGAGACGGCAGAACGGATCATCGCCTTGACCACCCGCTATTGCGGGGGAAGGGGCGAGGTCATCGTCCCCACAGTCGTATAAAAGGACCGCGGAAGCATATTCGCTTCCGCGGTCCTTTTTGTTCAGATGACATAGTCAAAGCTGTCCGGATCTCTGGGGACGAGATCCTGCACGGTGAATTTACTGAGATAGGAACTGACGACTTCATTCAGTCCTTCCCAAAGAGACAATGTGCGGCAGCCAGCAGCACGGGGACATGGCTTGCTCCCGGCCGAAAGACAAGCTACCGGAGCCAAATCTCCTTCCGTCGTGCAAAGGACATCCAAAACTTTGATTTGCTCAGCCGGATGACCAAGCCGGTATCCGCCGCCTTTACCCCGCAGTCCCTCCAGAATGCCGACACGGACGAGCTCTTTCACGATGTTCTCCAGGTATTTTTCCGATATTTCCTGACGTTCAGCGACTTCCTTGAGCGTGACATATCCGTCTCCCTGATTCTCTGCCAGATCGACAAGAACACGCAGGGCATAACGTCCACGAGTTGAAATCATATCCTCACTTCCTTGCCTTTAACCTATTATACCCCAAGGTTGATAGCATTTCAAGCGAGGAAGCCTTTCAATATCATCATATCTCAACTACAGGCTTGAACAGCTGCGCCGCTTTTGTATCTTTCATTGCAGCTCATGTCTGCTGTACATCTGTACGTACGTACGAACTTAACTCTGGTGCTTGCTCTCGCGCATAAACTTCTGCTCACATTCTCGGGAACAGAACTCCTGATCGGGATTATCAGCAATATACGGCTTCATGCACTGCCTGCAAAGTCGGATTGGGTTGTTCTCATCCGTCATCATCAGCGTCAGCATCATTTTAATGTTCATCTGCAGTGAATGGAAATCCCAGACAAGAGTGGGCCGATCCAGCAGCTCCAGATGAAAGGTCGGAGCGTTGTTCTCGAAAATCGACATGCCTCTT
>JBGUHV010000134.1:0-6303 GCA_045112425.1 Oscillospiraceae bacterium
GTCGCCGTAGTCGGTGATCATCGCAACCTTGACGTCGCCGGAAGCCTCGACCGGAGCCGCAGCTTCTTCGGAGCCTGCGGGAGCAGCCTCTTGCTTGCTGCCGCAGGCAGCCAGAGCAAAGACCATCACCAGCGCCAAAAGCAGAGCAATGTACTTTTTCATGCGTGAATTCCTCCATATTTATTTTTGCAAACGGGAATCGCCCCGTTGCTGTGCGTAGTATACCACAGCAGGGGGCGATCCCGCAATAATAAATTTTTACAAAAATATTAAATATATATGAAATTCTTCAAATTCACAAAAAGTTCTTTTAATCTCCTGCTTCTGTCAGGCAATAGATCTGCTCCCCATCGGAGACGTAAACAGTCACGTCGTCGGACAGGGTCGGCTGGAGACTGTCCGCGCGGTCGAGCACCCCGCCGACAACGCCGCTCGTGCCGCCGTAGGTGAATTCCAGCAGCAGGACGTTCAGGTCGGTCACACGCGCGGTGATCACGGCGTCACCAAGGGAAAAGGTCTCCCCGTCCGCAGGGATTTCAGCGGTGCGTCCGGCGGTCTTGAGCGAAGACGCAAAGTCGCCCTCAGGCTCGGCCGTCGTCCAGACGGTTTTGGCCGGGAAATTCGTCACCAGCGCTGCGAGCCCGCCGGCATAAGCCTCGTCCGGGCGGGAGGAGACGAGCAGGTCAATGCGCCGCACCTTCTGGCTGCGCAGGAAGTCCGCCGCCGTCTGCCCGAAGGATTCCGACCCGCCGTCGAGCAGGAGCGTGTCGCCGCCGCAGGTCATGAGGACGCACTGGCCGCCCTCCGCCGGGAGCATGTAGATGGTGAGCCCCTCCCCCGCCTGCGGCAGCTGCGGCTGCTCCGGCGCCTGCCGCGGATGGTGCAGGCTCCACGCCGTGCCGATCAGACCGATGATGAGGGCAAGGATGATCGAATAAAAATGCCCGCGCTTGTTCGACTGCTGCTGATTCATGCGAAGGCCTCCGTAAGTTCAAGTTTTGGATATTGTCGCATAAAATGATTTGAAATGCAAGGGGAGCGCGAGCGAATTAGGAGTTCGGAGTTAGGAATTGGCATATGGTTCATGCGCAGGAACCAGATGTCATCCTGAGCTTGTCGAAGGATCTTGGCACCGCAGCAAAAGAGATCATCCAGCGTCCAGTTTACTGCTCTGCCAAGATTCTTCGACTCCGCACTTCGTGCTGCGCTCAGAATGACAAGTTCAGGTAACTCCTAATTCCTCATTCCTAATTTGTATATTTTCACATTCCATTGCCCAAACTCCACACAAAGGAGTTGATTTTATGAGAGTACAGGACGTCATGGCGCGCAATCCGATCACGGTGGAGGTCACGGAACCGGTGGCTGCGGCGGCGCGGCTGATGCGGGAGCGGAACATCGGCTCGATCCCGGTGCAGGACGGCAGGGGCCGTCTGCGCGGGATGCTGACCGACCGCGACATTGTGCTTCGCTGCGTCGCGGCGGGGCGAGACCCCGCGAAGGTGGAGGTTGCGGACGTCATGTCCACCGGCGCGGTCACCGCCGCGCCCGGCGAGGACGTGACGGCGGCGCTCGCGCGCATGAGAGCCGAGCAGGTGCGCCGTCTCCCCGTCGTGGAGGGCGAAACGCTCGTCGGCATGCTCTCGCTCGCGGACGTCGCCCGCACCCAGCGCTTCGACATGGAAGCCGCGCAGGCGCTCAGCGGGATCACGGCGAACATTTGCAGAAAGTGAGAGTGGAGAGTTTAGAACGGAGAGTGGAGTTGTGGAGTCGGCTTGCGCCGACGGATTTGAAAGCGGGTCATTCGTGAATGACCCCTACAAGAGGAGACCGCATTTCCTGTCTTTCGTGGGGTGATTCACGAATCGCCCGCAAAATCCAATCGCGCGAAGCGCACCTCATCTCAACTCTCAACTCTCCACGTTCCACTCTGACAAAAAACCGCTGCCTCTCGGCAGCGGTTTTTGTATGCTCTCAATCAGCCCTTAGATCTTTCGAGGTATTCGCCCACGCGGGTGTCCACGCGGATCTTGTCGCCGGGGTTGATGAACAGCGGCACCTTGATCTCGGCGCCGGTCTCCAGCGTGGCGGGCTTGGTGGCGTTGGTGGCGGTGTTGCCGGCAAAGCCCGGATCGGTCTCGGTGACCTCGAGGTCAACAAAGAACGGGGGCTCGACGAGGAAGGGCTTCTCCTTGTAGGAGTGGATCGTGCAGGTCATGTTCTCCTTCACGAACTTGAAATTGTCGCCCAGAACGCTCTCGTCGATCGGGATGAGCTCATAGCTCTCGGGATCCATGAAGTAGTAGAGGTTGCCGTCGTTGTAGCTGTACTCCATGGTCTTGCGCTCGACGGTGGCTTCCTCAAACTTGGCGGTGGGGTTGAAGCTGGTCTCGGTCACGGCGCCGGTGATGACGTTCTTCATCTTGGTGCGGACCAAGGCCGCGCCCTTGCCGGGCTTGACGTGCTGGAACTCGACGACCTGCATAACCTGACCGTCCATCTCAAAGGTCACGCCGTTTCTGAAATCGCCTGCAGTGATCATATCGTAAATCCTCCTGAATTGTTATTTACAAAATTGCCTGTACTATTTTACACGATACTTGTCTGTTTGGCAAGCATTTTCTGTTACAGGATAATGAGCTCCTTCGGGGATTTTGTGAGCACCTCGGCGCCGTCGGCGGTCAGGTGCATGACGTCCTCGATGCGCACGCCGAAGCGGCCGGGCAGGTAAATGCCGGGCTCGGCGGAGCAGACCGCGTGCTCGGGCATGGGCTCGCGGTTGTTCGGTGCGCAGTTCGGCGCCTCATGGATATAGAGGCCGAGGCTGTGGCCGAAGCCGTGGCCGAAATACTCGCCGTAGCCGTAGGACGCGATGAGATCACGCGCCGCGCCGTCGATCTCGGCGCCGGTGACGCCCGCCTTCGCGATGGCAATGCCGGCCAGCTGCGCCTCGAGCACGATGTTGTAGACCTTCTTCATCTCGTCCGTGACGCTGCCGAGCGCGACGGTGCGGGTCATGTCGGAGCAGTAGCCGCCCTTGAGGCAGCCGAAGTCCATGGTGATGAAGTCGCCCAGCTCGATTTTGCGGTCGCCGGGCACGCCGTGGGGCATGCTGGAATGGGAGCCGGTGACGACGATGGGGTCGAAGCTGTTGCCCTCCGCGCCGAGGCGCAGCTGGCGGTAGGTAAGCTCGGCGGCGATCTCGCGCTCGGTCACGCCCGGGCGGATGAGCGGGAGGACCTCCTTGAGCGCCTGATCGGTGATCGCCTGCGCAGCCTTGAGATACGCAAGCTCCTCCGGCTGCTTGACCTGGCGGAGCGTCATGATCAGCTTCTGCGACGGCACGAGCTTCAGTCCGAGGATGCGCTCATAGGCCAGATACTGCTCATAGGTGAGGCTGCCGTCCTCGGCGCCGAGCTTCTCGATTTTGCAGTCGGAAACCAGCTGCTTGAGGAGCTTTCCCATCGGGTGCGCGCGGTCGGTGAGAATGACCTCCACGAGGCCGTCGAGGGCGTTATGCGCCGCCTCGATATAGCGCGAGTCGGTGATGTAATAGCCCTTCTCTCGCGTGATGAGCACCGCGCCGTCCGAGGTGTGGAAGCCCGCGGCATAATAGCGGTTGAGCGGGTCGATGAGCAGAACGGCGTCGAGGTCGTTTGCGATGATGGCGTCCTGGATTCTCTTGAGGTTGTTCATATTTCTTTTTCCTTCTCTCTTTGGATTTTCTGTTTAATCTCTTCCATGAGCTTCAACAGCCGCTCGGCTTCGGGCTTGAGCATCTCCCCTGCTTTGGTAAGCGAAACGCTTCTCCCCTGCCGGAGAAAGAGCGGCGTGCCGAGCTCGCGCTCGAGCGCCGCCACGGCGCGGCTCGTGGTGGAATGGCTCACAAAGAGCGCCTTCGCCGCCGCGGTGAAGCTGCCGTGCTCCGCGACGGCGAGAAAGATGCGCAGCTGCTCCGGCTCCATCAGAAGTTAAAGGTATGGGGCAGCAGCTCTGAGAGCTTGTTGGAGACGTAGCGATCCTTCTTCGCGGAGAGGACCTCCAGCTCCGGCGCAAACTCCGCGAGAAACTGGCGGCAGGCGCCGCAGGGATAGCAGTAGCCCTCGCCCTCGCCGTAGATGGCGATGCGGACAAAGTCGCGCCGGCCCTCGCTGATGGCCTTGCAGGCGGCGGTGCGCTCGGCGCAGATGGTGCTGCCCAGCGCGGCGTTTTCAATGTTGCACCCGGTGAACACCACGCCGCCGCGGCATTCGAGCGCCGCGCCCACGGCAAAGCGGGAGTAAGGCACATAGGCGTTCTTCGAGGCCTCCTTGGCCAGATTGATCAGCTCACGATCCGTCATGGAAATCTCCTCCTTTTTGAATATGTCACTCCAGATTGATCGTCCAGGCGGCGATGTTCTGGAAGATGTTGCTCTGTGTGGGGGCGAGGCCGCCGACGACGCCGCGGTGGGCGCAGACCTCCTGCTTTTCAAAGCAGACGGGGAGGATCGGCGCGTTGTCGATGATGGTGGAGAGCATGGCCCGGCAGGCGTCGGCGCGGGTGTCCTCCGGGGCGGCGAGATAGGCGTTGATCGCCTCGCCGTAGATCGGGTTCGTCACGTCGCCGTAATTGACCGAGCCGCCCGGCACAAGCACCGGCGACAGATCGAAGTCCGCCGTGAGGCGCACCTCGCCGTAGTAGAGATCAAAGTTGCCCATGTTCAGCGCGGCGAGGTAGTCCTCCCACGGGAGGGCATTGACCGTGACGACGACGCCGATCTGCTCCAGATCGGAGGCGAGCTTGCTGCAGACAGCGGTCTTCTGCTTGTTGTCGGAGCAGACGAGCAGCGAGAGACTCAGATCCGTGGCCTCGGTGGAGCCCTCGGAGGCGAGATATTCGCGCTCGCCGTCGCCGTCATAGTCGAGCACCTTCGCGTCCGTGAGGGCGCTGGCGGTGACGCTCATGTCGTACCCCAGCGAGCCGACGAGCGTCTCGTCGAAATAGGGGCTCGCCGGGTGCACCGGGAGCGCCGACGCCACGGCGCAGTCGTTTAAGAGGCTCACGGCGTAGGAGCGGTCGACCGCCGTCTGGAAGGCGCGGCGGTGCGCCGGATCGGAGAAGAAGCGGCTCGCCGTGTTGAAGGCGATGAACTGCAGGTTCGTGGTGTTGAACTGGCGCGACTCGCTCACGCTCGAGAAGCTCAGATCGCTCTCGCCGGTGGGATCGTTGCAGACGAGATCGAGCTCGCTGCTGTCAAAGGCGTTGATGACGTCCTCAATCGTGCTGTATTCGCGCAGGTAGATCCGGTCAATCGGCAGCTCGGACGCCTTCGGATAGTCTGCGAAGGCCTCGAGCGTCGTGCCGTCCTCCCCGAAGCGATACGGGCCGGTGCCGGCGGGGCGGCTGTAGCTTCCGGCGTTGTTCTCGATCACCGGGATCGTGAGCAGCGCGGGAAACTGCGTGTTGGCGCGGCTGAGCGAAATGATGACGGCGCCCTCCTCACTCGCCGAGACCTCGGCGATGTTCCGCAGGCGGGAGGAATAGAGCGCGGACTCGCGGGCGGTGTTGATCGAATAGATGATATCCTCCGCCGTGAGCGCGTGGCCGTCGTGGAACAGGCGGCTCGCGTCGGGCTGGAACGTCCAGACCGTGCCGTCCTCCGTCGTCCAGGACAGGAACAGACCCGGCATCGGCCGGAAGCCGTCATCGAGCTGCACGAGCTGATCATAGACGAGCTCGCCCGCGATCTGGTTGAGCGAGTTGGTCGTCTCATAGGGGTTCATGCTGTCCTGCGAGCTGTAGTTGATGGCGAAGATGTCGTCCGTCTGGTCGACGACGACGGGCTCGTCCTCATCATAGCTGATCTCCGGCTCGTCCGTCTTCGTGCCGCAGGCACAGAGCAGCAAAGAAAGTGAGATCAGAAGGAGAAAGATTCGTTTTTTCATCGGAAACCTCCCGAGAGAATGAGTGTGGAGTTTGGAGTGTGGAGTTTGGAGTGAAGATATCGCCTGACGGCGATGATTGGAATTCAAATCGTTTGCGTCAGCAAACACTATTAAACTCCACACTCCACCTTCCACACTCCACACTATGGGAGCGCGATAACCGCCGTCATCACGCCTCGCTTTCCGTTGGTGACGCGGTGGCTCCACAGCTCGTCCGGCGCGCACATGGTGCAGGCGTCGGACACGGCGATGGATTCAGCCCTGACGCCGAGCTGCTGCAGACGCCTCGCGTTCGCAGCCTTGAGATCGACGAAGAGCCGGTCGCCCGCGCCGGGGCGGATGAGCCCCGCCGTGTCGCCGCCGAGAAGGGCGCTCA
>JBGUHV010000135.1:0-2237 GCA_045112425.1 Oscillospiraceae bacterium
ACAAGGGCGCGAAGGATCTGTCCTCCTTCAGCCTTGAGAGTCTGCGCTGGAACAAAATCATCATCTGCACCGACGCTGACGTTGACGGCTTTCAGATTCGCACGCTGATTCTCACGATGCTCTATCGCCTTGCGCCGACGCTGATCCGCGAGGGATATGTCTATATTGCGGAGTCGCCGCTCTATGAGATTGAGAGCAAGGGAAAGACGTATTTTGCTTATTCTGACCGGGAGAAGGCGGAGATTGTGGAAAGCCTGAACGGCGCGAAGGCGACGATCAACCGCTCCAAGGGTCTCGGCGAGAACGACCCGGACATGATGTGGATGACCACAATGAATCCGGAATCCCGCAAGCTCATCCGTGTGATGCCGGAGGATGTGGAGCGCACGGCGCAGATGTTTGATCTGCTCCTCGGCGATAATCTTTCCGGCAGAAAGGAACACATTGCGCAATTCGGCAGCCAGTTCCTGGATCTCGCCGATATTTCCTGACGGGAGGTAATACCATGCATATTAAAACTGCCAGAAAAGTGGTTTTGTGGTCGATGATTTTGTCGGTTGCCTTTGCTGTGATCGGCCTCGTTTTTTTCGAGCCGGGCACGGTGGCCAGTCTGTACGTCACCTTTGCCGCTTTCGGGCTGATGCTTGTGTCGATTATCGTTTTGTTCACTGCCTGCCGCTGCCCGTGGTGCAGTAAGCGCGTGACACATGGATTGATGAAGGCGGAGTATTGTCCGCACTGCAAAAAAGACTTCGACACCGGGCTGAAGTACAGAAAGAAGAAAAAGTAATCACCATCTGCATTTGAGGGGCTGAAAACATGTTTCGAGAAGTTGCAAGAAAAAAACAGGTGCTCTCTAAGGAGGAGTGTCTGGAAGTCCTGAAAACCGCGCCGCGAGGCGTGCTTTCCGTGATCGGAGATGACGGCTACCCATACGGTACGCCGATCAATCATCTCTATTGCGAGGAAGATGGGAAGCTCTATTTCCACGGCGGAAAAAAAGGCCATAAGATTGACGCCATGCGCGCCTGTGATAAGGCGAGCTTTGTCTGCACTGATGGCGGCCGGCAAGCCGAAGAGGGCTGGTGGCTTCGCTTTCGCAGCGTGGTCGTTTTCGGCCGCATTGAATTCGTGGAGGATCCGGTGATTGTGGATCGGGTGGTCCGCCGGATTACGAAAAAGTTTATTGAAGATGATGCATATTTCCAGCAGGAGCTGCTGGAGGCCGGCGACCGTACGCTGGTATTTGCGCTCAAGCCGGAGTATATGACCGGCAAAACCGTAAACGAACGATAAAGGAAGATCAAATTCTATGCCGAGAAAAAAATCCGCTCCGCAGCCGAAAAAGAACGAGAATCCCAATGTGGTCGGTCTGAAGGCGGAGGTCATTGCTCAGCCGATCACTGAAACGCTGGAGCAGAACTATATGCCCTATGCGATGAGCGTCATCGTATCCCGCGCCATCCCTGAAATTGACGGCTTCAAGCCAAGCCACCGGAAGCTTTTGTACACGATGTACAAGATGAATCTGCTCTCCGGCGGTCGCACGAAATCGGCCAACATTGTCGGCCAGACGATGCGCCTGAATCCGCATGGTGACGCCGCGATCTATGAGACGATGGTTCGTCTCTCCAAGGGCTACGGAGCTCTTCTGATGCCGTTTGTCGATTCCAAGGGAAACTTCGGCAAGGTATTTTCGCGCGACATGAGCTATGCTGCTTCCCGTTACACGGAGGCGAAGCTTGCGGACATCTGCAAGGAGATTTTCGGAGAGATTGACAACGACACCGTTGATTTTGTGGATAACTATGACGGCACCATGAAGGAGCCGACGCTGCTGCCGACGACCTTTCCGAATGTGCTTGTGAGCGCCAATACCGGCATCGCCGTCGGCATGGCGAGCCAAATCTGCGGCTTCAATCTTGCGGAGGTCTGCGAGACAACCATTGCGCTTCTGCAGAATCCGGATCACGACATTCTCTCCACGCTGCCCGCGCCGGATTTTCCGACCGGCGGCGAGATCCTCTATGACCGCGCGGAAATGGAGGAGATCTATCGCACCGGACGCGGCGGCGTGAAGGTGCGTGCGCGCTGGCGCCATCTGCCGAAGGAAAATATCATTGAGATCTATGAGATCCCGTATTCCACCACGAGCGAGGTTATCATTGATAAAGTCGCTGACCTCGTCAAAACCGGAAAGCTCCGCGAGATTTCCGATATGCGAGACGAGACGGATT
>JBGUHV010000136.1:0-8455 GCA_045112425.1 Oscillospiraceae bacterium
GGGCACGCTCAAATACATGCTCAAGCTCCTCAAAGGCATGTTTTATAAAAATACGAAGAACAAGGTTGCAGGTCTGCTCATCAAGAGCGAGTTCGGCGATCTCAAGGCGCAGCTCGATCCCAGCGAAGTCGGCGGCACGGCGCTGCTAGGCATCTCCAAGCCCGTCATTAAGGCGCACGGCTCCTCGGACGCAAAGGCGTTCCAGAGTGCGATCCGTCAGGCAATCCAGTTTGCCGAGAGCGGAATCATCGAAGAAATCATGTCCAATATCGAATATATGCGTCTGGACAGTGCGGGGGAGGAAGCCTGATGCAAGCGCTGCAGGATCGTTTGGGCTATACATTTCAGAATGTCTCCCTTCTTCAAAACGCGCTCACGCACTCCTCCTATGCCAATGAGCGCAGGGGCCTGAGCAATGAGCGGCTCGAATTTCTCGGCGACTCCATCCTCGGCATGGTCACGGCGGACCGGCTCTATCACTGGTTTCCGTCGCTTCCGGAGGGCAGGCTCAGCCGCCTGCGCGCGGAGCTCGTCTGTGAGCAGAGCCTCCATGCCGTTGCGCTCGATCTGAAGCTCGGCGATTATCTCCGCCTCGGCAAGGGCGAGGAGCATTCCGGCGGCAGAGCGCGTCCGTCCATTCTCGCGGACGCCGTGGAGGCGGTCATCGCCGCCATGTATCTGGACGGCGGACTGGAACCGGCGCGTACCTTCATCCTCGGCCATATTCTCGCCGGCGTCGAGAAGGGCGAGATCCACCATGTGAAGGACTATAAGACCGAGCTGCAGGAGGTCATTCAGCGCAAGGCGGATCAGCACATCCGCTATGAGCTGGTCGATTCCTCCGGCCCGGATCATATGAAGCGCTTTACCATGGCGGTATTTCTCAACGAGGGGGAAATCGGCCGCGGCGATGGTCGGAGCAAAAAAGAAGCGGAGCAGGAGGCTGCAAAGGCCGCGCTCAGAGCTTATCAATAAAAAAGCTGTCTTCCGATTTCGGAAGACAGCTTTTTCTGTCTGTGCTTATGATTTCAGATCTCGGGATAGAGCGGGAAGCGCTCGCAGAGCTCGAGCACCATGCTGCGCACCTCCGGCACTGCCGCCTCGCCCTCGTTGATCAGGCGGAGAATGCCGTTTGCGACGGCGACCATGTCCTCCTCCTTCATGCCGCGGGCGGTGCTCGCCGGCGTGCCGAGGCGGACGCCGCTCGTCTCCTTCACGGGGAGCGTGTCAAACGGGATGGCGTTCTTATTGGCGGTGATGTTTGCGCGATCCAGCAGCTCCTGCACCTCGCGGCCGGTGCGGCCGCGGCTGTTCACGTCCATGAGCATCAGGTGATTGTCCGTGCCGCCGGAGACGAGGCGCACGCCGCCGTCCAGCAGCGTCTGCGCCATGGCCTTCGCGTTGCGAACGACCTGAATCTGATCCATCTGGAATTTCGGCTCCATGGCCTCCTTGAGGCAGATGGCCTTGGCGGCGATGATGTGCATGAGCGGGCCGCCCTGCGTGCGCGGGAAAACGCCGCTGTCAATCTTTTTGGCCAGCTCCTCTTTGCAGAGGATGATCGCGCCGCGCGGGCCGCGGAGCGTCTTGTGCGTCGTGCTCGTCACAACGTCCGCATACGGAACGGGGGAGGGGTGCACGCCGCCGGCGACCAGACCGCCGATGTGCGCCATGTCGACCAGCAGATACGCGCCGACACTGTCGGCGATCTCGCGGAACTTTTTAAAATCGATCACGCGGGGATAGGCGCTCGCGCCGGCCACGATGAGCTTCGGCTTGACTTCATCCGCAATGCTGGCGACCTCGTCATAGTCGATGGTCTCGGTTTCCTTGGAAACGCCGTAGTAATGTGGCTCGTAGTAGCGTCCGGAGACGCTGGCCTTGCTGCCGTGCGTGAGATGCCCGCCGTGCGCGAGATCCATGCCGAGGATCTTGTCGCCCGGCTGCAGGAGCGCCGCGTAAACGGCGATATTCGCCTGCGCGCCGGAATGGGGCTGCACGTTTGCGTGCTCCGCGCCGAAGAGCGCCTTCGCGCGGTCAATGGCGATCTGCTCCACCTCGTCCACAAAGTCACAGCCGCCGTAATAGCGCGCGCCGGGATAGCCCTCGGCGTATTTGTTCGTCAGATGGCTGCCCATGGCCTCCATGACGGCCAGACTGGTAAAATTCTCAGATGCGATCAGCTCAATGTGGTTGCGCTGACGCTTCAGCTCGCGCTCCATGCTCGCGTAGAGCTCCGGATCGGCGGTTTTCAAGATGTCGTACAATGGAATCTCCTCCAAAGTCTTTTTATTTCTGTTTACAACAGCGCTATTTTAATCGATTTGCATCGGAAAAGCAAGCGGCGGCGCCATTTTCAGCTTTTTGCGTGATTTTTTGTCCGCTCGGCGCATAAACTTCGGTATCTTGGCAAATATGCAATTGAGGTGATTTGCAATGTGGACGAAGATCAAACCGTATGTCGGTTTCTCCGCGCTCGCGCTGCTGGTGGGCGGATTGTCGAGCGTGATTACGCAGGGGGAGATGGAGGCGTTTTCCGCTCTGCGGCAGCCGCCGCTCTCGCCGCCGGGCTGGGTGTTTCCGGTTGCCTGGACGATTCTCTATCTGCTCATGGGCGTCGGCATGGCAATCGTCTGGCGCAGCAGCGACGGAGAGGCGAGACGCCGTGCTGTTACGTTGTGGGGCATTCAGCTTGCCGCCAATTTCCTCTGGCCGCTGCTGTTCTTCCTGTGGCAGCTGCGGCTGTTCAGCCTCGTGTGGCTCGTCGTGCTGCTCATTCTCGTGGCGAAGATGACGTCGGAATTTGAAAAGTCAAGCGTCAATGCAGCTCGCATGCAGATTCCGTATCTGCTCTGGCTGCTCTTTGCCGCCTATCTCAATCTCGGCGTCTGGATTCTGAACAGATAAGCTCTTTTCTTGCGTGAAATTGTGTGGTATACTTTTCTCAACTGAGAGAGAAGAGGTGTACCACTATGAAAAAAGTTTTGAAGGGCGTTGGGATCTTCTTTTTGATTCTGCTCCTTCTTATCGCGGCGTTTTTTGCGTTTCTGACCATCACGCAGCTCGATCCGAAATCCGAGGGCGCGAATGTCAATCTGATGCTTGACCGAAAGGAGAGCAGCCGCACCTTCGCAGAGGGCGATTCGATTGACGTTCTCAGCTGGAACGTCGGTTATGGTGCGCTCGGCAAGGAATCCGATTTCTTCATGGACGGCGGCGAGCAGACCCGCCCGGAGAGTAAGTCCGTCGTGGAGAAAAACATGGAGGGCATCATCGCGCAGATTCAAAGCGTCGATGCTGACTTCAGCATCCTGCAGGAGGTCGATTCCGGCTCCACGCGCAGCTACGGCGTCAAGGAGACGGCAATGATCGCCGACGCAACGGGACTGATGAACTTCTATGCGCTCAACTATAAATGCGCGTTTGTACCGTTCCCGTGGCCGCCGCTGGGCAAGGTTTCGAGCGGCCTGTTCACGCTGAGCACCGCGCAGGAAGTCGACGCTGCCGAGCGCGTGGCGCTGCCGAACCCGTTTTCGTGGCCGGTATCCACCGCGAACCTCAAGCGCTGCCTGCTTGTGACCACCTTCCCGCTCGAGGGGAGCGACAAGCAGCTCGTCCTAGTCAATCTCCATCTTGAGGCATATGACGACGGAGAGGGCAAGGCCGCACAGACAAAAGTGCTTGTAGAATTCCTCCGAGAGCAGTATGAGGCCGGCAACTACGTCATCGCCGGCGGCGACTTCAACCAGACCTTCCCGGGCGGACTCGAGGTCTATCCGGTGAAAAACAGCGAGCTCTGGACGCCGGGCCTGCTGGATGAATCCAACCTCCCCGGCGAGGGCTGGCAGTTTGCCTATGACACCGCGACGCCGACCTGCCGTCTGCTCAACATGCCCTATGATCCGAGCGACCCCGCCACGCAGTATTATGTGATCGACGGCTTCATCCTCTCGCCGAACGTGCAGCTCAACAGCGTCGAGACAGTGGATGCCGGATTCACCTTTACGGATCATAACCCGGTGCATCTGAATGTGACCCTTTCTGCGGATTGAATGCGAATCATTCAAAAATAGCACAGTCTTTGCACTGTGCTATTTTTTTGTTGACAAAGCTGTATTACTGTGTTATTGTACTAACAGCCTAATACAAAAGTACAAGGAGGCGGTCAAATGCGATGGAATATTCGCAGCGACGCGCCGGTCTATTCCCAGCTGGTGGAGCACATCAAGCTCGCCATTGTTTCAGGCGAGTTTCCGCTGGGATCCCGGCTGCCATCGGTGCGAGAGCTCGCCGCTGAGGCGGGGGTCAATCCGAACACAATGCAGCGCGCCTTTGCCGAACTCGAGCGGGAAGGGCTGGTGCTCACGCAGCGCACGGCCGGACGAACGGTCACGGAGGACGCCTCACGCATCGAGGCGGTCAAGCGCCGTCTTGCCTCGGCAGCGATTCAGACCTTCTGGGTCAGTATGCGCCTGCTGGGCTTTGATCAGAGCGAGGCGCTGCAAATGCTTTCCGAGAGCGGAAAAAAGGAAAGGGAGGAATGAAATTATGGCGATTTTGGAGTGCAGGCAGCTGACGAAGCGCTACAGCTCGCAGCCTGCTCTGGATCACATTGATCTTGCGCTGCAGCCCGGCGGGATTGTCGGACTGCTCGGGCCGAACGGCTCCGGCAAGACCACGCTTTTGAAGCTCGCAAACGGCCTTCTGCAGCCGGACAGCGGCGAGATTCTGATCGACGGCAAGAAGCCCTCGAAAGAGACGAAGAGTATTGTCTCCTATCTGCCGGAGCGCACCTATTTTGCTGATTGGATGCGTACTGAGCAGCTGCTGGATCTGTTTCAGGATTTCTATGCGGATTTCGACCGCAAGAGAGCGGAAGAGATGCTGCAGCATATGAACATTCAGCCGAAGATGCGCATCAAGGAGATGTCCAAGGGCATGCGCGAGAAGGTGCAGCTTATCCTCGTCATGAGCCGCCGCGCCAAGCTCTATCTGCTCGATGAGCCGATCGGCGGCGTGGACCCTGCGACGCGCGACTATATCCTGCACACGATCATCAGCAACTATGATCCCGAGGCGGCGGTCGTCATTTCTACGCACCTGATTGCCGATGTGGAGAATGTGCTGGACGACGTGGTGTTTCTCAATTACGGCAGCATTGCCCTGCACAAGAGCGTGGACGAGATTCGCGCCGAAGAGGGCAAGAGCGTCGATGCGGTTTTCCGGGAGGTGTTCAGATGTTCCTGAAGCTGATGAAACAGGACATCCGTGCCACGGCGCGGATCATGGTGCCGGTTTATGCGGCGGCGATTGTGCTCGCGGTGTTCACACGTGTGCTGGATCTGCTTCCGCAGAACAATGCGTTTATGAGCGTGCTCACGGGGCTGATCGCGATGCTGTTTTCCCTTGCCATGACTGCAACGGTGGTCATGAGCTTTGTGCTTATGATCTGGCGGTTCCACAAGAACTATATGACCGATGAGGGCTACCTCATGTTCACGCTTCCTGTGAGTACAGCGGAGCTCATCTTCTCCAAGCTTTTGGTAGCCATTGCGTGGTTTGCCTGCTCCGCGTTGGTAGTTTCTGTCGCGACCCTGATTGTGGGCAGCAGCGGCTCGATCAATGTCGTCGGGTTTGACCAGATTTCACCGGAGCGGCTGAGAGGCATTGCCGCTGCCGGTGTGGCAATGACGCTTGTCGGCGGGGTGACGCTCTGCCTGATGCTCTATGCCTGCATGGCGATCGGCCAGAGCTTCCGCCGCAGAAAAACACTCATGGCAGTGGTGTTTTTCTTTGTGTTCTACGTTGCCACGCAGATCATCGGCGTCTCGTTCATTGCCCATATTGTCCAAACCAGCCCTTCTGCTGAGGCGCTGTTCTACGGCGATGCCGCAACGACGGACATGATGCTTCAGTTTATCACCGGCGTTTTTTGGCGTGCGACTGCAATCAGCGCCGTCGGTGCGGCAGTGTACTATGCCATCACGCACTGGATGCTTTCCAGAAGGCTGAACCTGCAATAAAAAAGGCTCCCAGGGCTTGCCTTGGGAGCTTTCGTTTGTATCGGATTATTCTTCCTCGACGACCTCGGCGTCGGGCGCGTTCTTCTTGATGGACTCAATGCCGTTCTTGCAGCTGGCCTTGGCCTTGTAGCCCTCGCCGACCGCGATGATCTCGCCGTTGCGGGCTTTCAGGCGGAAGCGATATTCGCCGGCTTTGTCCATATAGACCTCAAACTTGGGGTTCTTCTCCACGGCGAAGCCTTCCACAGTCTGATCCTCAATCGGGGCGATAGGCGCGTTTTTGCGCACGCTCTCGATGCCGTTGAGGCAGGCTGCCTTGGAGTTGTAAATCTCCGAGGTGGCGATGATCTCGCCGTTGTTTGCCTTCAGATTAAACTTGATTCCGGTTTTTACGGTTTTGACTGCAAATTTACCCATGCGAAGATACCTCCTGTATTGTTTTTTCAGGTTGAGTTCATCATAGCACGCTCCGGCAGAACTTGCAAGAAAAATCGACGAAATCACTCCAGATTGTCTATCAGTTCACAAAGCGCCTGATAAAACTGCCCGACGTGCAGTCCGTCGATCAAACGGTGGTTCGCCTCCAGTGAGATACCCAGCGTGTATCTGCCGTTCTGCAAGGTGTATTGCCCCCAGGCTAGGCGCGGAACGGCATCATCGGCGTTAAAATCCCGCTCGTTCGTGAGTGCTGTCAGCGGCAGCCACGGCAGGCACGAGCAGAAAAACAGACCGTCTCCCTCCATGTCCATGCGGATGAAGACGTCCTGTGCCATGCTCTGCGCCTTTGCTTTGCGGCAGAATTCGTCAATCGTTCCCTCCGCAGGCATGGTCACGATGTGAAACTGCTCGCTGTCGGGCTTCAAATCCGTAAAGCTCGGCCAGCGGGTTTCCAGCCGGTAGAGCTCGCCGCTTCTCAGCGTATAATGAAAAGCCTCCACGGCGTCAAAGGCTTTGGTACAGAGATAGACCAGCGCGTAATAGAAAGAGAGCCCGCGCTGCTTGGTATAGGCTTTTACCTTCGTCACGTCGGTTGTAAAGGTCACGCCGAAAAACGGATTCGACATGCCGGAAAAAAACTGAAAGATCTCCTGCCGCGGCCATTGATCCCATGGCACCGCGACGGCATTGGGCTGCTGCATCGTATCCCTCCTTTTTTCTCAGCATATCATATTTCCAAAAGCTTGAAAAGAGAGAATCCGAACGCGGCGTCGTGAAAAATTCCCCGAAAAAGATGAAATTTTATCGTGCATTGCAGGGAAGGCTGTGTTATAATGATCTCAAGATTTACATAACACAGATAACAGGGGAGGAAACGAGACTATGAAATGCCCGTTCTGCGGTTTTCTGGAGAGCAAGGTGATCGACTCTCGTCCGGCAGATGAGAGCACCAGCATTCGCCGCCGCCGTGAATGCCTGGCCTGCAAAAAGCGCTTCACCACCTATGAGACGATTGAGAGCCTGCCGCTTGTCGTCATCAAGCGCGACGGCTCGCGCCAGACCTTCGACAAGGCCAAGCTTATCAACGGCATGGTGCGCGCCTGCGACAAGCGGAAAATTCCGCTGCCGGTTCTGGAGCAGATTGCCGATGAGATCGAGCAGGAGCTGCAGGGTGCGCTCGACCGCGAGGTGACCACCGAGGAGGTGGGCGAGATGGTCATGCGCCGGCTGAAGAATGTGGATGAGGTCGCCTATGTGCGCTTCGCCTCCGTCTATCGGCAGTTTAAGGACATCGACACCTTCATGCAGGAGCTGACGAAGCTGCTCAACAACCGCACTTAATCCTTCTCCTGCAGCAGCAGCTCGCCCGCATCGTTGATCTGCAGATAATAGACGTCCTGTGCGCGAGCAATGCCTCTGGCGCTCAGCTCCTTCTGCAGCCAGCGCTCATCCCGCCCGACACGCCTGAGATTCTCCGAGAGCGTGCGGCCGTCGTTGATGAGAATCGTGGCGTATCCGGGCTCCGGCAGCGTGAGTCCAAGCTGCGAGGGCGTCACGGGCTGTTCGGAGACCCTGAGCAGCAGATTCAACACGCCGCTGGTCTCCAGCACGGCGTAATCCACGGCGCGGATATCCTGCACACCCTGGTTTCTTAGCTCCTGCATCAGCTCGTCGAGCGTAAAGCGATTACGCCGCATCTCGCGCTGATTGATGATTCCGTGCTCAATGAGTACACTCGGCTTGCCAAAGAGCAGCGTGCGCAGTTTTGCGCTGCGCAGGCTCATGACGGAGATCAGATATTCGCTGCCGAACAGAACCAGCAGCGGCGCGAGACTTCGGAAAAACGGCGCGTGCTCCTCCACAATCGGACGAACGGCGATATCAGCCACCAGCACGGTGACCACCAGCTCCGAGAGCTCCAGCTCGCCCAGCTGGCGTTTTCCGAGCAGACGCATGGCGAGCAGCAGCAGCGCATAAACCAGCAGGGTGCGCCC
>JBGUHV010000137.1:0-7385 GCA_045112425.1 Oscillospiraceae bacterium
GCGGGAGACGCAGAGATCCTCGAGGCCGGGATCGATGAAGTTCTTGATCATCTCATTGACGCGGCTCATCGGCTGCAGGAACTCGCCCGTGAGCAGCAGCTCCTTGACGGGCTGAGCATACTTGGAGAGGCGGAAGAAATAGGCCTCCTCCTCGGCATACTTGACCTCACGGCCGCAGTCCGGGCACTTGCCGTCGACGAGCTGGCTCTCGGTCCAGAAGCTCTCGCACGGCGTGCAGTACATGCCGGAATACTTGCCCTTGTAGATATCGCCGTTGTCATACATCTTGCGGAAGATGCGCTGGATGGACGTGACGTGATAATCGTCCGTGGTGCGGATGAAGCGGTCGTTGGAGATGTTCATCAGCTTCCACAGATCGAGGATGCCGCCCTCGCCCTCGACAATGTTGTCGACAAACTGCTGCGGCGTGACGCCGGCTTCCTTTGCCTTCTCCTCGATCTTCTGGCCATGCTCGTCCGTGCCGGTGAGGAACATGACGTCATAGCCGCGCAGACGCTTATAGCGCGCGAAGGAGTCGGTGGCCACGGTGCAGTAGGTGTGGCCGATGTGCAGCTTGTCGGAGGGGTAGTAAATGGGAGTGGTAATATAGAAGGTTGGTTTGCTCATGTGCTTCGTCTCCTATCTCTTCCCCGCGCCGAATGGGGCGCGGGGCATTATTCGGAATGTGGGTTCAGTTGCCGCCCTCGTCCGGGTTTTCGGGATTGGGAACCTCGGGCGTGGGCTCGACGGGTGCGGGGGTGGGCTCAACCGGCGCGGGCGTGGGCGTCGCGGGCGGCGGCGTGGGCGCGACCGGCGTCGGCGTGGGCGCCACGGGCGTCGGCGTGGTGACCGGTCTCGGCGTGGCGGTGGGCTTCGCCTCATCGTGGTTGTGGTAGACGCTCACGGCCTCCTGCGTGCGGGTGAGGAGGTTGCCGTCCTTGTCATACACGTTGCGGTAGGTCGTGGTGGTCAGGCCGCTGGTGGTGGAATCCATCTTGACGGTGCTGCCGTCGACGTTCGTGCCCCAGATCTCCACCGTGACGCTGCCGCCGGACACATAGGCGACGATCTTCACAGGGAAGGTGCGGTTATTCTCAAACCGGAAGTCGGGCTGACCCCAGCTGACCGTCGCGTCCAGACCGGACTCGATGTAGGCCACGGGGAAATAGTGGTTGGTGCGGGCCGTGATCTTCAGGTTGGAATAGAGCGCGCAGTAGTAGAGCGTGGAGGACACCTGGCAGATGCCGCCGCCGACCTCGTTGACAACCTCGCCGTTGACATAGGCGCCGGCCTCGCGGAAGCCGCGGGCGGTGGTGCGCTGGCCGACCGTGGTGTTATAGGAGAAGCTCTGACCCGGCTCGAGAATGACGCCGTTGATCTTCTGCGCGGCGAGCGTGATGTTGTTGATGCGGTTGGAGCTGCTGCCGGAGAGCGAGGTGGTCTTGCTCGCGAGCTTATCGGCATAGAGCTCCTTGACGTCGTCCTTCTTGAAATCGGGCTCCGTCACCTCGAGCGGGATCTTCACAAGATCGCCGGGCTTGGCGTCCTTCCAGAGGCGCTCGGCCTCCTTGACGTCAAACTCGATGCCGGGCTTGCCGTCGACGACTTCCTTCTTCTCGGTGTCGTAGCTGGCGTTTTCCGGCTCGCCGCAGATCTCGTCGTGCAGCTTCTCAAAATCGACGTCCTTGATATCGGCGTCCTCGTCCATGTCCTTGATGCAGCTGATCTCGCTCTCGCGGTCCTCGAGCGCCTCGAGCACCTGGCTGTAGACCTCGTCGGTCTCCACCATGAGCAGATCGCCGCCCTTGACGATGGTGAGCACCTTCTTCTCGGTGTCGATCTCCATGCTGTCCTCGTTCATGGCGTCGTTGGCCTCGTCGACGGCCTTTTTGACCTGCTCACGCAGCGCGGTGGCATCCGCCTCGTCGGTCAGATCGTCGGCGAGCTCGTAGCCGGAGAAGGACGTGCGGACATAGGTGATAAAGTTCGTAAACAGATTGCCGTCGCGGCCGTAATCATAGGCGGCCTGCGCGGCCTCCTCAGCCGTGGCGGTCCAGCCGACGTCCTTCGCGTGAACGTCGAGCTCCACGTCCGCGGGGAGCTGTGCCTTGAGCACTACGGCGTCAGGGCCGTCCCAGCCGGCCTTCTTCACGACGGCGGCAGCCTCGTCGACCGTCATGGCGGAGACGTTTTCGCCCTGGATGGAGACGTTCGGGAAAATCGTGGTGCGGCGGGAGACGGCGAAGGCGCTGCCGAGCACGCCGAGGCACAGCACGGCGGCAACGACTGCGGCGATCAGGCCGCCGCGCTTTCTGCGCTTCGGCGGATCGTCGTCCTCGTCCTCGTCGTAGACGTCATAATCGTCCTCCGGCTCCGGTTCGGGCTCCGCGGGCGAAGCGGCTGCAAAGGCGGCAGCCTCCTGGGCGTCCAGCCGGTCAAACAGCGCCTGATCGGACGGATCCTCCTTCACGCTGCTGAGCAGCACGGCGGCAAGATCCTCCTCCGAATCGTCGGCCTCACCGCTCAGGAGAAAGGCCGCCATATCGTTGGGAGAAAAGGCGTCGCTCTCGCGCTCGGCGTCCTCCGTGAGGGCGCGCAGAAGCTCCGACTCCGGCGTCGGCGCAGGCTCGGCGGGCGTCTCGGGCTCCGCTGGCGGCGCTTCGACCGCTTCGGGCTCCGCAGGCGCTACCGGCTCGACGGACAGCTCCGGCTCCTCGCTCTCGGGCAGCTCCGGCTCCTCGCTCTCGAGCAGCTCGGGCAGGGGCGCAGCCTCCGGCTCTGCCGCCGGGGCTTCCTCCGCTTCCGGCTCGGCAAAAAGCGTCTCCTCGCTCAGAAGCTCCTGCGCCGGGTCGATGACCGGGCCGCGGACAATTTCCGGCTCCGGCTCGGCAGTCGGCGCTTCGTTCCGGCCGAGCAGATCGGCAAACTCCTGCTCCAGATTTTCGCTGGCGGCAGGCTTGCTCTTGTGACTGCCCTTGGAGCCGAGAATGCCGTGCGGGCGGCCGGAGGGGCCGCGCTGGCGTGAGCCGTTTGAGCGGTTCTCCATCTCCTTCTCGCCTTTGCCGGTGACGCGGCGGGCTTCCTTTCCGGCAGCGAAGAAGTCCATGACCTCCGGCTCCGGATTCTGGCCGTTGTTGTTGTGATTATCGTTATTCATGTTCATCATCCCTGTTCTTTCAACATGAGCTCTTCGATGGTTTTTCGTTTTTCAGGCAGCGTCTGGCGGGGCTGGCGCTCCACCTCGGGCTTGATCCACGGCGTCTGCTCCGCGCGGCGCGCGGTCTGCGCCTCGAGCAGCTTGCCGATGAGCTGATTGGACAGGAGAAAGCCCTCCGGCGTAAAGTGCCAGCGGCCGTTTTCCTCCGTGGTCCAGCCGCTTTCCCGAAACGCCTCCAGCGTGCGCTGGAGCTCGTCAAAGGAGTTATGATAAAAGTGCTGGTATTCGTCTTTCGTGATGCCCCACATCGTGCGCATGCCGAGCATGAGATATTCCGAGCCGCGCTCAAAGTCGCCGATCTGCTCATACTCGTCGATCATATCACCGCTGTGCAGCACGCCCTGAATATAGGCGTCCAGATCGCGGACGTAGCTGTAGCGCACGCGGCCGACGCAGGAATGCGCCCCCGGGCCGAAGCCGAGATAATCCTCGAGACGCCAGTACTTGAAGTTGTGGCGCGATTCGTAGCCGTGGATGCAGAAGTTGGAAATTTCGTACTGGCGGTAATTGTACCGCGCGAGCGTCTCGACGGCGGCGAGGTACATATCCGCCTGCAGATCGTCATCCGGGATCAGGGGCGAATCCTTGAGCTCATACATGGGCGTGCCCGGCTCGAGCTTGAGGCCGTAGCAGCTCAGGTGCTCCGGATGGAGCTCCAGCGCGCGGGCGAGGCTCTCCGCCCAGTCGCCGGCACTCTGGCTCGGCAGACCGTAGATCAGATCGAGGCTCACATTGTCGAACCCCTCCATGCGGGCGTGGCGGACGGCCATCTCCACCTGCTTGAAGTTGTGGCGGCGGCCGATCATCTTGAGAATGTCGTTGTTCGCAGACTGCATGCCGATGCTCAGGCGGTTGACGCCGGCGCGGCGCAGAATGCGCGCCTCGCCGCGCGTGAGGCTGTCGGGATTGGCCTCGACGGTGATCTCGGCATTGCGCAGGAGAAGCCCGGAGCTCTTGATCTCATCGAGCACCTGCGCGATGCGGCGCGCGCCGTAATAGCTCGGCGTGCCGCCGCCGAAATAGACCGTGTCGATATAGGCGGGGGCGATGCGCGGCACGCACTCCCGGATGTGGGCGATCAGCGCCTGCTGATAGCGGGGCATGTCGCCCTCGCACCCGGCGCGGGAGTAGAAATCGCAGTAGCCGCACTTGCTGGCGCAGAACGGAATATGCACATAAATCCCCATCCTGGGTTCCATGCGGTTGATCTCCTCCCCTCTCTGACTGTGGATTGGTTGTTACTGGATAAAATCGCAGATGAGTTCCGTATAGGCCGCGGGATCCTCCAGCGGCTCGCCGGCGATGAGCAGCGCCTGCGCGTGCAGGACCTTTGCGATCTTGGCGGCGCGCTCCTTATCGTCGGCGTCGAAGGCCTCTTTCATGGCCTTGTAAGCGCGGTGATTGCCGTTGAACTCGAGCACGCGGATGGCCTTGAGATGATCCGGCGCGCCGGGCATATTGCGGAAATAGCGCTCCATCTCGAAGGTGATGCCGCCCTCCGCCGTGAGGCAGACGGCGCCGGAGACGAGCTTGTGGCTCAGCACGGCGCGGTCGATCTTGTCGCCCAGCGTCTCCTTGACGAAGGCGAGCAGATCCTTGGCCTCGGCCTCCTGCTTTTCGGTCTCCTGCTTCTGCTCCTCGGTCTCGAGGCCGAGATCCTCGACGGCGATGTTGCAGAAGGGCTTGCCGGCATAGGACTTGAGCGTATCGACGAAGAACTCGTCGACCTGATTCATCATGCAGAGAATCTCATAGCCCTTCTGGTGCAGCTGCTCAGCCTGCGGGAGGGCGAGCAGGCGGCGGATATTGTCGCCGCAGGCGAAGTAGATCTTCTCCTGCTCGGCGGGCATGGAATCGACGTACTCCTGCAGGGAGACCATGCGGTCCTCGCTCACGTTGTAGAGCAGGAGATCCTTCACCTCGTCGATCTTATCGCCGAATTCGCTGATGACGCCGGCGCGGAGCACCATGCCGAAGTTCTGATAGAACTGCTCGTACTTCGGGCGGTCGTTCTTCATCATCTTGCTCAGCTCGTTTTTCATCTTCTTGCCGAGGTTCGTGGCGATGAGCTTGAGCTGGCGGTCATGCTGCAGCATCTCGCGGGAGATGTTCAGGCTGAGATCCGGAGAATCGACGATGCCGCGCGCGAAGGCGTAGCAGTCGGGCAGCAGGTCGGTGCACTTGTCCATGATCATGACGCCGGAGCTGTAGAGCTCGAGACCCGGCTCGCTCTCGCGGGTGTAGAACTGCTGGGGCGTCTTGGAGGGGATAAAGATCAGCGCGCGATAGCTGATCATGCCCTCGGCGTTGACGCGGATGACGGCGAGCGGATCGTCGTTGTCGTGGAAGTGCTCCTTATAGAAGGCGATGCACTCCTCGTCCGTCGCCTCCTGGCGGCTGCGCTGCCAGATAGGAACCATGGAGTTGATCGTCTCCTCGACGAAGCCGTTTTCCATCTTCATCTTCGGCTTGCCGTCCTCATCGAGCTCGCCGGTTTCGACCATCTCGTTGTGCTCGACCTCCATGACGATGGGCCAGCGGACGTAGTCGGAATACTTGCGCACGAGCATCATGATCTTCCAGTTCTCAAGGTAGGTGCTGTACTTCTCGCCGTCAGCGTCCTCCTTGATGTGCATGATGACCTGCGTGCCGACGGTATCCTTCTCCGCCTCGGAGATGGTATAGCCGTCCGTGCCGGTGGAGACCCACTCATACGCCTGATCGGAGCCGTAGGCTCTGGAGATGACGGTGACCTTATCGGAGACCATGAAAGAGGAATAGAAGCCGACGCCGAACTGACCGATGATGTCGATGGCGGCGTTCTCCTGCTCTTCCTCATCGAGGCCGTCCTTGAAGCGGAGCGACCCGCTGCGGGCGATGACGCCGAGGTTCTGCTCGAGCTCCTCCTTCGTCATACCGATGCCGTTATCGGAGACGGTGATCGTGCGCGCTTCCTTGTCCACGTCGATGCGGATCTTGAAATCGCCGCGCTCCATGCCCACGTTCTCATCCGTGAGGGAGCGGTAGCAGAGCTTGTCAATCGCGTCGGACGCGTTGGAGATGATCTCGCGCAGGAAGATTTCCTTGTGCGTGTAGATCGAGTTGATCATCATGTCCAAGAGCTTCTTGGACTCCGCTTTGAATTGCTTCTTTGCCATGTATATGCCTCCATAAAATTTAATTACAGAAGAAAGAAGGATATAATAAGGGTATCATAAAAATACATGATATTATACCGCACATAGGAAATGATTTCAACCGCCCGCACTGTAACTTTTTTATGAAGTTATGAAAAGGTTTTTGGGCAAAACAGAAAATCCCGCCTGCGGCGGGATTTTGATTATTTCTTTGCTTTGGCTCGAAACAGAATGGCACATAGAAGTGCCGCGAAGACCGCGGCGGTGATTCCGGCGGCGGAGGCGGTGAGGCCTCCGGTGAGCGCGCCGAGAAAACCGTCTGCTCGCACGGCCTCGCGCACGCCCTTTGCCAGCAGGTGGCCGAAGCCCGTGAGCGGCACCGCGGCGCCCGCCCCGGCGAAATCGACCAGCGGCTGATAGAGCCCGAGGGCGCTCAAAACGACGCCTGCGACGACATAGCTCGAGAGGATGCGCGCGGGCGTCAGGCGCGTACGGTCGACGAGAATCTGCCCGAGCATGCAGAGCAGACCGCCGACGAGAAAGGCTTTTAAGAGCATCATGCAGTTCCCTCCCCTGCAATCGTGACGGCGTGGCAGACGGCGGGGATGCTCTCGCCCTGCATGGCGCTCACAGGGCTCATGAGCGCGCCCGTGGCCGCGAGGAGCACGCGGCGGAGCTCTCCGGCGCGCAGGCGCTTCATCACGTCTCCCGCGAGAACGAGCGCGCTGCAGCCGGCGCCTGAGCCGCCGGCATGGACGTCCTGCCTCTCCCTGTCAAAAATGCGGCGGCCGCAGTCGTCATAGCGCGCGCCGAGGCGCACCCCGTCGCGCTCGAAGAGATCCGCGACGACGGCGTGGCCGATATGCCCGAGGTCGCCCGTGAGGATGAGATCATAGTCCTCCGGCGGACGCACGGCGTCAAAATGCGAGCGGAGCGTCTCATAGGCCGCCGGCGCCATGGCGGCGCCCATGTTCGCCATGTCCTTCACGCCGTAATCCGCGACGATGCCGGCGGTGAAATCCGTAATGCGC